>JANNBP010000244.1:0-28051 GCA_031385555.1 Deltaproteobacteria bacterium | reverse complement strand
CCTGCTGGCCCTGCTGGCCCTGCTGGCCCTGCTGGCCCTGCTGACCTTGCTGGCCCTGTTGACCCTGTTGACCCTGCTGGCCCTGCTGACCTTGCTGGCCTTGCTGGCCTTGCTGGCCCTGCTGGCCCTGCTGGCCTTGCTGACCCTGTTGCCCCTGCTGGCCCTGTTGGCCCTGCTGGCCTTGCTGACCCTGCTTGCCTTGCTGACCCTGCTGGCCCTGCTGGCCCTGCTGGCCCTGCTGACCCTGCTGACCCTGCTGACCCTGCTGGCCTTGTTGACCCTGCTGACCTTGTTGGCCCTGCTTGCCCTGCTGCCCGTTCTGACCCTTCTGCTGTTGCTGCTGCTGCTTCTCGCGCTTGCGCAGCGCGAGCTCGAGGTTCATCCGCGCGTCGTCGAAGCTCGGGTCATCGCGGAGCGATTGCTTGTATGACTCGATCGACTCCTCGAGCTTGTTCTGCTTCATCAGCTCGTTGCCGCGATTGAAGTTCGCCTTGCTGCGGAGCTGAGGATCGGCCTTGCTCTGCGCCGCGTTCTTGAGCTCCTCCATCGCCTGCGCGGTCAGCTTCTTCTTCGCCTCGGGATCCTTCGTCGCGTCGGCCTTCTTGAGCAGCGCGGTGCCGCGGTCGTACGCGATCCCATCGGGGTCGACATCACCGCGCTTCGCAGCCTCGTCGTACGCGGCGAGCGCCTCGTCGTACTGCCCGTTCTGATATGCCTGGTTACCGCGCCGGACGTCGGGATCGGGTGACCGCAGCGGGTCCCACGCTCCGAGCAGGAGCAGCAACGCACCAGAAAGAATGTAGCGAGCGACCTGCCAGCTCTGCTGGCTGGTCTCGAGCGGCTGGCCACGGCGCATGCGGCGAGCATGCCATGGGAACGCGTGCGGGCTACCCGTGTTCATCGCGCCTCCGGATACTTCTGCCGGCGCCGGGTCGAGATGGCGACCTCGATCACCAGCAGCATCAACGCCAGGAACAGGAACGGCTGGTAGAGGTCCGTCATCTCCTTGACCGATTTGGTGGCGAGCCCGCGGTTGACGCCACGCAGCGCGTCGACGATCGCCATCGTCGCGAGATCGACCTCGGGCGCGCGCTCGTCGGTGGGGAGGTAGCGGTTCTCGTCGCCGGCGGCGGCGGCGAGCGCCTTCATCGAGGCGTCGTCGCGCTTGGAGATCACGGTCGAGCCGTCGGGCATCCGCTTCGGGGTCGTCGTCCGCTTACCGGAGTACGGCTCGATCTCGTAGACCACCCCGCCGCGCAGCGAGCCGATCCCGACCACGAACACCGCGATCCCGAGCTCCTTCGCGACCGCGACCTCCTTGAGGGTCTTCGCATCCGCGTCACCGCCGTCGGTGATCAGCACGATCGCCTTGCCGCGCTCGACCTCCTGTTCGAGCTTCGTATCGGGCTTGGTCTCCGTTGGATCCAGGCTCTCACCGCGCAACGGATCACCACCGTGGCCGCGCTTGCCGATCTTCTTGCAGCCGAGATCCTCGTAGAGATCCGGTCGCAACACGCAGCGCGCCACGCGGAACACCTCGCCGAGGTTCGAGCCCGGCGGCAGATCCGTCGGCCCGAGGTCCGTCAGGAAGCGCACCGCGACCTGGTGATCCTCGGTGAGCGGGAAGTGCGTCGCCGCACCGGCGAACACGAGCGGACCGATCCGATCACCAGGCAGCTCCTCGATCAACGAGGTCGCGAGCTCGCGGGCACGGCCGAGCCGAGAGGCCTCGATCCGCTTGGCCTTCATCGTCGTTGTCTGGACGACGTCATCGACGAGCATCGACTTGCTGACGTCGATCGCGAGCACGAGATCGAGGCCGCGTAGCTCCACCTTCTTCATGCCCTCGAGCTGTGGGCGCGAAGCCGCGAACAGCACGAGCGAGAGCCCGAGCCCGAACAGGATGTCCTTGGTGATCCGGCGGCCGTGCGACGCCGAGCCGATCACGCGACCGAGCACCGGCAGCTCGCCGAGGCGGCGCGTCAGCGCACCGCGGCGCGCGTGATCGTAGACGTGCAGCAGGAAGACATAGAGCGGCGCGCCGATCACCGCGAGCCAGAACAGCTGCGCGTGCGCGATATGGACCGGACCGAGGGTCATGGCAGCCTCCGCAGCCGGGTGTGCGAGAGCAAGGCCTCGAGCGCGAGCAGGCCCGCCGCGATCAGCACCATCAGCACGAACAGCTGCTTGCTCGGGACGCGCTCCGTGCGCGTCCGCTTGACGGTGTCGAGCTTGCTACGCACCGTCTGGAAGCCGCGGTCGAACGACTCGTAGTCGGTCGCGCGGAAGAACTCACCACCGGTGTTCGACGCGATGTTGCGCAGCGTCGTCGGGTTGACGGACATGCCGCCGAACAGGTCGCTCTCCTCGCGCCCGACGAGGACCGTGTAGACCTGGACGCCCATGTCGCGCGCCGCCTTCGAGGCGTCGTCGGGGTTGAACTTGGTCACCCAGTTATTGTCGCCGTCGGACAGCAGGATGACGACCTTGTTGCGCTTCTTGCCCTCGCAGTACCCCTTCGCGCCACAGGTGAAGTCATCGGCGCAGGTCTGCGGGGCAGTGGGCGACGGATCGCACTGACCGTCGGAGCGGCGCAGCACGGCGAGCGCCATCGCGAGGCCATCGCCGATCGCGGTGCCGAGCTCGGGGACATCGCCGATCGCGAGGTCGGCGACCACCTGCTCGAGCATCTTCATGTCGTGGGTCAGCGGCGTGTGCAGCATCGCCTGCTGGCCGAAGATCACGAGGCCGACGCGATCCTGCTTGGTGCGACGAATGAACCGCCGGACCACGCGCTGCGCGGCATCCATCCGATCGCGCGGGAGGTCGGTCTCCTCCATCGACTTCGACATGTCGAACACGATCATGATGTCGACGGATTCTTCGGTGTGCGTGACGGTCTTGAACGTCTCGGGGCGCGCGAGCGCGAGCGACAGGCAGCACACCGCGAGCACGCGCAAGACGCCGGGGAAGTCGGACAACCACGCGCCGAAGCCACGCGCCCCGACGAGCCCGACCTGCGAGAACCCCATCGACGCCGAGCGCCGGCGGTTCAAGTGGAACGCGATCACGCCGACCAGCGCGCCGCCGGCGACCAGCACGATCGCGCGCCCGCTGTGCCACTCGAGATCCTCGGGGCCGCGCTCCGTGATCAGATAGTTGCGAATGATCAGCCACAGGATCAGGCCGAGTGCACCGCACCACAGCCACGGCCAGATCACGCGCAGGAACGCGATGCCACCAGCCTCTTCGGCGCGCTTGCTCACGTGACGTCCTCCTGCTTCTCGGGACCGGGTCCCGAACTCTTGTCGAACCGTGTGGTGGCCTCGTCCTCGGACGGATCCGGTGGCGCGTACGGGCTCCTGTTCGAGGCGACCGGTCTTGGTGCGGGCGTGTGTGCGGGCGGTTCGTCGACCTTCGGTACGGGCTTCGAGACCAGGGGCATCGTCGTGGTCGTGACCACCAGCGCGCGAGCCTCCTCGAGCGTCTTCGTCGCATCCAGGGCGGTGGCCACGAGCCCGCCGTACTTGACGATGTCGCAGCGCTCGAGCCAGCGCAGGATCAGCTCCTGCTCGGTCTCCGACGCGAGCTTCGCGATCTTGGTGATCAGCTCGAGCGTGGTGAGGTCGAGCGTGGCGACGCGATAGCGGCTGCCGATGTACTCGCGGATCACCTCGACCATCTCGGCGTAGCCCCGCTTGCGATCGTCGTCGCGCTCGAGGATTCCCGACGCCTCGATCTCCTTCAGCTTGTGGAGCGCGCGATCACCGGCCGTGTCGAACTTGCGGGGGACGGCGATCACCCCACCGACCAGCGCCACCCGACGGCGGCGACTGCGGAGGTACGCGATCAACGTGATCAACAACCCGAGGCCGACCACCGAGCCGATCGCGACGTAGAGCCAGAACCAGTCGCGCGACAGCAGATCCGTCGGCGCGGCATCGCCGCGCATCGTCTTCGGATCGTCGATCACGTCGCCGAGCACGCCGGTGACGCGCAGGTTCGACGCGTTGGTCATCACCTGATCGGCCTTGCCACCGTAGGTGAACGTGACGGCGATCGGCGGCACCTTGAGATCGCCGAGCTCCCACGCGATCACCTCGAGCTGCCACTCGCGCACCGTGCGGCCATCGCCGGTCGGCTTGTCCTCGGACAGCCGGCGGGTGACCTCGAATGCCGGCCCGAGATCGAGCGGCTCGCGTAGATTCACCTCGACACCGACGTTGAACGTCGCGGTGACGAACACCGTGAACTTGCCCCCGAGTCGAACCTCGGTCGGGCTCGCCGCGGCGTTGACGTTCGGCGCGTTGAGATCGGTCGGGACTTGAATGATGCGTGGCCCGGAGGCGCTGCCGCTGCCACTGCCGGCGCTGCCGCCTCCGGCGCTGCCACTGCCGGCGCTGCCGCCTCCGGCGCTACCGCCTCCGGTCCCATTGCTGCCACTACCGGTGCCGCTACCCGTGCCTGGATCCGTGGCCGAGCCCGTTCCGGGACTCGGGCCCGAACCCGTTCCAGGATCCGCGGACGAGCCCGCGGATCCGGTTCCAGGATCCGTCGTCGAGCCCGAGCCCGGGTCCGCCGACGAGCCCGAGCCTGCACCCCACGGGTCTTTGAGATCCGGCTGTGCGAGGGCGACCGCGCCGAACGAGACCAGCGCGACCGCAACGACGGCCCGACGCAGAGCGCGCCTCGTCCGTGCGCCCGCTTCGTGAAGACCGCGCCCAGCGCCGCGACGACGGAGGGAGCCCCTCATGCGTGCGCCATCCTCTTTGCACGCGCCTTGAAGAACGCGATCAACGCGTCGACATACGGCTCGTTGGTCTTGACCTCGACGATGTCGACGTTGAGTCGGCGCAGGGCCGCGGCGCGCGCTGCCTGTGCCGCGGCCGCGCGACGTTGAAAGTCCTTGCCGGCGTAGCCGCTGGTATCGATCTCGACGAGCTGACCGGTCTCGAGATCCTCGAGCATCACGATCCCGATCTCGGGGAGCTTGGACTCGAGCGGATCACCGACGACGACCGGCACGAGCTCGTGGCGCACGCGCGCGATCCTCGCGGCGTTCTCCCAGTTGTCGGACAGGAAGTCGGAGACCAGGAACACGATGCTGCGACGGCGCGTGACCTTGTTGAGCAGATCGAGGCCGGCGGCGAGATCGGTGCCGCGCGCCTGCGGCTCGAACGCGAGGATCTCGCCGATCACGCGCAGCACGTGGCGGCGGCCCTTCTTCGGCGGCACGAAGCGCTCCACCTTGTCCGTGACGATGAACAGGCCGACGCGATCGTTGTTCTTGATCGCCGAGAACGCGACTACCGCGGCGAGCTCGGCGGCGACCTCGCGCTTCGACAGCCCGCGCGAGCCGAAGTAACCCGACGCGCTCATGTCGACCATCAGGTTGACGGTGCGATCGCGCTCCTCCACGTACTGCTTGACGTGCGGCATGCTCATGCGCGCCGTGATGTTCCAGTCGATCGTGCGGACGTCGTCTCCCGGGTAGTACTGGCGAACGTCGGAGAAGATCAGGCCGCGGCCCTTGAAGACGGAGTGGTACTGACCCGACAGCTGCTCGTCGACGAGGCGGCGCGCGGCGATCTCGATCTTGCGTGCCTTCTTGAACAGCTCTGCCGTCGTGAGTGCCATTGCGTGCTGACTGCGCCCTTTCCCTTGCGTCTTGCGTTTGGACGACGGTTACGTCACGGGACCGGCAGGTACTCGAAGATGCGGCGAACGACGTCCTCCGACGACACCTCCTCGGCCTCCGCCTCGTACGAGACGGCGACGCGGTGGCGAAGCACGTCGAGGCCGATCGCCTTGATGTCGTCGGGCGTGACGTAGGCCCGGTGGCGAATGAATGCGTGGGCACGCGCCGCCGAGGCGAGGCACAGCGTGGCGCGTGGCGAGCCGCCGATCTCGATCAACGGAGCGAGCTCCGCGAGGCCGTACTCGCGCGGGCGGCGGGTGGCCTGGACGACGTGGACGATGTAGTCGCGCACGCGATCGTCGATGTAGATCGAGCCGACGACCTTGCGGGCGAGCCGCACCTGCTCGATCGATGCGCACTCCGACGCCTCGGGGATGTCGAGCCCGCTCATCCGATCGAGCATCGCGCGCTCGTCACCTGCGGTCGGGTAGCTGACCTTGATCAGCAGCATGAAGCGATCGAGCTGCGCTTCCGGCAGGGGGAACGTACCTTCCTGCTCGATCGGGTTCTGCGTCGCGAGGACGAGGAACGGATCCGGCAGCGGATGCGACATGTCTCCGATCGTGACCTGGCGCTCCTGCATCGCCTCGAGCAGCGCCGACTGGACCTTTGCGGGTGCGCGGTTGATCTCGTCGGCGAGCACGAGGTTCGCGAACAGCGGCCCGCGCTTCTGCGTGAACAGGCCGGTGTTCATGTTGTAGATCGTGGTGCCCGTGATATCGGCGGGCATCAGATCGGGCGTGAACTGGATGCGCGAGAAGCTCGCGTTGATCGTCTGCGCGAGCGTGCGCACCGTCAGCGTCTTCGCGAGCCCAGGCACGCCTTCGATCAAGCAGTGACCGCCGGTGAGCAGGCCGATCAGCACGCGCTCGATCATGTCGCGCTGGCCGACGACGACCCTGCCGACCTGCGCGAACACGTCATCGAGGAACGCGCTCGTGACCTTGACCTCCTCGGTCAGCGCGTTGACGTCGAGCGGCTTCTTCTCGGGCTTCTCGGCCACGCCAGCGGGCACCTCGCTGCGCAGCGAGACCGGTCCCGAGCCGGCGCCCGGTAGGGTCCCGGCGGGAGATGGCTCACTCGAGGCCGTGGTGGTGGACGCCGGGGGAAATGGATCGCGCAGGGTATCCATGAGCAGCTCAACGATTACACAGATCACCCCCGGGTGCCCGTGGAGAGATGCCCGGGCCCGAGATCAACCCCGCGTTCCGATGGAACAAACCACCACCCTGGACTGCGTTCGCCTGCGTCGTTCCCACGCCCAGGGGAATGGTTCGGTCAGCGGGTGGCGACGGACGAGCTCGTGGAGCGCATACGCGAACGGCTGATCGAGGCGACGTGGGTGCCGGTCCAGCTGAACCATCGAGCATGATGTCGACGAGCCGAGAAATCACGGCTGTCGTCGCTGCCGTTCGGGATCGTGCCTTCGCCCCACTCGGCGAGGTTCTCGTTGATCGTGCCGTTGCAGCTAAGGCCGGCGGAAGGCGCATCGTCAACGCCGTACGGGCAGACGATGCCGGAGCAACTCGGAGGAGCGCTTCCTCCGATGCTGGAAGGTCGAGGTCAGCCGAGGTGGGCTCGGGGATTGGGTATATGTTCGCCTCATGGCGGACCAACCCGGAGCTCTCGGCCCGGTCGACTTCTCTACCTACGTCTTGTCGACGGCGTCGACGGTCCAGGTCGCGCTCGGTATCGTCCCCGGGCCCGACGGCGAACGGCAACCGGCCGATCTCGAGGTGGCTCGCTACTTCATCGACCTGCTCGCCATGCTCGAGCAGAAGACCAAGGGCAACCTCGACGAGACAGAGACCAAGCTGATCGCCAGCTTGATCTACGACCTGCGAGTCGCCTTCGTGGATGCGAACAAGAAGGTCCACGCGACGTGAGGTCACGCGTCGCGCTGGTCATCGTGACCTCGCTCCTCGGCAGCGCGTGCCGCGAGCGCGAGGTTCCCGCAGATGGCGGCCGGCTCGCACCGTCGGTGAATCCCCAGCAGGCCCGCCTGCTCTACCCGAGCGCGCCGGGATCGTTCGTCGATCTGGTCGCGAGCGCGAAGCATGGGGTGGTCGCGATCCGCGCCACGTCGCCGGTCAAGTCGGGTCCCGCGTCGATGTTCCCCGGAGCACCGGACTCGGTCGCGGACGTCTCGCTCGGCACCGGCTTCCTGGTCGAGTCGCGCGGCGTCTTCGTGCTGACCACCGACCACATCATCGCGGCCGTCGCGTCACCCGGCAAGGATGGCGCGGCCACGATCGAGGCCGGCAACTTGAGGGTCGTGCTGCCCGATGGCACCGAAGCACCTGCGAAGGTCCTCGGTCGCGATCCGCGCCTCGATCTCGCGCTGCTCCAGATCGACGTGCCGCGCCTGCACGCCCTCCGCATGGGCGACTCCGATCAGGTCCAAGTCGGCGAGTGGATCGTCGCGCTCGGCAATCCGTTCGGTGACGAGGTCACGGCTGCCGCGGGCATCGTGTCGGCGACCGGTCGAGAGGGTGGCTCGTTGGTTCAAGGGCCCACGCTCGGCTATCGCGCGTACCTCCAGACCGACGCGCGGATCCATCGCGGCAACTCCGGCGGGCCGGTGATCGATACCGCGGGTCAGGTGGTCGGTATGGCGATCGCCCCGGCGGAGCGCGGCTCGAACGAGCTGTCGTTTGTCGTCCCGATCAATCGCGTGCGCGAGATCCTCGACGCGCTCCGCGACTACGGACAGGTCGCGCGCGGTTGGCTCGGCGTGCTGGTCAAGCCGATCACCACCGAGCTCGCACAGAACCTCGGCCTCCCTCAGCCGCAGGGCGCGCTGGTCACCGAGGTCAAGGCCGGCTCTCCCGCGGCGCGCTCGACGCTGCGCACCGGTGACGTGATCTTGAAGTGGGGCGATCGCCCCGTCGACCACCGCTCGTTGCCGTGGCTGGTCTCGACCACGCCGGTCGGCAAGGCGACCGAGGTCGAGGTCTGGCGCAATCGCGCCGCGATCAAGGTCGCCGTGATCACCGAGAAGATGCCCGAGTAACTGTCCGGCGTAACTGTCCGGCGTTCGGACACCCGCGCAGCGACGGCAACGCAGCTCGCCATCGCTCGTCCTCCGGATCCCGATCGTGTCGCGCCGGTTCGAGCGCCTGACTCAAACCAAGTAACCCCGAAGTAAACCCGCGCGCAGGTGCGAGCGTGGGACGCGCGTCCGGTCCGGACATGCTTGTCGTTCATCGCGAACGCGAGCACCAAGGCGATCAGCGGGAGCACCAAGCCGTGCCGAACGCCAGCATGCTGTTGCTTGGCGCGTCAGTTGAGATCGTCGCCGGCGGCGTCCGCCGCGAGGAAGCGCGCGAACACCGTCTTGCGACCGAGCGTGCCGAAGTCGACGACGACCTTCTGGTCTCGCCCGGTGCCCGCGATCGCGACCACGCGACCGACCCCGAGCGTGGAGTGCGAGACGCTGGTGCCGACGAGGAGGCCCGTCGACGGTGACTCGTCGTCGACGTGGAACACCGGCTCGTCATCGTACGAGCGCTGATCGAACTCGTTCTGGAGGCGACGTGCGGCCGGCAGCTTGCGCTGACGCCATTGCCCGCTCGCGGCCGGCGACGCTTGGTCGTCCATCGAGTCGAGGCGCGGCCCACGCGGGACCAGCGAGGGCTGCGGCGCTCGCGAGGACTTCTGTCCGAAGCAGCCGGTGGGGATGTCCCCGAGGAAGCGCGACGGACCCTGGATCCGGATCTCGCCCCACTGCCGCCGCGTGCGCGCGTGGGTCAGGCATAGCTTCTCGCGGGCGCGCGTGATCGCGACGTACGCGAGCCGGCGCTCCTCTTCGAGCGCGGCATCCTCGGACGTACCCTCGCGCTCGCGCAGCGACGGGAACAGTCCATCCTCCATGCCGGTGAGAAACACGATGGGCCACTCGAGCCCCTTCGCGATGTGGATCGTCATCAGCACGACCTGCTCGCCCGTGGTTTGATCACTGGGGGACGCGAGGGCGACTCGCTCGAGGAAGCCGTCCACCGCCGTCAGCGCCGGTCCATCGTCCGTCTCGTCGCCTGGCGCACCCGACTCGTCGTCGTAGTCCGTGGCGGTGGACACGAGCTCGGCGAGGTTGTCGAGCCGATCGCGCGACTCTGCCGAGGCTTCGGCCTCGAGCTTCGCGCGTAGCCCGCTGCGATCGACCACCTGGATGATCGTCTCGCCGACCGACGCACCCTGCTGGATCACGTCGATCAGGCCATCGATCAGCTCGACGAAGCTCTGCAGCTTCTTGCGCGGTGCCGTGGTCAGCCCGGCCACGCCTTCGCGCGCCGCGAGCCGCGCTGCATCGAGCAAGCCCGTGCCGTTCGCACGCGCGGCCGCACGTAGCCGCTCCACGGTGGTATCCCCGATGCCCCGGGGCGGGACGTTGACGATCCGCTCGAACGCCGAGTCCGCTGCGGGGTTGGCGAGCAAGCGGAGGTACGCGATCGCGTCCTTGACCTCCTTGCGCTCGAAGAACGACACCGCGCCGACGACCTTCGCCGGGACCCGCGCCGCCCGGAGATGCTCCTCGAGCACGCGCGACTGCGCGTTCGTCCGGTACAGGATCGCGATGTCGCTCGGCGAGTGCGGCCCGTCGTCGATCAGCCGCCGGATCGACTGCGCGATGAAGTACGCCTCGCCGCGCTCGTCACCCGCTTGATAGAGCTCGAGGCTGTCCCCCATGCCCTTGTCCGTCCACAGGGCCTTGTCGTGGCGGTCCCGGTTCTTCTGGATCACGCCGTTCGCGGCATCGAGGATGGTCTGCGTGGATCGATAGTTGTGCTCCAGCTTGATCACCCGGGCGTCCGGGAACTCGCGATCGAACTCCAACAGATTTTTCGGTTCGGCCCCGCGCCACGCATAGATCGACTGATCATCATCGCCGACCACCGTGAGGTTGCGCGTCACCCCCGCGAACTTGCTGACCAGGTCGTACTGCACCTGGTTGGTGTCCTGGAACTCGTCCACCAGGACGTGCCGGAACCGCGTGCGCAGCACCTTGCCCACCTGCTCGCCGGCGATCGAGGCGTCGAACAGATCGATCACCCTCAGCAGCAGGTCGTTGAAATCGACCGCGTGCTCGCGCGCGAGGGCATCCTGGTACATCGGATACAGCCGCTCGACCTCTTCGTCGTAGATCCCGACCTTGATCGACCTCGGATCGACGCCGCGATTCTTCGCCCGATCGATCCGCGACAGGATCGTGCGCGGCGAGACCTGCGCATCGAGCCCCGTCTCCTTGAGCAGCCGCTCCATCGCCTTGACCTGATCGTCGTCGTCGAAGATCACGAAGTTCCGAGGCAACCCGATCTTCTCGCCGAACCGCCGCAGCAAGCGCGCGCAGGTGGAGTGGAACGTCCCGATCCACATCGCATCGGCCGCCTCGCCCATCAGCTCGCGCAGCCGATGCCGCATCTCCCCGGCCGCCTTGTTGGTGAAGGTGACCGCGAGGATCTCCCACGGCGCCACGCCGCTCTCGACCAAGCGCGCGATCCGTTGTACGAGCACGCGCGTCTTCCCCGTCCCGGCCCCGGCGAGGACCATGAGCGGCCCGTCACCGTGGTCGACGGCAGCGCGTTGTTCTTCGTTCAGCCCGTGCACCTCCCCGTTGATACCACCGCGCTCTGACAGGGCGAGGGCGCGCGCCACCCGACGCCGACCGCCACCGGGCGACCGATCCGAACCGTGACCCGTGCACGCTCAGCCGGTCCGAAGATCCGCTGGTCGAACTGAGCTCTGGGTTACGCCGTTGGATTGCGCTCGAGCATCGCGCTCGAACGCTGTCTATCCAAACATCCTCGTTCGCGGAATGCGTCTGCGCTGCGCTCCAACCGTCTGGGACAGCTCCAGGATTGCGCTCACCGCCGCAGGATTGCACTCCAACGTCAGAGGGTCGCCAAATCGCCAAACGCGACCCGCCAAGGGGCGCCAAACGATCTTCAACCCGGATCCCGACGTTCAACATTCTTCGACGAGAACGCCCAAGTTCGTCCGTCGCGAAGCCCGGCGTTGAGGCGCCGGACGAGAGCGCTCGTGCAAGCCCGCCTTCTGTCGACGCCCTCAGCGTCGACAGAACTGGAGAGATCTATACGGCCGGTCACCGCGGCGCGGCTTGATTGATCGATCCTTTGGCGAGCCTTGGCGGGCCTCGCTTGGCGAGTTGGCGACCCTCTGACCACGCAACGCTCGAGCGCGATGCTCCAACGGCGCAAACCAGAGCTCAGTTCTAACGCACCGAAAACAACGACGCCGGCACTCGGCCGGCATCACAACACTCTCAGGGAGAGCTTAGAAGGTCAGGCGGACGCCGATGCGGGCGTTGCCCGGAGCGTAGCGAGACGTGGTGTTGCGGAAGTTCGGGTTGGTACCGATCGGGATGTTGGTCTCCTTACCCGTATCGTCGATCGTCTTGACGAAGATCAGGTCCTCGTACGTGCCACCCGACACCGGGTTGGCGTTCTGCTGCGTGCCGCCACCGCCGCCCGGGCCGGACAGCTTGAACGTCGGCGCGTAGTTCGACTCGAGGTTCGCCTGGCCCTGGCGGTTGTAGATGTTGAAGGCGTCGAGGAACACCTCGACCTTGTAGTTCTTCGACAGCTGTTTGCCGTAGCCGAAGTGCATGTCGAGGCCGTGCTCGAAGTCCGTCCGGCCGAGCTGACCGCGTGGCAGGAGGAACGACTCGTTGCCGCCGTACAGGTAGTGACCAGCGAGGGCGTTGGTCGGGGTGCCCGAGAGCGCGCGGAGGCGAGCACCGACCGTCAGCGAGCCCGACTTCTTGAAGTCGAACGTGTAGTAGCCGTCGAGCTTGATGTAGTGCGGGCGGTCCGTCTGCAGCGGTCCGACGCGGTTCGCGAGCAGCTCGATGAGATCGTACTGCGACGAGATGTTCGGATCGATCTGGCCGTTGTCGTACGAGATCAGACCACCGTAGTTACCCGCGGTCTTCGAGTACGTGTACGAGCCCTGGATGTAGAGCTGCTTCGAGAACCGGCGGGTCAGCGTGAACTGGAGCGCGTTGTAGTCACGGCTCGGCTTGTCGAACTGACGGATGCCCTTGAACATGCCGAGGTCACGGGTCAACCGGTCGCGCTCGATGCAGGACTGCGACGACGGACCCTCTGAAGAACAGACGCCGTCGACCACCGCGATGCGGTTCTCGAGCTTGGTCTGCTCGGACTGCGCCCATTCGCCCGGGTTGGCGATGATGTACGTCGACGCACCATCTGTCGAGACGTCCTCGACGACGCGGCCGAGGCGGCGGTTCTGGTAGGAGACGCCGACCTTGAGATCCTCGAGGATCTCGTACTCAAAGCCCGCGATGATCTCGTCCATGTACTGCGACTTGATGCCAGGGGCGATCAACACGCCGCTGGCACCGATCAGCTGGCTGGAGTCAGCCATCGAAGTCAGCGCCGGATCGAGGCAGCCGTTACCGTTCGGGCCACCGAGGGCCGGATCGGCTTCACCGCACGTCGGACCCGCCGTGTTGAAGCGCTGGCGATAGGTGATCTCGCCGCCGAACGAGCGGTCGTTGATGTCCATCGGGATCGACTCGTAGAACCGGCCCCAGTGCGTATAGACCTTCGAGCGACCTTCCTTCGTCCAGTCGTACAGGATGCCGAGGCGAGGAGCGAAGTTGCCCTGCAGCGTCATCGCGTTCTTGCCGAGGGGGTTACCCGTCAACGGATCATCCTGGCCCTGCAGGAAGTCAGCGTAGCGGAGGCGCTGCTCCTCGTAGCGGAGACCCACATTGAGCGTCAGGTTCGGTTGGATCTGCCACGAGTCCCGGAGGTACGCGGCCCAGTTCTGCGTGTTGCCCTTGATGCGGGCGCCCGGCGAATCGAGCGTGCCACCGATGAAGTCACACGTCACCGGCTTGGGCGAGCCAGTCGGGAACATGTCCGTCGGATCCGGATCCGGATCGGGCACGATCGAGGTGCAGGTGTTATCGAACCGCGGGTCGTCCATCTGCGTCGCACCCTGAAGCTGGACGAACCGGTCGACGAACACCGCGTTGCCGACCGAGTTCTGGAGGAAGCCGCCGCCCGAGAAGGCACGCGACTTGTCCGAGAGGTTGTCCTCGATGTCGACGCCGGCCTTGAACTCGTGGCTGCCCGCCGCCTTGAGGCGCTGGGTCACGCCGAGGCGCGCGCTGCGGCGCTGCTCGGTGTCACGCGTCAGCGAGCCCGGGCCACCGATCACGTAGGCCGAGGAGTCCATCGGACAGTTGTCGATGAACGGGAACTCGTCGTTGCCGCCGCCCGGCTGGTCCATGTTGCGGCAACCGTCGATCGTCTTCTGGCTCTCGGGAATCCCGGTGCCGGCGCCCGTCGGCGCCCACAACCCCAGGCTGCCGTTGAACAGCACCTGCCGCGCTTCGTTCGCGAGCGTTCCGTTGAACGACTTGACGTCGAAGTAGTCACGGTGCCAACCGATCACGGCCTCGACTTCGGTCTTGTTGTCGTTGAACTTCGACGTCCACTTCGCCGAGATGTCCGTGGTCAGCTGGCTGGTCTTGAAGCCTGACTCCTGCGGACCAAAGACGCCCGGGCGCTTCGACGAGCCAGGCAACGCCTGGATGGCGAGCTGGCCCTGGTTCTCGGAGTTCAACGCGTAGTTGATCTTGCCGAGCATGTTGTAGTTGAGCGACGTGTTGCTACGGATCTCGCTGTCGATATCCTTGGTGATGAAGAAGCCGGTCTCCGGATCGACATCAGCCGCGCCGTCGGCAAAGCCGCCCTGCGCCGCGAGGCGGGTATCGCAGGCCGACAGCGTGCCGTTCGTCTGGAGCGCGCGACAGTCTGTCTGGCTCTTGATCGTCCGGGTGATGTCCACCTTCGAGAACGCCGGCGCGAAGCCGACGTAGAACCACAGCTTGTCCTTGACGATCGGACCGCCCATTTCGAAGCCGAAGTCGGCGTCGTAGGCGACGTCCGCGCTGGCGTCGATCGACGTCGCGTTGGTCGGCGTACGCTCGCTGTTGAAGGTGAAGATGCCCGGCTGGAAGTAGCCGAACACCGAGCCCTTGAACTCGTTCGAGCCGGACTTGGTGACGACGTTGATCACGCCGCCGGTCGCGCGACCGAACTCGGCGTTATAGCCGCCCGTGATGACTTCGATCTCTTCGATGAAGTCGTTGATCACCGGCGAGCCGACGGTGCCGAAGGTCAGGCCGGTCGTGTTGACGCCGTCGACGTAGTACTGGTTCTCGAGCGACGAGGAGCCCGAGAACGAGATGCCGACGCCGTCGCCCTGCGAGCCAGCCGCGGCACCGAGCGCCGCTTCGAACGTGCGGCCCGGGACCGGGATGTTCTTGATGTAGTTCTTGTCGATCGTGATGCCCTGCGTGGTCGACGTCGGGTCGATCGTCGGAGCGGTGTCCGTGATCTTGACGACTTCGCCGCCGGCCTTGCCCTGATCGAGCTTCTGGAACACCGGGGTGGTGCGGTTGACGCCGACGCCGACGCCCGTACGCTCGACGGTGAGGTCGAGGTAGTAGAACGTGACGAGGTAGTCACCCGGCGGCAGCGGCGAGATCTTGTAGAAGCCCTTCTCGTCGGTGATGGCCGTCTGCGCGCCCTGGAGCGAGGTCGAGGTCACCGTGACGGTGACGCCGACGAGCTTCTCGCCCGTCTTGCTGTCCGTGACCGTGCCCTGGATCGCGCCGGCGGTCGCGCTCTGCGCGATCGCGACCTGCGTCTGGTAGAGCTGCGTGCCGAGGAGCGATGGTCCGAGCATCGCCATCGCGAGGAGAAGCTTGTTGTTCGTCTTCATGGTGGTTCTCGCTTCTCTTCTCAGTTAGCGCCGGTGGTGAAGGTGGTGACCAACGGAGCCGGGGGCGGCTGGCCGTAGGTGTCGGTGACGCCTGCCGTGACCGTCAGCGTGTACTCGGTGTCCGCGAGGAGCTGGGTGGGGCGAACCTGGACGATCTGGTTCATCGCCGGGTCGAACGCGACGGTGAACGCGGGAGCCGCGCCGGCCGCGGGCACCAGCGTGATGGCGCCGACCGTCGTGACAGTGTCCTTCAGTGGCACCGTCGCCTGGAGCAGGATCGGCGCGGTGCGCGGGACGCCCGTCGCGCCGGCCGTGAACGACACGACCTTGAGGTTGAGGACCTCGGTGCGGAACGTGAACGCATCCATGTTGCCCGGCGTGCAGTCCTGCGTGACGTCGCCGTCGGGCGGCGCGCAGACCTGGATGCCCTGCTTGTCGGTGACATCCGACGCGAACGTGACGTGGCAATCGAGGTTGGTGGGGAGCGGACCGTCCGGCGCCAACACGACAGCCGGACCGAGCGCCTCGAAGCCGCCGACTGCCGGGCGGTTCTGATCGCCCGAGGGTTGCCAGTAGCTGCCTTCGAGGTTGACGGGAACGTCGATGTCGCCGCACACGAGACCGACCGAGCCGTTGATGAACTGGGTGTCATCAGTGGCGCCGTCCTGGTTGATGTCGAGCACGCCGACGGGGGCGCCCTCGGCGATCGCGACGCCGGTGGACGAGATGCAGCCACCCGCGATCTGACAGATGCAGACCGCGGTGGGGCCCGTGCACGCCTTCGAGAGGACGTCATCGGCGACCGAGCAGGCCGCGACGTCATCCGGCGTGGCGCCGATGGGCACCCGCGCGAACGCGTCGTCATCGACGGCCGAGCGACACGCGATCTCCTCGAGGCTGTTGCCGATGAGGAGCTCGTCGATCACGAGGCGGAGCTTGTTGGTCACCGCGACCGCGCTGGTCACCTGGTTCGACTTCAGCTCGTCGGGCTCGGCGAGCTCGTGCGAACCGAACGCAAACACGGTCTTGTTCGACGAGCTGCCGTCGACATTGATCGTCTTATTGTTCAGACGGACCTGCCGCAACATCGGCGGACCGACGGGGTTCAGGTCCGTCGTGCTCTCGGTATCGGTGCATGCCGCAAGGCCAAGCGCGACACCGAATCCCAACATCAACTTCGTCACCGTTTGCATAGTCTTTTTTGCTCCTCCCAAACGCGCGTGGCGTGAGCACTACGACGCAGAAAATTCGACCGCTTGTACTAACCGCGAGTGAAGGCTGTCAAGCCTTCGTATCAGAGCCATCTCTCGACGGGGAACGACTGTGTGATCACCCGCCGTGACAACGCCGAGGAAACTGGTGAGGGGCAGTCTCTAACCCGTGTCGCAGGGATCTGAAACGAGAGGTTCCGCACGACAACCTGCCCCCGAGGGGTCCCAACTGCGAAGGACGGACCTCGATCGAGGTGTCGCAGGCTACTCGAGTCGCCAGCTGCGGTGGTCCACCGCGTCCCCGAAAATAAATCAGCCCACGGAGACGTGGGCGAGTCGAGCCGGACCGACCGGGCAGCGATCGGGCAGCGATCGAGCAGCGATCGGGCAGCGATCGGGCAGATCGAGCAGCGATCGAGCAGCGATCGAGCAGCTATTGAGGCGCCGCGGCCTTGTCTTTGTCGTCGCGAACCTTGAGTGCGACCTTGACGTCGTCGTGGTTCGAGTCGGTCGCGAGGCCGCGGATCTGATCCATCGTCCCGACGACGGTGTTCCAGGGCACGCCGTCCTCGAAGTCGACGAACACGACCTTCTCGATGCCCGCCTTGAGCCCCTCGATCTTCGGGCGCAGGCGACCCAGCAGGTCCGCCGCCTTGATCACTTCGTCCGAGTTGCCGTCGTTGTAGACGACGTCGCCGGTGACCATCACCTTGAGGTTCAACATCGACGCGTCTTTGTCGGGCTGCTCCTGGCTGTCGTCGATCTTTCGCGGGATCGTCAGCGTCTCCATCTTCATCATGATCGGCATGACCACGAGGAAGATGATGAGGAGCACGAGCAGGACGTCGATCAACGGGGTGACGTTGATCTCCGAGGAGGGTCCGCTCTTATGTCCGCCGGATGACATCCCCATGGCTATTTGTCTCCGCCCTTCGCGATCGCGATGTCGACCTGCGAGATAGCCATGGTCTTGTTCATGTACTCGAGGACCGGGTAGACCTTGTCGTAGGTCACCTGGTTCGAGGCCTTGAAGAAGATCCGCCCGGCGCCGCCGGCCTGCACGGTCAGCGGCGATTTCCAGTGGGTCTCGACGCGGTCCTGCATCTCCTTGAGGGTGGCAGGAGACACCGGGCCGAGCCGGTTCTTCTCTACGAACAGGTCCACCGTCGCACACGACTCGTCGCTGCACGCGATGGTGACGACCGGCTGGTTCTTGTCCTTCTCTTCGGAGAAGTTCTTCGCCTGCGGCAACTTCACGTCGTGGCCACGGCCCATGACCAGCGTCATCAGCATGAAGATGATGAGGAGCACGAGCATGACGTCGACGAGAGGCGTGACGTTGATGTCATTCTTCACCCCGGCGACCTCGAGCCTCTTGCCCGAGATTCGCCAGCGGCGATGCTGGTGACCCTGTTTACCGGTATCGGACATGGGAATCCGATCGTTACGACCGGCCCTCGCGGAGCACGTAGTCGATGAACTCGGACGACACGTCGTTCATGTCGATCACGTACTGCTCGACGCGCGACGTGAAGTAGTTGAACGCCATGGCCGCGATGATCGCGACGCCGAGGCCGAGTGCCGTGGACACCAGGGCTTCGGAGATCTTCGGGCCGATCTCGGTGATCCCGACCTGCCCACCGCGGAGCATCTGGAACGTCCCGAGGATGCCGATGACGGTCCCGAGGAGGCCGATGAACGGCGTCGCCGAGGCGACCGTGGCGAGGAACGACAGCCCCTTCTTGAGGTTCGAGGTCTCGCGCTCTTTGACACGCTCCAAGGCGCGGTTCACGGAGTCGACGAGATCGAAGTTCCCGACGTCATCGGGCCCCTCGGTCTTGAGCGCCTCGCGACCCTGGATCAGGGCGGCGAGACCGGCCTCCATCGTCCGCGCGACGGGGCTCTTCTGCATCGAGCGCGCGCCGGTCAACGCTTCGTTGACCTTGTGCTGCCGCAGGTACTCGCCGAGTGCCTGGACGTAGCGAATGCTCTGGTCGCTCGCCGCGCGATACGTCAGGAGCCGCTCCGCGATGATGTAGAACATCCACACGGACATGCCGAGCATCATGATCGTGATGATCCTGACGACCCAGCTCATGTGTTCCCAGATCTCTTGAAGGTCGATTCCCATGCGGCACGTTCCTGCTGAGGTGGTGACTTACTTCTGCGAGTAAATGAAGGTGACGGCGGTGCAGACCGGCACGGCCTTGCCGTTGACGAGGTAGGGCTTGTAACGCCAGTTGCGCATCTCGCCCTGGATCTTCGCGTCGTAGGCGCCAAAGCCCGTGCTCTTGAGCTGCGTGATCGAGGCGATGCCGCCGTCGACGGTGATGCACAGCTTGTAGCTGCCGACGATCTTGTCCTTGCCCGAGCGCTGGATCTCGGTCTTGGTGACGTCGTTCGGGATGATGTTCTTGTCGCCGGACAGCCGCGAGCCCTCGAGCAGCGTGGGCGGCACGTTCTGCGGTGGAGCGGGAGGCGGCGGGGGAGGAGGCGGAGGAGGCGGTGCACCGACCTCGCCACCGACGATACCGCCGGCGACGCCACCCTCTTCACCACCGACCTCGCCGTTCGGATCGCCGGCCGGGCCGGAGTCGACGGCCTTCTGTTCCTGCTTCTCCATCTTCACCGGCTGGACGATGTCCTTCACCGTCTTCTTCGGCTTGACCTTCACCTCGGTCTGCGGACGCGTGCTGCCCGGGGGAGGAGGGGGAGGAGGAGGAGGCGCCGGTGCGACGGCGATATCGAACTTCGCACCCTTCGGTCGATCGAGGCGCTCGAGCTGCCAGATCGAGCTGGCCCACGAACCGCCGATGAAGCCGACGTGCACGAGCACGACGAACACGATCACCGGCATCGCCCAGCGCGGCATCTTGTTGCCGAGCTTCGCGTTCTTGAACGAGGAGCCCACGATCATCTTGCCGGCCATGATCGGCGCGCCGACGTCGAGGTCGGGTTGCACGTGGATGTTGACCGGAGCTGGGTCGCCGGAAGAGGCTGAGCGAGGAGCCCCCACGGCTGCACCGGCAGGAGCCTCGTCGCGCAGGAACGGGGTGGTCTTGTCGTCGTCTGTGATCGGTCGTTTAGTCATCGGCTGTCTCCGGGTGCGTCAGCCGTTAGAAGGTTTCTTGGTCTGAGATCCAGAACCGGTCCCAGGCGTTTGAGGCTTGGTACCGGGTGCAGGGGTCTGCTCGACCGGGGGCTTGGCTGGCGCCTTCCCGGAAACAACGTCCATCAGGCCCTTAAGATCTTGAGAGCTTGCCCGATCGATGGCCGACGCCCAAGAGGCACCGTGGGTGAGCGCGCGAAAGTTCATCAGGGACGCCTGTAAGCTGATGAATCTCGTGTTCTTAGGCGCGAGGGCCGCAGCCTTCTGGAGCGCGCCGACGCCGAGGTCCGCGAGGTCCAGCGCCTCGTCTGGGGGGAGCGTCTTCGAGTTGAGCTTCGACCAGGCCACGTTGCCGATGAAGCCATAGGCCTGGATCTTGTTGAGTGTGTCCGCCGAGGCGTCTGCGACCTTTACGTACCACTCGATGGCCTTGCGCCACTCGCCGGCCTTGAGGTTGATGCCGGCGAGGATGCCCATCGCGTCGACGTCGGTGGGCTTCGCGTCGAGCCGCTTGCTCCAGTAGCCGAGCGCCGCCTTGAAGTTCTGCGAGTCGAGCCAGAGCTGCGTCATCAGCTCGCGCATCTTGAACTTGAGCTCGACCTCGTCGCGGTCATCGCGGAGCGCCTTGACGCGCTCGTCGGCGTTCGCCTTGCGCTGGGTCGCCTCGTTCCACGCGGCCTTGTCCTTGACGGCGCCGGTGGTGGCATCGACCTGCTTCTCGATCTCGGCTTCGGCCTCGGCGATCTGCTTCTCGACCTTGTCGATCTCCTTACCGACCTCGGCGCTCTTCGCCTTGAGCTCCTCGTCGGGCGGCTGCTTCTCGATCCAGAGGTCGAGGTGGCTCGCCGACAGCTCGACCAGCTTCTCGTTCTTGATCGCGCAGAGATCGATCTTCTGGCAGGTGCCGCTCGAGCCGCAGGTGACGTCCTTCGGATCCTGGGTGCACTTGACGTAGGTGCGATCCTCTTCCGCGGGGTCATTCTTGACGCAGACCGTGCGGCTGGTGGTCTCGACGCCCGGGATCAGCGTGCAGACCGACTCGGACTTCTCGGCGAGCAGGACCAGATCATCGGCCCCGGCGCGGAACAGCTTCGAGTACGCGAGGCCGATGTTGTATTCGACCTTCTCGTCCTTGACGACCTTGATGGCGGTCTCGTAGAGCGCCGCCGCATCGGCGAACTTGCCCTCGCGGAACATCCGGTTGCCCTTGCGGTTCGCACCGCGGGCGTCCAGCTCCGAACAGCCGATGCTCGACACCAGACTGCCGACGAGCAAGACCCCGAGGATCCATCGAGAATATCGCGGCCGGCTCATGGCGCGCGCGACTATACACAGGTGCGTGGGGGGGTGCATCGACCGAACAGCCTTGTTCGTGGATTACTACGCCGTCGCCCGATTCTGCGCGGGCACGACGTGACATGCACTATCAGTGCGTCATCGAGGTGACGCACGCGCGACACGCCAGCAAATCGAATCGCGGAGATCAGCGTGAAGGCACGGCGAACACGACGCTGATCTCGTAGTGCGTCGTTGCCACGGCGCCCGGCGCCGGCGTGGTCTGGCCGACCCAGCGTGCCTGGATGCATTCCTTGGCAGTGACCGCGGCGTCGCCGAGGAGATCACGTAGCTCGATCGCGGTCTCGCTGACTTGCAGGGATCCATCGGCCACGTCGACGAACACCGCACCCGTGACGCCGGGCTTGGGACCTCGGGCATCGGCGGCGACCCGTGTCGTGCACTCGACCATCGCGGCCTCGAGCTGCTTGCTGAGGGTGTGGACGAGGTCGGCTGGCAACCGCTGCGCCGTGCGCTTCTCACCCGTGCGGGCATCGGGATCGTAGGCGACGCGATCCCCGGTTCGATGATCGCGGACGCGAGCCGGCTCGGTGACCGTCTCCGAGACCGTCTCCGAACTGCTGGGAGTGCCGCCCTGCCCCGCGCGGCTCGGGGTGCCTTGCTCGATGATCGTCGGTTCGGGAGCGGGTCCGCGCGACCCGGGGAGAGCGTCGGTAGCGCCGCGCAGCTTGATCGCGAGCACGATCGCGGCGGCGGCCACCACGGCGCCACCAACAAGCACGATCCTGCGATCCATCCAGTGGTGCTAGCACGCGTTCGCGGGTGCAACCGGACCGCTGCCGATCGCCGTGGGCCGGAGCACTTCGACATCGCCGGAGTGGATCCGCCGAACCTTGCCCTGATCGTCGCGCAGCATCAGCGAGCCATCGGGATCGAGGCCGGCGACCTCGCCGATCACGAGCTCGCCATCGATCGTGGTGCGCGCGACCAGGCCATGCGCCATGCGCTCGTGCCAGGCGGGGATCACGGCGGACAGACCGATCGCGACGTACCGGTCGACCCAGCGCTCGACGTGACCGAGCAGCCGTTGGATCACCATCTCGCGCTCGACGGGCTCGCCCACTTCGCGCTCGAGGTTGGTGGCGATGGTCGAGACCTCTGCCATCCCGACCTCGCCGACGTTGATCCCGATGCCGACGATCACCGCTTCGACACGCCCGGCCTGGCTCTGGCACTCGACCAGCACGCCCGCGAGCTTCTTCGCGCCGCCCTCGTACTCGACGAGCACGTCGTTCGGCCACTTGAGGACTCCTCCGACACCGCACGCGCGCACCGCATCGCACGCGCCGATGCCGATCGCGAGCGTCATCGGCGGGACCGCCGCGAGCGCCAGGGGAGGACGAACGATGGCGGAGAGATAGAGCCCACCCGGCGGCGAGCGCCACACGCGACCATCGCGACCGCGGCCGGCGGTCTGGCTCTCGGAGATCACCACCGTGCCGTGACTCGCGCCCGCGCGTGCCAGGCGGGCCGCTTCATCGTTGGTGGAGGTGCACGACTCGAGGTCGATCCGCTGCGAGCCGAGCCAGGTGGTCTTGATCACGAGCGCACGTCCAACCCGATATCGACGGCGGGCGCCGAGTGAGTGATCGCACCGACGGAGATCAAGTCCGCACCGGCCCGTGCGTAGTCACCGATGGTGGCGAGCGTGATGCCACCCGAGACCTCGACCATCACGTGCTTGCCGTGGGCGCGAGCCGCCGCGGCCTCGACCTGAGAAACGGTCATGTTGTCGAGCAGCACGATCTCCGCGCCGGCGGCGAGCGCTTCATCGAGCTCGCGCAGGTTGGTGACCTCGACCTCGATCCGCAACGGATGCGGCGCCTTCGCCTTGGCCGCTTCGACCGCCGCGCGGACCGAGCCGCACGCGGCGATGTGGTTGTCTTTGATCAACACGCCCGAGCCGAGATCGAAGCGATGGTTGCCGCATCCACCGGCGAGCACCGCGGCCTTCTCGAGGACGCGAAAGCCCGGCGTGGTCTTGCGGGTGTCGACGACGCGCGCCTTGGTACCGACGACGGCATCCGCGTAGCGCTTGGCGAGCGTGGCCACACCCGACAGCCGCTGCGTGAAGTTCAGCGCGGTGCGCTCGGCGGACAGCACGGTATGCGCGGGACCACGCGCGGTGAGGATCAGGCTGCCCTTGTCGAGCCGCGCGCCATCCTGCGCGTGACGCTCGACGGTGATCCGCGGGTCGACCAGGTGAAACACCGCGGTGGCGACGTCGATGCCGAACACGACGATCGGCTCCCGCACGTTCATCTCGGCGACCACGTTCGGACCGTCGGGGCCGAGCGTGACCTGCGAGGTCACGTCACCGCGACCGAGATCCTCGTCGAGCGCGAGCTCGATCAATCGGCGAACTGCCGGGATTGCGGCGAGGCCACGGACTGATACATCACCCATCGCGGGCGGACCATACCCGAAGCCCCCCACGATCGATCACGAGTTTCTTACCAAACCCGGTGGTGATCTCGACGCCGGCTCAGTCGCAGCCGATGTAGTAGTCGATCGTCGTCTTGTCGGAGCCCGATCCCTTCGGGATGCTGCCGCTCCGGCACTTGCCGCTGCCGAACGCATTGCCACCCTTGCCGTCGCGCCGGTAGTAGCTGTTCGCGGCCTTCGGGTTGAGCTGCTGCGCGAGCTGGATCAAGTTGATCTGCATCGGACCGCCTTCCGGACCGGCGTTGCCCTGCCCGTCCACCCACCACCGACCCGGGAGCGCCTGACCGTAGATCGCGACCAGGACCTTGATGTCGATCGGATGGAGCTCGCGACCGTTGATGAACACGCCGGAGAGCTTGCCGTCGCCACCGCCCGAGGCGTTCGCGGGCAACGGCCCGCCGAGGGCGAGACCGGGCGGCAAGAAGCCGAGCGTCGGACCGCCGAGCTTGCCGGCTGCGCCGGTCTTCGCGTCGTACCAGTAGTCGCCGGCCTGTGCGGGCACACCATAGAGCCTCTCGATCTGCGCGACCGTCTCGAGATCTTTCGCGGTCGCCGCGCGACCATTGAAGGTGAGCTTGCGCGTCTGCGTCTGGGTTGCGGGAGTCTCAGCCTGCGCGACGGGTGCGGCGACGGAGCTACCAGCGAGGACCAGGGCGAGGAGGGTGTTTCGAAGCATGCCTCTCCTGGATCCAGATTCCGGGCCACGCTCGGGTCACGTGGGTTGGCCGAGTTGGCCGCCCCTACATGGTCGTCTCGCGGCTTGTCCCATGGGACATCCGCGCCGCGATCACGCAAGTCCCGAGACTCCCGCGACGTTGCGACCCTCGCGCTCTCCACCTTGCTCTGCCGCGTGTGTCGATCAACCTGATGAGCTCGGCGACCTCGAGTCGCGGATCGCGACCGTCCCCGGAGCCACGTATTCGATCGTCCACGCGAACGGTCGTTGCCTCGACGTGCCCGGCTTCTCGCGGAGCTCGGGGCAACTGCTGCAAGGGTTCGCGTGCAAGACCGACCCGGCGTGAGACGATGCGGCGTGGACACCACGCTGCCGCCGACCGGCTCGCCCCAAGCGGGCACGGCGCAGGCGAGAGCCACGCTGACGGCGGTCCATCCACCCGAGCTGCGCTGGAGGCTGGTCCTCGATCAGGGCGCGGTGACGATCGGGCGCGAAGGTGCGCACGCGATCGAGGAGCCGACGGTGTCGCGTCGCCATGTCGCCATCAGCTGGTCGGATGGATATGGGCATGTCGTCGCCGACCTCGGCTCGAGCCACGGCTGCCGGCTCGACGGGCGACCGCTGACACGCCCGAGTCGACTGGAGCACGGGGCGGTGCTCCGGCTCGGTGATGTCTTCCTGGTCTACGAGAGCGGCGATCCGGACGACACCTCGGCGGTCTCGAAAGGCTCGATCCCGGGTCAGGCGCTCTCGATCCGCGCGCTGCGCATCCAGATCGCGCGCGCCGCGGTCGATCCCTCGCCGGTGCTGCTGCTCGGCGAGACCGGCACCGGCAAGGAGTGGATCGCCCGCGAGCTCCACCGCCTGAGCGGTCGCAAGGGTCCGCTGATCGCGCTCAACTGCGCCGCGCTCGGCTCGCAGATCGTCGAGAGCCAGCTGTTCGGTCACGTCAAGGGCGCGTTCACCGGGGCGACGACGGATCAGCTCGGCATGTTTCGCGCCGCGGATGGCGGCACGTTGTTCCTCGACGAGCTCGGCGAGCTGCCGATCGATCTCCAGCCCAAGCTGCTGCGCGCGCTGCAGGATGGCTTGATCACGCCGGTCGGTGGCACCCGGGCGACGCAGACCGACGTCCGCGTGATCGCGGCGACCAACAAGGATCTGCAGGCCGCGATCGCTCGGGGCGCGTTCCGGCTCGACCTCTACTCGCGGCTCGCGATGTGGGAGCTCGCGATTCCGCCGCTGCGTGCGCGGCGCGTCGATCTGCTCGCGTGGATCGCGCGGCTCGGTGATGCCTGGAGCCTGACGCGCTCGCAGCCGGCCCGACGGATCGTGCTGATGCCCGACGCGATCGAGACGCTGCTCCTGGATCCGTGGCGCGACAACCTGCGCGGCATCGATCGCCTGGTCCACGCGCTGCGCTCCGATCCGACGCGCCAGCAGATCACGCTCGCGGATCTGCCGCCGTGGCTCGCCGCGGCACCGGTGGTCGTCGACGAAAAGGAGGAGGAAGCAGAGGAACCTCGCAAGGCGCGTCGCCCCGCCCCGACGCGCGAGGAGTTCGAGCGTGCGTATGCCGAGCACGCCGGCAACGTGCGCGCACTGTCGCGGCACTTCGATCGCGATCGCCGTCAGATCTATCGCTGGCTCGAGACCTACGGGCTGCGAGGAGAGGACTAGGCCCAGTCGATGATTGGCCAGCGCTGCTTGCGAGCATGGCGGCGCAGGCGAGCATCCGGGTTGATCGCGATCGCGCGACCGACACGCTCGAGCATCGGCAGATCGTTGTAGCTGTCGGAGTAGAACGTGCTCGCCTGAAGATCGACGTCGTGGCGCGCAGCCCACGCCTCGGCGAGCCTCACCTTGTGCTGCCCGAAGCACAGCGCCTGCGGCTTGCCGGTGAACTTGCCGCTGCTCGCATCGACCTGGAGCTCCGAGCTCAGCACGTGCTCGATGCCAACACCGCGCGCGACCGGCCGCGCCGCGTACTGGGTGGACCCGGTCGCGAGCACGAGGACGTCGCCGGCCTGGCGATGCTGCTCGATCGCGACCAGCGCGCCGGGCGCGACCTCCTTGGAGACGTGATCGCGATGCCAGACCTCGCACTTCGCGAGCATCTCGGATTCCGGATCGCCCTCGAGATCCTCGATCAACTTGGTGAACACCGCGTCCATGTCGAGGACCGCGAGCTTGTACAGCGCGCTCCAGTAGATCGCCTTCGCGAACGTCCTCGCCGGCAGCTCGCCGCGCGACCGCAGGAACCGGACCCACGACATGCCGGTCTCGATCTTGAGGAGCGTGTTGTCCATATCGAACAGGGCCGCGCGCTTCATCGACGCACCGTAGCGCTGATCCAGGAGGGAGGACGCGCTCGACCAGCGGAAGAACGTGGCACGCTCGCGTGATGTCGAAGACGCCGTATCACTTCGACGATCCCGAGCAGGGGGCGCACCCGACGACGAGTCATCCGGCGTTCGCCGCGCTCTGCAAGGCGCCGTGGTTCTACGACTGCGGCGACGACTTCGCGCCGTTCGGCAACGACGCCGGCAACGACCTCCTGCGTCACCTCGAGGACTGGTATCGAGGCAAGCCGCGCACGCACGCGTGGTCGTTCCTGCAGACGCTGCTCGCCGACTGGGGCTTGCCGATCGAGCACCTCGCGGAGACGCGAACGGCGATCGTGCGGCGCCTGCTCGCCGACCCCGCGCAAGAAACCGTGATGTCGCAGCTCGATCAGATCGCGATCGCCCTCGCGTTCGCGCAGCACAAGATCACCGGCAAGGTCGACGCCGAGATCCACGCGATCGCGGTCGCCGCGTCGGATCGGCAGCCGATCGTTCGCGCGCACACGAAGGTCGCGTACCCGACGTGGGAGCACGCGCGCGCGAAGGCTGCCGCCGACAAGAAGGTTCGCGCTGCGCTCGAAGCGATGCGCGAACCGACTCGTCGTCGCGGGGTTAGTTCTCGACGAACGCCTTGAGCCGCTTGCTGCGCGACGGGTGCCGCAGCTTGCGGAGCGCCTTCGCCTCGATCTGGCGGATGCGCTCGCGCGTGACTTCGAAGTCCTGGCCCACTTCCTCGAGGGTGTGGTCGGACTTCTCGCCGATGCCGAAGCGCATGCGGAGGACCTTCTCCTCGCGTGGGGTGAGCGTCGCCAGGACCTTCCGGGTCTGGTCGGCCAGGTTGACCGAGATGACGCTCTCCGACGGCGAGATGATCGACTTGTCCTCGATGAAGTCACCGAGGTGAGAGTCTTCCTCTTCGCCGATCGGGGTCTCGAGCGAGATCGGCTCCTTCGCGATCTTGAGGACCTTGCGGACCTTGTCGAGCGGCAGCTCCATCCGCTCGGCGATCTCCTCGGGCGTGGGCTCGCGACCGAGCTCCTGCACGAGGTACCGCGTGGTGCGGACGAGCTTGTTGATCGTCTCGATCATGTGGACCGGGATGCGGATCGTGCGCGCCTGGTCGGCGATCGCACGCGTGATCGCCTGGCGGATCCACCACGTCGCGTAGGTCGAGAACTTGTAACCGCGCTTGTACTCGAACTTATCGACGGCCTTCATCAGGCCGATGTTCCCTTCCTGGATCAGGTCGAGGAACTGGAGACCGCGGTTCGTGTACTTCTTCGCGATCGAGACCACGAGGCGGAGGTTCGCCTCGACCAGCTCGCTCTTCGCGCGATCGGCCATCCGCTCGCCCTCGTGCAAGTCGCGGTAGGTCGAGCGAAGATCTGGCGCGGTGGCGCGGGCTTCCTCCTCGATCACGGCGACCTTCCGCAT
>JANNBP010000236.1:0-16650 GCA_031385555.1 Deltaproteobacteria bacterium | reverse complement strand
ATCGTTCCGAGGAACCAAGCTCCTCGGCCTCTCCGAGGGTGGGCGCTCTCTCGCCCGTCGCTGGCCAGCGCGCACGGACTGTGACGAGCGCGAGCGCGGTGCTGATGTCCGCACGACCGCGCAGCTTTGCGGCGGTCGGCGGCGCGGGCAGCGACCTCATGGCGCTCGGCGCAGTCCGGTGCGCGAGGGCCAGCAGGGCGAGAGCGCCCACCCGAGGACCGAAACCGCAAACAACAAGCCGCACTCGATTGCGTGAGCCACGTCCGAAGATGCCGGCGAACCGGCACTGATCCGGAGCCGGCGAACGGCTGCTGGATCCGGACCCGGCCGGTGAACGGATGCTGATCCGGTCCCGACCGAGAACCGAGACATCGACCGACCATCGGCGCGTTCTACGTTCCGAAAGCGCACCGTCCGGCGCTCTACGCCCGGCGAGCTCGGTGTTTGTCAGACGCTCGTCGTGAGGCGATCCTGTGGTTTGATCGATCCCTGATCGCGCGACGACCTGTCACGCCAGCCGAGACGCCGCCAGCCGGCGATCGCTCGCGCTACGAAAGCACCGTGAGGATCGGCGCCGCCGCCGGCGGAACCCACAGCATCGACAACACCGTGCCGTACTCGAGATGACACGTGGAGTGTTCCAAAATATCGACCTGCGCCTCCGTCGAGAACCATGCCTCGGCGGGCACGTACGTGGGCCGCTCGACGAGCGAGCCGCGCTCGAAGAACGCGTGCGCGAGCGAGGTGGGCAGTAGCGGCCGATACGGAATCTGCACCGTCAACGAATCACTCGCGCGCACCCAGCTGATCTTGCCGCCCGCCGAAAACACCGCCGCGCAACGCTCGCTCGCCAGCTCGATGAACCGGATCGAGCTCGCCAGGATCGAGACCTCGAAGCGCTTCGCGATCTGCCACGGCACGTCGAGATCGACCTTGGTGAACGCGAACTCGGCGCGCACGAGCGCCTCGGGCATCAGCAGCTCGGAGGCGAACGCGTTGGCCTCGAGCTCGTAGTCGCGGAGCTCGTCGCGACGGTGATGCGCCGGCGGTGCGAGCCCCGCACCGGGATGGCGAAGCACGAAGTGCCCGAGCTCGTGCGCGATGCTGAACCGGCGGTACAACGGATCCGTCATGTGCTCGGGCACGAGGATCGTGCCCCGCGTGCCCTTGCGGATCAGCTGACAACCGGCGCCCGACAGTGGAACTTCGTGAATCTCGACGCCGAGACGCGCGGCAAATGCCTCGAGCCGGATGTGCTCGGGTGCCGTCACGCCGAAGCGGTAGCTGAGCTGTCTCGCCTCCCGACGAGCAGCTTCGGTGCGTGCATCGCTCATGGCTACTCGGGGGCGGTCTCGAGGGTTTCGAGCACGCGACGGAGATCGTCGTCGCTGAGATCTTTCAGGTGGCGATGGGCGACCTGGACGGCGCCTCCCATCCGATGCGAGATCTCGTCGAAGCGAGCGAGGAGTGCATCGCGCGTCATCGCGAGCAGCGATGCGCGGATCGGCCGTGCCTTGATCGGCTCGACATCGGGCACGAGGTTGCGCCGCATCGCCGCGACCTTCTCCATCGTGCGTGCGCGCATCCGGGCCGCCCACTCCTTGTCCTTCGGCGTGGCCGTGCCGTGCTCCGAGGCGTACAGCGCGAGGTCCTCGTACAACGCATCCAGCGCGTCGACGGGCTTGTCATCGTCATCATCTGGACCGGACATCATCGGGGCCTCAAGGCTAGGGTTACCAGCTGACTCGGTAGCGTTTCGATCAGCCGGTCGAGACGCTTCCTCGCTGCGTCGTACTGCAACTTCGTCAGACCGGCAATGTGGAGAATTTTAGCGCGTGCTTCCGCGCCTTGTTCGATCGCGCTGAGGATGAGCTCGACCTCGACGTCTCCCGCGGCGCTGGCGCGGATGCGATCGATCACCTCGCTCGCATAGTGGCGGCGCTCGGCCTGCTCCGCGTCGGTCTCGCGGTGTGCGTTCGCGATCTGACTCTCGAGCTGTTGGACGCCCGACCCCGTGAGGCTGATGTGACGCCGACGATACGCGCGGCGATAGTCGTGACGCGATCGCGACTTGATCGCATCGCGTACGTGCTTGAGCAGCGTGACGCGCTTGGGATCCCAGGCGATCGTGCCCTCGAGCGTGTCATCGATGATGTCCTGGACGAGCTCGAGCCCGTACGCCTCGGGATCGAGCTTCTGGACGTGCGCGACCATGCGGCCTCGCCGCTCCGCGTACCGCCACGCGGCGTCGTAAAACGCCGGGTCGGACATCTGTTCGGTGAGCGCGTGGAGCCACTCTTCCGTCGCTAGGAACGGCACCTTCTCTGCCCGACCCGTGTTCGACAGCGCCATCATCTATAAGCACTCTAAAGGATCGGTCTGACACTGAACACACGGTCAGCAACCCCTTAGATCCACTGCCGGAGCCGTGTCACACTGGGCACGTGCTTCGGGGAGTCATCGTCATCGCGGGTCTGTGTCTGACCACCACGGCGTTCGCGCAGTCCAAGCGCTACCCGCCCGAGCCCGTCGACAAGGACGAGGAGGATGCGAAGAAGAGCAACCTCTGGGAGAAGGCGAGCAACCCGCAGCGCAAGCCGTACGACGATCTGCTCGCCGAGGCGCAGACCGCGCTCGACGACAAACAATCGAGTGACGCCGCGCGCGAGGCTGCCGGCAAGCTGACCCAGGCGATCGCGTTGCTGCCCGACGAGCCGCGCGCGTATCGGATGCGCGGCGACGCATACACCGCGATGCGCGAGTGGACGAAGTGTGCCGACGATTTCGCCGCCGCGGTCAGCCGCGTCAAGCGCAACGATCCCGATGTCAAGGCGACCGGCGACATGCGCAAGAAGCTCGGCCTCTGCCAGGCGCGCGCCGGCAAGCTCGCCGATGCCGAGAAGACCCTCGGTGATGCCGCGGCTGCCGGCGGGGGCTCGGGTGAGATCTGGGTCCGGCTCGGCGAGGTCCGGATCGCGATGGGCAAGCTCGACGAGGCGATCGCCGCACTCGAGTCCGCAGGCGAGCAACCCGATGTCGCGCTGCCGCTCGTCCGCTGGCTGCTGATGGGTGCGTACGATCGCGCGCGCAAGCCCGCGCTCGCGGCCGAGGCCGGCCGCCTCGCGATCGAGCCCCGCGCCGAAGACGGTCCGCGCCGCGCAGGCGACCGCGAGATGACGCTGCTCAAGAACCCGGCGATGCCGCTCCTCGGCCAGGGGGAAGCGGAATACCTCCAGGCCCTCGCCGGGGCGTACTTCGATCCGCCGCGCCCCGAGCAATCCCTCGTCTACTTCCGCAGGTTTCTTCAGGTCGCGCCCGATTCGCCGTGGCGCCGGCGCGCCGAGGAGCACCTGCGCGAGCTCAAGTCCGCCGAGCTGCCCGAGTACGTCGACCGGGGCGGAGGCAATGCGATGTTCGATGTCACGGTCGCACGCGTCGCGGTCAAGAAGGTGATGCCGCAGCTGCGCGCCTGCCTCGCGAAGCAGCCCGGCATGATCCTCCAGGTCACGCTGACCAAGGGCGGCCCTCGCTCCACCGACCCGCGCGCACCAGTCCGCCGCGGCATCCCGCCGGATGGCACGACCACGACGGTCCGCGAGAACCTCGATGGCACGGGCTCGGTCGAGCGCGACAACGCGATCAAGTGCACCGAGCTGGTCACCGACAAGCTGCGCGCGAACCTGCCCGCGATCAAAGAGAAGGACACCTGGTACCGCGCCACGTTCCTGATCGTCGGACCGTAGCCGCCCGGCTCGCTGGGTGGTAGAAGGCCTGCGTCTCGATGGCAGTCCCGAGCGACCACGACATCATCCTGGCGCTGGCGGAGGATCTTCCGATCGGCATCTGGGTCGCACGCGCGCCCACTGGCGTCGAGGTCTACGCGAATCGCGCGTTCGCGGAGATCATGGGGGTCGGCCTCCAGCCGGATGTTGTCGTCGGTAAGTACTCCGAGCCGTACGGCATCCTGACCCGCGACCGCACCCCGTATCCCGAGGACCGGTTGCCGTTCGTACGTGCGCTCGCCGAGCAGCGCGTGGTGGTGGTCGACGACATCACGATCCGGCGCCCCGATGGCTCGTGCATCGACATCCGCGCGTACGCCAACCCTGTCACCGACGCGACGGGGACGATCACCCACGTGGTGATCGCGTTCTTCGACATCACCCGCGAGGTCGCGGCCGAGAAGGCGCGCGCCGAGAGCGAGCACCGGCTCCATCGCGCGCAGCGCCTCGAGGCGATCGGCACCCTCGCGGCCGGCATCGCGCACGACTTCAACAACCTGATTTTCGGGATCAAGCTGATCGCCGCCGAGCTCGCGGGGAGTGAGGCGGACGCGAAGCGCCAACAATCGCTCGCGGCGATCGACGACATCACCGAACGCTCGGCCGCGTTGACCCGCTCGCTGCTCGGGTTCGCTCGCCGCGGCAAGCATCGCGCGGCACCGGTCTGCGTGTCCGACGTCGTCGAAGCCATGGCCGATCTGTTGCGGCGGACCGCGAGTGGCATCGAGCTGTCCATCGAGCTGTCCGCGAGCGATCGCGGCTGCGTGATCGGCGATCAGAGCCAGCTCGAACAGGTGCTGATGAACCTGGTCGGCAACGCGCGCGACGCGCTCGGGGAATCCGGGCGGATCGTGATCCGCACCAGCACCAGGCCCTCGGCACCACCGAGCGTGACCAGCACGGGCATCGGTCCCCACGTCGTGCTCGAGGTCAGCGACGACGGGCCCGGCATCCCGCCCGAGCTCCGCGAGCGCGTGTTCGAGCCGTACTTCACCACCAAGCAGCTCGGCCCGGATCGCGGCACCGGGCTCGGGCTCGCCACGGTGTTGGGCATCGTCGAGGTCCACGGCGGATCGACCGAGCTCGACGTCGGCCTCGACGGTCACGGCACCACGCTCCGGATCTTTCTCCCCGCCGCGGCCGCGGCCGCGCCTGCCAAGCGGATCGCCGTACGCGGACCGGTGTCGAACAGCCAGCTGACGGTGCTGCTCGTCGACGACGATTCGCTGGTTCGCAACGCCCTGGTGCGTTCGCTGCGCGGCGGCGGCTACAAGCTCATCCTCGAGGCGGCGAGCGGCGCAGAAGCAGTCGAGATCTATCGCGAGCGAGGCGGCGGGATCGATGTCGTGCTGCTCGACATGGTGATGCCGGTGATGTCGGGGCGAGCGACCTACCTGGCACTGCGCGAGCTCGATCCGGCCGTCACCGTCGTGCTGATGTCGGGCTACACGATGAACGACGAGGTCCAGGCGATCCTCGATCTCGGCGTCAAGGGCTTCCTGACCAAGCCGGTCACCCTCGAAGAGATCGCCGCGAAGCTCGCGGACGTCACCGCCGCTCCTACTTGAGGAACGCGACGGTGACGCCGTCGCCACCCTCATTCGGCTCGCCGGCGCGGAAGTTCTGGATCGAGCCATGGCCCGTCAGATGCGAGCGCACCGCGGTGCGAAGCGCGCCGGTGCCGTGGCCGTGGATGATGAAGATCGTGTCGCGCGAGGCCAGCAGGCTCTCGTCGAGGAAGCGATCGACCTGCGCGACCGCATCGTCGGCACGACTGCCTCGCACGTCGACGGTGGTGTCCATCGTCCGCGCGCCCGCGCGGGCACCAGCCGCGCTCCCATCCATCGTCAGGTTCGGTGCCATCGCCACGCCGACGAGCGTCTGCGTACTGATCGGCTGCCCCTTCAGCATCTCGGGCGGCTTCGACTTGTCGGCCCGCCGCGCTTGCCGATGCGAGTCCATCAGCGTGTCCTTGATCGGCACGATCGCGCGCATCGAGCCGACGCGGACTTCGACTTTGTCGTCGGGCAACAGCCCCACGACCTCGGCGCGACCGAGCCGCGGAACGATCACCGGAGCCCCGACAACGAGCGTCTCCGGTGTGGCGGGTGTGCCGGGTGGTGGCGGGCGCTTCGGCTCGTGTTTCGAGACGGTGGAGCCCGCGACGACCAGCTTGCGGTTCGCCTGACGCACGTCGTCCTCGGTGGCCAGCGCCGCCTTCGCGCGCAGCTCGCGACGCAGATCTTCGATCTCGCGACGCGCCTGCCGCAGCGACGCGAGGGCTTCGGCATGAGCGCTGGACGTCGCCTTCTCGAACCGCTCGCGCGTCTTGTCGCGCTGCGCTCGCGAAGCAGCGCGATCGGCCTCGACCGCTTCGAGCTCGGCGAGCACCGCGGCGCGCTCCTCCTCGATGCGGCGCTTCTGCTCGGTGACGTTCGACAGCAGATCCTCGACCTTCGCCGTGTGACCGAGCAGCAAGCGAGCGCGCTCGGTGACCGCCCGCGAGATGCCCATCCGCGTGGCCACTGCCAGCGCACCCGAGCTCCCCGGGAAGCCGAGGTGCAGCTTGAACGTGGGCTCGAGCCGCTGCAGGTCGAAGCCGACGGAGGCATTCGCGAACCGCGGATCCGAGGTCGCGAGCCCCTTGAGCCGGTCGTAGTGCGTGGTGACGATCATGGTCACCCCGCGTTCGCTGAGCGCCTCGAGCACCGCCTGGGCGAGCGCTGCACCTTGATCCGGATCGGTGCCGACGGCGATCTCGTCGATCAGCACCAGCGTGCCCGGCCCGGTGGTCGACAGCAGATCCTGCAGGTTCATCATGTGACCCGAGAACGTCGACAGGTCCTTCTCGAGTGACTGGGCGTCGCCGATGTCGGTGCGGACGTCGGTGAACCAGCCCATCACCGAGCCGCTCTCGGAGGTCAGGTGCAGCCCCGCGCGCGTCATCAGCGCCGCGAGCCCGACGGTCTTGAGCGCGACCGTCTTGCCGCCGGCGTTGGGTCCCGAGATCAGCAGCGCGCCACCCGCCGTCACGGTGACGTCGTTCGCCACGCAGCGCCGCGCCCGGGTCACAGATGGCCCCGAGCCGGCGGCTTCGGCGGGCAGGGGCCCCAGCAACATCAGCGGGTGCCGCGCGTGAAGGAGCGCGATCCGCGGCAGCAGATCGAACACCGGCTCGGAGCTCACCGTGTCGTCGGCCATCGACGCCGCCGCCGCGATCACGTCGAGGTGCTCGGCCACGCCGAGCGAGGTCTCGAAGCCGTCGGCCTCCTCGGCGACCCAGCCCGAGAACTGGATCAGGATCCGGCGCTCCTCGTCCTGGACCTCGGCCTCGGCGAGCTTTGCGCGGTTGTTGAGCTCGACGATCTCCTCGGGCTCGATGAACAACGTCTGCCCGGATTGCGACGTGCCGTGGACGATGCCGTGCACGAAGCCTTTGCCGTCGGTGCGCACCGGCAGCACGTAGCGATCCTCGCGCTGCGTGTAGTACGCGTCCTGGAGGTAGGCCGAGAACCGCTCGTCGACGAGCAGCGCGCCCATTCGCTTCTCGAGCTGCGCCTTGATCGCGGCCAGCGCCCGCCGCAGCGGCCCGAGTGCATCGCTCGCGTGATCGACGAGCTTGCCGTCCGTATCGAACCCCTCGAGGATCGGATGATAGACGTGACCGAGATCCGCCATGTGCTCGGCCCGCGCCGCGAGCCGGGGAGCGTGCTCGGCGTGCTCGCGGAGATGATCGCGAACGCGCGCGAGCGAGCGACCGGTGGTAGCCACCGCGACGAGCTCCGGTGCCTCGAGCGCGGCGCTCTTGCGAACGCGCGCGATCGCCGCGGCGATCTCCGAGATGCCACCGAGGGGAAGCTTGAGATCGCGCGCCGCGAGCTGCCGCGCTTCGCTGATCTCGAGCGCGCGGACCTGCGCATCCGCGATCTCCTCGAGCAACTGCGAGGCACGCACGGCCGCTGCACCCCGCGTGGTCGCGCAGCGGCGGGCCCAGTGGGCGACGAGCGTCGGCCAGCCGAGATCATCGAGCGTCTTCGGCGCGATCATGAGGACCGGCTGTGTGACACGAACCCGAGTAGTTGCCTAGGCAGGGATGAGGTCTTGAAGCGACGGCACGACCCGATTCCGACCTCCACGCTTCGCCGAGTAGAGATTCTCGTCGGCGCGCTTGATCAAGCTCGACGCGTCGACCCCGGTCTCGCGCTGTAGCGTGGTGACGCCGAGGCTGATCGTGAACGGGATGTGAAGATTGTCGAAGGCGGAGGGCCGCTCCTCGATGAGCGTGCGCAGGTGCTCCGCGAACACGATGCCGCCGGCGAGCGCCGTCGACGGCAACACGCATGCGAACTCTTCACCGCCGTAGCGCGCGAACAGATCCTCGCGGCGGATCCGGGGCCGGATGCGATACGCGAGATCCTTGAGCACCGCATCGCCGGCGAGGTGGCCGTGGGTGTCGTTGACCTTCTTGAAGTGATCGACGTCGAACATCACCAGCGTCAGCGGATGACCGTGGCGCTGGCAGACCGCGATCTCGCGCTCGAGGAACTCGAGGAAGTAGCGCTTGTTGTGGATCCCCGTCATGCCATCTTGGATGGCCATGTTGTGGATCGCCTCGTGGTAGGCGCTCTCGATGTTGCTGCCGGAGAGGAACTTGTAGATGGCGTCGCCGAACCGCACCTGATCGGAGTCGGCCATCTCCTGCGGGCGACTGACGCGGACTTCGTTGACGAATGTGCCGTTGGTGGAGTTGAGGTCCTCGACGAACCAGCCGCCGGTCTCGTCCGTGAACAACCGCGCGTGCGAGCGCGACACGCTCGACCGGCTGACCACGAGCCCGGCTTCGCTATCGCGGCCGACGATGTACTGCGTGTTGAGGAGCGGGATGCGCCGGCCGATGTCGGGACCCGGCGGATGCAGGTTGACCAGACACGCGTCTCCCCCCGTCGGCTTTTTGTCGACCGACTCGAGTGGACGCTGGAGGATCAGCGTCCCGCCTTCGCGGTAGTCTTCCGTCACAGAGTGTGTAGACCGTTATAGCCCGGGTTGCCGAAGGGGTTCAAACACTTGGCTATTGGAACAGCAGTCGGGGGGCGAAGTTCGTTCCTGTTGTAATTCCGCACCTTAGGCGTGTCGCTCCCCCGGACGCACCACTTCGAAGGTGCGGCCAGTTCGCCCGGGCACCGGAACGATGGTCCCCAGCAGCGTTTGCCCTAGGAGGGCACGAGCGAAATCCTGACGGTCTCGGCCACACTGCTCGATCAGTCGCTCGACGGCCAGGCTCCCCGAGGGTGCCGTGATCGTGGTGATCACCAGCCCGCCGCCGTAGGCCGCATCGAAGACCGCGTTCGCCGCTTCTGCCGATCGGACGTCCCCGATCGCGAGCGCATCCGGACTCTCGCGCAACGCTGTGGCCACCGCCATGGAGATCGAGGCCGCGTGGGTGCCGACCTCGCGCTGACTGACCAGCGGACCCTGGTGCACGATCTCGATCGGATCCTCGATCGAGATCACGTGACGCTTGCGTGCGGCGAGTGCACCGATCAGCGCGGCGAGAGTCACGGTCTTGCCGGCCCCGTTGCCACCCGCGATCACGATCAGGCCGGTGCGCTCGAGCCAATCGCCGAGGTCGAGGGACAGCCGCTCGAGCGGCACGGTCTCGGGCAGCAGGCGCAGCGTCGCCGTCGGGCCGCGATGATCGCGGGCGAGCGTGACGCGAACCCGCCCTGCCCCATCTCCGTACGCGAAGGTGGCTGCACTCCCTTCGGCCCACAGGCCACGGGCGATCGCGGGCGCGACCACGCCGACCTCGCGCGACAGGGTCTCGCCATCGATCGCCGCACCGATCGCGGACAGCTCTCCTTGGGTGCGCGCGAGGGGCGGCACGCCGGCCGCGAGATAGATGTCGCTCGCACGCGCACCGCGCGCGGTCCGCGTCAGCTCGTCGAGGACGGTGCTGCCACTCGCCGTCGGCCGGGACACCGCTGGCGCGTCGTACTGGCCACGCTCGATCAACAGCTCGCCGACCGCCGCCGTGGGAGCTGGAGCTCGCGGACTCGGTGCGGGCTCCGGTGCCGCACGATCGGGCGCGCCGGCATCGATCGAGACCTGCCACGCACCTTGTCGCGGCGTCACCGAGAGCAGGTAGCGCGTCCCACCCGAGTCGATCGCGAACTGCGCGGGCCGCTGGCGATCGATCGCGTCGAGTGCCGCCGGTGGTGCGATCTCGCGAACCATCACGACGAGCTGATCGTGGGGCGTGACCTGGGTGGCGTGGCGATCACCCTGCGGGAACCTCATCACCACCGGCTGGTTCGAGGTCAGCACCGCGCCGGTCGCCCCGAACTTCTCGATCGACCTCAGGTACACGTCGAGTTTCGACATCAGCTCGGCTCCACGCGCTCGGTCACCGTGGCGATCTGAGACTTCGCGATCAGCACGCACTCCTTCGCCGTCCACAGCCGCAGGAAGTGCGAGGCGGAGTTGAGGTGATCGATCGCGCGCGGATGCGAGCCCGGCGAGCTGTCGAACAGCAGCCCCTCGAACCGCGTGCCCTGGACGAGCAACACCTCGACGCGATGCTGGCGGTCGTAGAGCACGAGCTCGGTCTCCGGCAGCTCGGTCTCGCCGGGAATGGCGACGTAGACGATGGCCGACTTCGCGACCAGCCGGACCAGCGTCTCGGTGCGAAACGGGACGAACTGCGTGGCGCCTTCGAGCAGCGAGGACAGCGCCTCGACAGGCTCGCCGCGCTTGTGGTCGTCGGCGACGAACAGCTCGCCACGCTCGTACCAGGTCTCATTCGGACCGACGGCGAGGTGCACCGACACCGCCACCGTCGGGAGCCGGAGCTCGTCGGCTTGCATCGGCGACGAGCCTACACGACCTGCCTGGATATCCGGGACCGTGGATGAAGATCACTCCAAACAGCACCACCGTTGCTCTGCTAGGTTCACGAGATCATGCCTCGGGCGTCCTCGATCCTGGCCGCGACCACCCTCGCCGGCATCGCAGCCTCGGTTTGGCTCTTCCTCGACAATCGCTCGCTGCGGGCCGAGCTCTCCGATCGCCCGATCCCTGCGCTCGCCGACGCTCCCAAACCCGTCGACAAGCCACCGTCGATCGCCCCCAAGCCGAGTGCCCCCGCGACGTCGGTCGCGGAACGCCCGTCCCTGCCCGCGACCAAGGATGAGTCGCGGATGGAGCGCCGGCAGCGCCGCACCGAGGAGCTCGGGGCGACGTTTGGTCGGCTCGAGGGCGAGACCGACGCGGAGTACAGGGCGCGCGTGATGCCGATGGTCACGCTCGGGCTCGTGACGCAGCGGCTGAAGCTCGCCGAGATGCGGCGGGTCGCCGAAGAGAAAGCCAAGATCACGCCGGCGCAGTCGGCCGAGCTCGACAAGGCCTTCGCGAAGGTCTACGACGAAGCGATCGACTACACGAACAAGGCGATCGGTGATGGTCAGCTGTCGCCCTACGAGCGCAACGTCGCCGGCTGGCTCGACTACGCCGGTGGGCTCGGCGGCATCCTGACGAACGCGAACGGGCAGATCGGCAAGATCCTCGATCCGGGTCAGCAGAAGGCGATGTCCGAGGCGGGCTTCGAGTGGGGTGAGTACCTCGGCGTCAACGCGCCGTGGGAGAACCTCAAGCCGCCCCCGCCGCGCCCGAAGTAGGGTCTCGCTGCCGCGGCAGCTCTAGTCACCGGCGCATGTCAGGCGAACGAAGGCGGGGCCGCGATCGTCGAGGACTTGGTTGCCAAGCTGGCCGTTGCTCGCGTTGCCCCAGCACGCCACCGTGCGGTCGCTCTTGATCGCGCACACGTGGTCGCTGCCCGGCGCCACCGCGATCACGTTGGTGAGCCCCGGCACCGCGACGGCGAACGTGAAGTTGTAGGTGCCGTCGCCGATCTGGCCGAAGTTGTTTTGCCAGCTTCTCGAAGCCCGCAGCTCCGGAGAGCCGCGCGTGAAACATCTCCGCCATCCCGCCGGTCGCGAGCTTGGCGACCAGGGAGTACGTTCCGAACGTATTGGAGGTGGTCGAGGAAGCCGCGCCCATCTCGCTTAACTGGTTACAGGCCGATCCAGTAGTTGGCCTTGACCATCACGATGTCCTCGCTCTCGCTATCCCGGAGACCTCTGAGGTCACGGCCGAGCTGGAACCGGCCGTCCGGCCCACTTGTGGTCTGACCATGGCTCCAGATGGCGAACAGCGACGATCCCGGCCGGTACTCCCACCGCATCACGACGTTAGAGCGCAGCTGCGCGAACGAGAAATCCGGCTTCCCGAACTGGAACGAGCCGTTGTGGTTACCCGTGAACACCCCGTCCATTAGCCGAAGACTACCGCCGCTCAAGGGCGTGAAGCGATCCTCGAACTGCTTGGCGCCCGAGTCGTCGACGTCCTTGTAGTCGCGGTAGCGGCCCGTCGCGACGAACGGCTGGGCGTACGCCTGCAGGCTAAGGCGTGGCGAGAAGGTCCAGTTCACGCGAGCCGTCATCGCGAGCGTGGTCTGATCGATCCGCGCGAACACGAAGTGCGACGTGCCCGCGGTATCGACGGCTTCCTCGACGTACTGCATCGCCTCGTCGCGGCGCGACCAGCCCGGCCCGACGAACACGTCGATGTTCGAGCGCGCCTGCACGGTGACGCCGGCATCGATCCCGATCGAGCCGGAGTCCGAGACCAGGTCGCGCTCGCCGAACATCCCCACATCGACCCGCACCGCCTTGCGCGAGTCGGTGCTGATCCCGAGGTTCCCCGAGACGTGCGGGTTGACGCGCAACGCGGTGCCGCCGCGGAGCGCGCCGCGATCCCAGATGTTGTGAAAGTAGCCACCATGCACGCCCAGCTGCCAGTAGTTCGCGAACTGCACGTTCTGCTCGGTCTCGACGCCCCAGTCGGTGAGCCGTGGCTCGGACGTGCTGACGGTGAAACCGTTGATGCCGGAGCTCCAGTTGAGGACGTGCTCTCCAGGCTCCTCGTCGTGGTACTGGATGTACGGCACGTTGAACAACAGATCCGAGTTGCGCTGGAACCCGGCATCGTTGACCTCCAGCCCCGGCGAGGACACCCGACCGGACACGCCGTAGCGCACGTGCTTGGTGTCACCGAACCGGCCGACGTCCCACGACGCCGCGCCACCCGTCAGCGACGTGCGCGTGGGATCGAACCGGAACGTATCGGGTCGCTGCCAGAGATGGCGCTGCGAGAGCTGCGTGGTCGCGATCGCCTCCTGGCTCCCGTGGACGAGCGACCCGAGCACCGATGCGTTGAACACCCACGCGTTCTTCGACCACTTGTGTGCGAGCGTCGAACCGAGCGTGTACGCCTGATCGTGGAGGAAGTTGTCGAGGCCGGTGTCGTCGAGTGAGCGATGCACCGCCGTCGCCGACATGCCAACCGACGTCCGGCCCTCGCGGAAGTCGTGCTTGACGCGCGCGATCAGGTAGTTCGTCAGCGGCGCCACGACGGGGCGGGATTGGGTGCCGTCCGCGGCGACGATCGTCGCGTTCTCCTCGCCGGTCACCGCGTCGAGCACGCCGATCGACCAGCCGTGGGTCTTGCCGGTCAGCTTGGTCGCGCCATAGATCGTCGTCGCCTGCGGCTGCTGGATGTACGCGTAGTTCTCGGGCTCGATCGTCGGCGCCGCGCCGATCCGGCGGGTGTAGAACGCGCCCTCGACGTTGTTGTTGACGTCCGTCGGGATCCGGAACAGGTCGACACCCTCGAGAAAGAACGGTCGCTTCTCGGCGAAGAACAGCTCGTTCGCCGACAGGTTGACCGCGGATGGATCCGCTTCGACCTGACCGAAATCGGGGTTGATGCTCGCCGACAGCGTGAAGGCGGGACCGAGGCCGTACTTGACGTCGATCCCGACGTTGCCGACGGTGCCGTAGCGATCGGAGAGCGGGTTGCCCTCCTCCACGGGATCGCGCTGGAAGCCACCCGTGACGTACGGCAACAGCTCCAGCCGCCGGCTCGGCTTGAGCTCGTCGATGCCGCTGACGACGCCGAACTTCGAGACGATCTCGTCGCTCGACCGCGGCCACGGTGACCACGCCGTTTGCTCGTTCGTGCGACCGATGATGCGGACGACCTGGAAGCCCCATTCGTGGGACGCGGCGGCGGAGAACCGGAGCTGGCTGAGCGGGATCCGGAACTCGGCGGTCCACCCGTCCTTGGTGATCTTGGTCTCGCCGGTCCACACCGCATCCCAGGTGTCGTCGCCGTTGGTGTCGTCGAACAGCAACTGATCGCGCTGGACGCCGGCGGCGTTGAGCTGGAACACGAACCCCGAGCGCTTGTCGTGATAGCTGTCGAACGCGACCGCGACGATGTCCTCGGCCGCTTCGAGATCGCGGCGATGCAGCGTGCGGCGGATCTTCTCGGGCTCCGGATCGGTCGCCCACACCCCGACGTAGATCGCCTGATCGTCGTAGACGACCGCGAACGAGGTCTCGTGGGTCGCCTTGCCACCGTCCTTCGGATAGCGCTGCGTGAAGCCGGTGTAGTGCGCGGCCGCGGACCACGTCGCTTCACCGAGGTCACCGTCGACGGTGACCGCACTCGTGCGGCGCATCGCCTTCGCACGCTGTTCCGCAGACGCGGGCGTGCTCGTCAGCAGGAGCGCGGCGATCGACAAGGTTCGAAACATGCGGTGCGGGATCCCCGTGCGCTTCGAGCAGTGGACTCGAGAACGCGGCCATCGTTGCAGATCTAATTTCGCGCCGCGACTGCGACACGATGCGACAGCTATTTTGGTCGCGGGGACGTCGGCATCTCGTCGGAGCGACGCGCGTGCTCGAGGAGCAGCGCGGTCGTGGTGACGCCGATCTCGTCGCGTCCGCCGATCGCCATCGGCGAGAACTCGAACTGACCTTCTTTCCAGTCGAGCAGCCGCATCAGCTTGTCGCGCGCACGCAGCGCCCCGTTCTTCGCGCTCGCTTCCACCTTCACGCAACGACCCTCGGCGAGGAACACCCGCGCGATCTCACCGCCGCCGAGCAGCAGCAGCACGCCCGACTTGCGCTCGAACTCGAACAGCGACAGCAGCGTGCCGAGCGTGATGTCGACGAGGCTGCCGCGCAGCCCGACGGCCGATGGTGGAGGGGGAGCCGCGACGCGATGGACGCGTATCACCAGCTCCTCGTCGAGGAACGGCTGCGGGATGTAGTCGCGCACGCCGGCGCGGAACGCTTCGAGGCGACCGAGATCGCCGTCGGTCCCGGTCAGGATCAGCGGCACGTCCGACAGCGCGTCGTTGTCGGACATCGCCATCGCGAGATCGATGCCGCTCATCGCACCGATCGAGGAGGCGGCGACGATCGTATCCGGTCGCCACACCGTGCACGCTTCGAACGCGTCGGGGACGTCGCTCACGGCGTTGACCTTGAAGCCCGCACTCTCGAGGCAGCGGGCGATCCGCGACCGCATCGGCGGCACCGGCTCGACGACGATGATCTGCGTGGTCTGCCCGAGCCCCGGGTTGGTGATCTCGGCGCGCAGCCGGTCGACGTACGTGCGCAGCTTGACGCGGGCCGGGGTGTCGGCGCCGAGCAACTCGAAGCCCATGCCGGGATGGCGACCGAGCGCGAGTGCGGCCGTCGGTGTCAGCACGTGCGCGACGCGCGCGTAGAGCGCGAGCACGTCGCCCTCGGGCAGGGTCACCTGGAGGTCCGTCTCGTCGCCGACGGAGAGCAGCTCCTCGGTGCGGATGTAGAGACCGCGCGGCGAGAGGTCTTCGGTCTCCGCAACGACCGTTCCGGACGGGCGTTCGAACTCGACGCGACAACGGCTGACCAGCCGTTGATCGCGACCTCGTCGCGGGATGCCCACCACGACCGAAAGTTTATCGGCCCGGCACCGACTTGTCCTGTTTACGCCGGGTGGCGACGTGGTCTCAGGAATTCACTGAACTTCGCTCGGGATCCGTCCGGATTCATTTGGGTTTCGAAGATCTGTAGAACTTTTCAAGAATCTTTGAACATACTGCAAGCATCTGTTTGGAAGGCCCAAAATGACCCAGCTCGGATCCGTTGCAGTGCTCGACCGGCTCGCTCACGTCTCGCTCACGCGCGACGTACCCTCGCTTGCGGAGCGCCTGACCTCGCTCGACCGCTGGGTTCGCGAAGATCTGGTGACGCTCGATCGCGAGCTCACCGCGTTCTCCGCGAGTGTTCCGCGCCTGCAGGAAGGCGGGCGCGCGGTGCACGCGGCGGCGAATCACCTGCTCGATCTCAAGGGCAAGCACCTCCGCCCGACCTGCGTCGCGCTCGCGGCGAAGTTCGGCGAAGGCTTCACCGAGCGCGCGCGGATGCTGGCGATGGCGGTCGAGCTCGTGCATAGCGCGACGCTGCTCCACGACGACGTCGTCGATGTCGCGGAGCGCCGGCGCGGCCAGCCGACGGCGTGCGTGGTGTACGGCAACGCGGCCTCGATCTTCGCGGGCGACTGGCTGCTGGTGGCGGCGCTGCGCAAGATCAACGCGGCCGGCGTTCCGGGTCTGCTCGAGCAGATGCTCGCGGTGATCGACGAGATGATCGCCGCCGAGTCGCTGCAGCTCGAGCGGCGGGGTCAGCTCGCCGGCACGCGCGACGACTATTTCTCCGTCGCCGAGGGCAAGACGGCCGCGCTGTTCCGGTGGGCGATGATCGCCGGTGCCCGCTGCGCCGAGCTGCCGGAGACGGCGGAGACGGCGCTCGACCGGTTCGGGCTGCACCTCGGTGTTGCCTTCCAGGCCGTCGACGACGAGCTCGACTTCGGCACCGCCGACGTCACGGGCAAGGATCCGCTGGCGGACCTGCGCGAAGGCAAGCTGACGTTCCCGCTGGTGGTCGCGCTCGAGCGCGAGCCGAGCCTCCGCCCGGAG
>JANNBP010000204.1:0-112203 GCA_031385555.1 Deltaproteobacteria bacterium | reverse complement strand
GGCGCCGGACATCCTGGTGCCTCTCCCCGCCAACGGCGCGGCGCACCTCGAACGCGCCGTGCTCGCCGCCGGCGGACAGGGGACGGTGATGCACGTCAAGCTGCGTCCGACCGACGCGGGTGTCGCGAACCTCTCGATGGGTGTCCGAACCACGGGTGGCATCGAGGCGCTCGGTCCCACGACCGTCACGCTCGACGGGCAGGGCGCTGGTCGGCTCGATGTCAGATCGACCACGCAGAGCGGACCCGCGAAGGTGATCCTCGAGACGGTGATGTTCGCGGGTGAGCCGTACACCGCGGTCGCGCGCGGCTACGTCGTGCCACCGATCTCGATCACCGCATCGGTGGCGCCGTCGAACAACATCATCAACGACGGCTTCGTCGAGATCCGGGGCGAGGTCGTCAGCAACGGTCAACCGGTCTCGGTGCCGGTCGCGATCGCGGCACAGGGATCGGGCACGGTCGCGACCCGGGTGAAGAGCGACGCACGCGGTCAGTTCGTCGCGATCTATCAGGCGCCGGCCACCGGCACGGGCGCGACCTCGTTCAAGCTCTCGGTCGTCAAGGATTCGATCGAGGCGTCGACGACCACGAGCGTCACGTACGGACCGCCGTGCACCAACTGTCCGCTGGCGGTGTTTCCGCCGACGGGAAGCTCGATCGCACGGGATGGCACCAAGCTGTTCATCGCCAACCGGCCGGTGACGTGGAGCGCCTCGCGCGGATCGATCGAGGCGAACGGACGGTTCACCGCGCCCGGGCTCGGCGGCGTCTCGCGCATCACCGCGACCAGCGTCGCCGATCCGAACGTGACGCTGACCGTCGCCGTGATCGAGGAGTGCACGTTCGCCGAGGTGGTCGCGAACCAGATCCCGTTCACCGGCGACGTCGTCGCCACGAGCACGTGGGATGCCCAGTACGACTCGTCGTGCTTGAAGGTGAAGCTGTCGATGCAGGCCATCTCGCAGGACGACGCGGCCGTGTTCGATCATCAGCAGAACTGCGGTGGATCGCAGGGCATCAACGGTGGGTTCGGTGGTGTCAGCGTCGAGGCCTGCCAGATCTCGTTCTCCGAGGTCGCCCCGTGCGGACAGCTGTCGCGGATCAGCTGGAGCCCGGACCTCGACAGCGACGGCCTCGACAAGCGGCGCTATGCCTCGTTCCTCGCCGCCCCTGCTTGTTCCTCCGTGCTGTACAGCGCGACCGGTGTGTTGAGCCGGTAGCGCCATGTTCGGTTGCAACCAGAGCGAGCCGCCACGACAATGCGCGGCTGGTGGCGGACGACGATCTGGAGAGCCTGGTGACTCGCTACGCGGCGTTGATCCGCGCCGCGGTGTCGCGCGTCGCCGGACCGCGGAGCGCGGATGTCGGCGACGATGTCGCTCAACGCGTCGCGACCGCGCTGTGGAAGCGGTTGCGATCCGAGGAGGCCATCGAGCATCCCTCGACGTACATCTATCGCTGCGCCATCCGCGAGACTTTGCGCGAAGTCGAGCGGCTTGGTGAGGTCGAGTCGATCAAGCCGATCGAAGACAACCTCGTCGATCCCGGTCTCGATCCCGAAGTCCGTTTGCGCGGCCGCGAGCTCGAGACCACCGTCGAGCAGTGCCTCGGAGATCTGCAACCCGAACGTGCCCAAGCCGTCCGAGCACACCTCGCAGGCTTCGACGTCGACGAGATCATGGAGCTCCACACCTGGCCCTATCAGAAGGCTCGAAACCTGGTCGCCCGTGGCATGGCCGACCTGCGCGAGCTCCTCGCTCGACGAGGTGTTCGTGACGTCTGACCATCCGACAGACGCCGCGTGGGAACAGCTCGCCACGGGTGAGCTCGCCGGCGACGCCAAGGCCGAGGTGATGAAGCACGTGATCGCGTGCGCGGAGTGCGCACGGAAGTGGCGCGCGATCCGCCACGTCGCGCGGGAAGCGCGCGCGTTCGATCCGAGCGTTCCAACCGCGGCGCCCGACGAGGCAAGTGGCCGTCACGTCACTCCCTTCCGCCGCACGCGTCGCGCGCTGATCGCGGGTGGGCTCACCGCACTCGCGGTCGCGGCCGCGCTGCTGATCTGGATCCGCCTCGGGTCAAAAGAACCCGATCATGACGGGTTGCGTGGCGGCAGCGATCACCCGCGCATCGAGCTGATCGCGCCGGCAGAAAACGCCGCGCGGCTCGAATGGAGACCGGTCGCGGGTGCCGAGCGTTATGTCGTCGAGGTGTTCTCGCTCGACGGTCGCCCGATCTGGAAGAGCGCTGCCTCCGGTGCCGACGTCGAGGTCCGGCCAGCACTGCCAAGTGGCGACTACCGCTGGCAGGTCGAGGCGCTTGCGGGTGGACGCCGGATCGCGGTGTCAGGCCCGGCGCGGTTCACGGTCTCGCAGTGATCCGCGCGCTCCCACTCGTCGCGTTGTGGTCGGCGGTTGCCCACGCCGGAGGCCCCGAGGCGCTCGCCACGATCAAGCTGTCACTGCCCGAGCGGGTCAGCGGTCAGGCCGCGCTCGCGAGCCAGGCCCGCGCGCGTGGCGATCTCGAGGGTGCAGCCGCGCATACGATCGAAGGATGCTTCGCGTATCTGTTGCTGACGTTCGACCCCAAAGGGGAGCCGTGCGTGCAAGCCGAGCAAGCCGCAGGGGCGTTGCCGTCGACGATGCTCCTCGCTCGCCTGCGTGGGTACCAGAGCAATATCGTTGCGTGGACGCTGAACTGGGACGCCGCGAGAGCGCTCGCCGATGATGCCGAGCGGCTCGCACGTGCCGGCCCCGGACCGGAGACCCTCGCGGGCGAGACGATGCGGTCGGTCCATCTCACGCGCGGTGGTGTCGAGCTCGAGGCCGGTCGCTTCGCGGCCGTCGAGCGCGAGCTCGCGGCGTTGATCCGGCTGTCGCGCCTCGCCGGCGATCGCATCGGCAACGTCAACGGCGAACTGTTCCTGTGCCGGTTCCACGTCAAGACCGGCGAGCTCGTCCTTGCCCTCGAGGAATGCAACCGCGGGCTCGCCATCGCACGCCAGCTCCAGGATTCGCTGCTGCTCGCGACGCTGTTGTGGCAACGCGGCACCGTCGAGAGCGTCCGCGGAGACCTCGCGACCGCCACCGCGACCTGGGAGGAGGGGTTGACCTGGGCGGCTCGCGCGGTCGCTCCCTATCTCGTTCTCACGATCCGCACGGAGCTCGCCTCCGCGCTCGCGGAGCTCGGGCGGTTCGACGCGGCGACCAGTCACGTCGATGCGATTCGCGACGCGCTCGCGAAAGGGCGGGCACCGCCGTCATTCGGGTTTCAGATGCACTGGGCGCGCGGCGTGATCGCGGCCGGTCGGGGTGATCATCGCGGAGCGATCGAGAGCTATCGCGCGGCGCAAGCCTCGCCGATCGATAGCATCGCGACCAGCTCGCTCGTGGGCGAAGCCGAAGCGCATCATGGTCTCGGCGAGCTCGCGGAGGCAGAGGTGGGCTACCGCGCCGCGATCGCGCGCGTCGAGTCCGCACGTTCGGGGCTCGCGAAGCTGGAACAGCGCGCCGGCATCATGCAGCGCCAGGTCCGCGCGTATCAGGAGCTCGTCGCCGTGCTGTGGGATCGCCACGGCGCCGGCGCCGGCGAACGCGCCCTCGCGATCGCCGAAGCCGCACGGGCCCGCGCCCTGCTCGACGCACTTTCGGGCGCCGGGATCACGCCGACGGTGGATCGCCTGCTCGATGCCGCCGGCCTGCAGCGCCTGCTACCGGCAGATACGACGCTCGTGATGTACGTCGCGAGCGCTCGCCGACTGTTCGGGTTCGCCGTCACGCGAGATCGCGTCACGATGGCCGTGCTCGGCGGCGCCGGGACCAGGCTCGAGCTGGGGGCGCGCGTCGATCACTACGCGCGGTTGCTCGCGACGACCGACGATGGGTCCGAGCTTGCTGCGCCGGGCGCTGCGCTCTACGCGGACTTGATCGCGCCGCTCGTCGGAACGTCCCCCACCGGTACGCTGGTGATCTCTGCCGATGGCCCTTTGCACCTGTTGCCATTCGAGGCGCTGTTCGTTCCCGGCGGCGGCTTTCTCGTCGAGCATGTCGATGTGGCGATGACGTTGTCGGGCTCGCTGATCGCCCCGAAAGCAGCGGCTCCTCGCTCCTCGCTCCTCGCGATCGCGGCACCGCCGACCGCGCCACCGTTCGCGCCGCTGCTCGCCGGGCGTGCGGAGGCCGACGCGATCACCACGTCGATCTCGGATCCGAGCGTCGTGCTGGTCGGCGTCGATGCGACGGAGGCACGCTTTCGTGCCAGCGAGCCGGCTGGGTTCCGCGTGCTGCACTTCGCGACGCACGCGGTGATCGACGACCGCGTGCCGTTGCGGTCCGGGTTGTTGATGGCACCCGGCGGCGTCGACGACGGTTGGTTGCGTGCCGACGAGATCTATCGCCTCCACCTTGGCGCTTCCCTCGTCGTCCTCTCCGGCTGTCAGACCGGCACCGGCGAGGTCTCCGAGTCTGAGGGCCCGATGAGCCTGGCGCGCGCGTTCCTCTACGCGGGTGCGCACAGCGTGATCGCGACGTTGTGGGACGTCGAGGACCGGCACGGCCCCGCGATGACGCGCGCGCTGTACCGCGAGCTCGCCGCCGGTCAATCGATCGGCGGTGCGCTCGGCCACGCGAAGCGAGCCATGATCCGCGACGGTGCGCCACCGCGCACGTGGGCGCCGTGGATCGCGATCGGCGCGCCCGCGGTTCGTCCGACGCTGACACCCGTGTCGAGCCCCGATCGCGCGTCGATCATCGTGGTGGCGCTGGTTGTCCTCGGAGGGCTCGCCCTCGGGCTCGCGGTGGTGCTCGGCCTCCGGCGCGAGACCCGGATCGACTAGGCACGGGCGTCGAGCACCCGCCGCCGCGCTGTGCTACAGCCGAGCAATGCGGTACGCCGTCGGGGTTCTGCTCGTCGTCGGTTGCGGCAGCTCGGCCGAACAACCGCCCGAGACGCCGGGCTCGGCCGTCGCCGATGCACCGCTCGCCGTGAAGCCCGACGCGGCCGTGACCAAGCCTCCCGTGCGGCCCGAGCACGCCGTGTTCTCGCTCGTCGACAATCGCCACGCGGCACATCGCTACTACGCGGGCGACCTCGTGATCGACGGCAGCGATGCCGGCCTCGCGAAGTACACGCGCTTCAACGTGCCGGCGCCGCGCTGGAAGCTGGGAACGATCGGCGGCAAGCGCGCGGCCCAACCGGATCGGCAGGCGATCCTGGAGGTCCCGCTCGACGCCACGATGACGGCGCAGATCGATCGGGTCGAGCTCCGCGTGTTCGCGAAGGCGAAGCAGAAGCTCGCGATCCGGATCAACGGCCGGCCGATCGGGAAGGACACGAAGAGCTCGCGCGTCGAGCTCGCGGATGGCTGGCAAGATCTCTCGCTGCCGATCGAGCGCGACCGGCTCGGCGTCGGCGAGAACCTCGTGATGATCGAGACCACAGGAGATCGAGCACGGGTCGGCATCGAGTGGCTTCGCCTCGCCGGCAAGGGCAAGCAGATCGTCGGCGATCCGCGCGTCACGGCCGCCTTCGACGCGAAGGCCAACGCGATCACGCTCGCGCGCGATGCCACGCTCCTCTGGTACGTGACGCTCCCCGAGGGCGCGCACCTCGTCGCGGATGTCGTGGGATCCTGCAAAGTGGACGTGCGCGCGACCACCAGCGATGACAGCTTCGTCGGCGGATCACTCACGGTCGATCAACCGCGGGTCGATCTGACGAAGCTCGCGGGGCGTGTCGTCGGCCTCGCGCTGACCACGCACGAGTGTGCGAAGGCCGTGATCAGCGCCCCCGAGATCCGCGTCCACGGTCCCGGCCCCAGCGAATCGGCGAAGCCGCAACCACCCAAGTACGTCGTGCTGTGGGTGATGGACGCGCTGCGCGCCGACAAGGTCCCGGCATTCACCCCCGGCGCACGGGCACTCACGCCGAACGTCGACGAGCTCGCGAAGACCAGCGCGGTGTTCCGCCAGTTCTATGCGCAGGGCAACGAGTCGCAGGTCAGCCACGCGAGCATGTGGACCGGCCTGTATCCCGCCGTGCACGGCATCAAGCTCGAGGGCGATGCGATGTCGAAGCTGTCGCCCAGGCTCGACGTGCTTGCCGGTGGGCTCGGCGCCGCGGGGTTCCACACGATCGCGGTCACCGGGAACGGGTACGTCAGCATCGAGGGCGGGTACGCGCGCGGCTTCGCGGAGTTTCGCAACTTGATGCGCGAGGCCAACGTCAACGGCCTGATCTACGGCAAGACGATCGTCGATCTCGCACTCGCGCGCCTCGATGCCAGCCGCGAGCGCAAGACGTACTTGTTCTTCGGCACGGTCGACACGCACTCGCCGTGGATCGCGCGCAAGCCGTGGATCGATCAGTACTCGCCGAACTACAAAGGCCCGTTCCAGGAATTCGCGACACCCGAGGACCTCGGCTTCAAGGCGTCGTCGATGGGGTGCACGATCATCCCGCCACCCGCGGAGGTCGAGCGCCTGCGCGCGATCTACGACTCCGCGATCAGCTACCAGGATCAACTGCTGGGGCAGGTGGTCCAAACGCTCAAGGACTGGGGCATCTGGGATCAGACGCTGTTCGTGGTCACCTCCGATCACGGCGACGAATTCTTCGAGGACACGCGCTGCGGTCACGGCGGCTCGCTGCGCGATTCGCTCGTGCGCGTGCCGCTGCTCGTGCATTACCCACCGCGGTTCTCCGGCACCGTGATCGACGAAGGTGCCGAGGCCGTGGATCTGCTGCCGACGATCCTCGACGCCTTGTTCCAGCCGATCCCCGCGGCCGTGCAGGGCGAGTCGCTGCTGCCTCGCGCACACGGCTTCGCACGCGACTGGGCGCGGCCGTCGTACGCCTCGCAGTACGAGTACGCGCACGCGATGCGGATCGGCCGCTGGAAGATCGTGGTCGCGCAGCAGGGCGTGCTCTATCTCAGCGATCTGGTCGCGGATCCCGGCGAGAAGACCAACGCGGCGGCCAAGCAGCCGGTCGAGCGCCGCATGCTGACCGACAACCTCGGCGTGTTCCTCGCGCTGCGGACGCAGTGGAAGAAGCTCGCGTGGGGCGTCACCACGAACGTCACCGCCGCCGGTGCCGCCGCCCTCGACGGGGCGACATTCTGAACCGTCTCGTGTTCGTGCTCGCCGCGTGCTCGCCCGGCACCGCGCCGCCGTCGCCGTCTCCGGCGGTGACGCCCGATGCCGCGATCGTGGTCGCCCCGGTGGCACCTCGCGAGCCCGACGTCTGGTTGCGCGGCTCGACGCACGTCCACGCGAAGGCCTCCGGCGACAGCGCGACGCCACTCCCCGAGGTCATCGAGTGGTACGAGAAGCAGGCCTACGACTTCATCGTGATCACCGACCACAACCAGGTCTCGGAGCTCGATCTCTTGGTCGACACCAAGGGCAAGCCGTACCTTCGCGATCCCGCGAAAGGGCTGATCGTGATCTCCGGCATCGAGTGGACGCAGAACATCAACGGCTGCACGCCGGTGGGTGACGCCAGCAAGAAGTGCCGGATCCACCTCAACCAGCTCGGCGTGCTCGAGCGGCCCCGCAGGAAGATCATAGGATGGCGCGATCCGAGCCCCCGCGATCGGCTCGCGATCTACGACACCGCGCTCGCCGCCGGCCGCACGTTCGGAGGTCTCCTGCAGGTCAATCACCCGCAGTGGTTCTGGGGCATGAACGAGCAACTGCTCGTCGATCTCGGCAAGCGCGGCGTCGTGCTCTACGAGCTGTGGAACAAGGCGTTCCGGCAATGGAACCCCGGCGACGCGGACCATCCGTCGACCGAGGCGCTGTGGGACGCGGCCCTGGCCCGCGGGGCTACGCTGTGGGGCGTCGCCTCGGACGATGCACATCACTACAACGACACCGGCAAGTATCCCGCCGGTGGTGCCTGGGTCAGCGTCAAGTCGCGCCGGGATCCACAGGCGATCCTCGATGCGCTCGCCGCCGGTCGGTTCTACGCCTCCACCGGCGTCACGCTGTCACGCGCCGACGTCGAGCGAGGCGAGCTCGTGGTCGAGATCGCCGCGACCGACGCCGCGGATTCCATCACCTTCGTCAGCAACGGAACCCGCACGAGCGTTTCGGGAAAGACGGCGAGATCTCCAGTCCCCATCAATGGGTACGTGCGCGCCGTCGTCGAACGCCCCGACGGGGCCAAGGCGTGGACTCAGCCGGCCCGCCGGTGACTCGCGTCCGCGGTCCACCGGCTCTACAGCGAGACGTAGCCATGCTTGACCGCGAAGCGGGTGAGCTCGGAGTTGTTGCGTAGTCCCAGCTTCTTCAGCACGTGGCCGCGATGGGTATCGACGGTCTTGATGCTGATCTCGAGGTGCTCGGCGATCTCGCGGTTGGTCATGCCGCGACCGAGCATCTCCATCACCTGCTGTTCTCGCGCGGTGAGTGCACTCGCCGGGTGACCATCGCCGGCCGCGAGCAACTGCTCGGTGCCGGGCGGGATGACCTGTTCGCCGCGGCTGACCGCCCGGATGGCGGCAAGGAGTGCGTCGGGCTCCACCGACTTGGTCAGGTAACCGTGCGCTCCTGCCGCGATCGCGCGTGCGGCGTAGCTCGGCTCCGTATGCCACGTCAGCACGATCACCAGCGGTGCTGTGTCGAGGAGACGCAACTCCGACAGGACATCGAAGCCGGACTTGTCCGGCAGGGTGATGTCGAGGAGCAACACCTCGGGACGGTCGCGTTTGACCATCTCCAACGTTTCGGCTGCGTTACCAGCCTCACCGACGACTTCGATATCGTCGGCCTTGCCGAGCGCCTCTTTGAGCGCCCAGCGAACGATCGTGTGGTCTTCTGCAATAGCTAGTCGAATCATCGGACACCTCCGTACCCTCCAAGGAAGTAGCAACCGCCGGGCCGGAATGTAGAACGGCCCTCCCTGCGGCGATCTCGCTGCGCGCCTGGGCACACTCGTCTCGTTTGTTAACCGCTCGTGGTATCTCCGCCCGGATGTCTGCACAGCGTCTCGTCGTTGGAATCGCCGGTGGGACGGGGTCAGGAAAGACCACCGTCGCCCACAAGCTTGCCGCCGCGATGCCGCCGGGGCGCTGCATCACGATCGAGCACGATGCTTACTACCGAGACCAAGCTCACCTCTCGTTCGAGGAGCGCACGAAGATCAACTACGACCATCCCGCGTCGCTCGAATCCGATCTGCTCGCACAGCATCTCGCCGAGCTCCGCGCGGGACTCCCCGTCGAGATCCCGATCTACGATTTTGCCACCCACACACGGCGCGTCGATCGCCGCCGCGTTTCGCCGTCGAAGGTGGTCATCGTCGAGGGGATCCTGGTGTTCACCGAGCCCGCGCTACGCGAGCAAATGGACATCAAGATCTTCGTGGACACCGATGCCGACATCCGGTTGATCCGCCGCATCCGCCGCGATCTCGAACAGCGCGGCCGCAGCTTTCAATCGGTGCGCGACCAGTACTACCAGACCGTTCGTCCGATGCATCTCGAGCACGTCGAGCCATCGAAGCGCTGGGCTGATCTGATCGTGCCGGAAGGCGGCGACAACAAGGTCGCGCTCGACGTCTTGCTCGGTCAGCTGTGGCGGATGGCGTTCGACACCTAGCGGATCAAAAAGGGAGCAAGATCGACGCGCCGGTGGTCGCGCGCGCTTCCAGATCGCGGTGTGCGGCGGGCGCCTCGGCGAGCGCATAGCGTTTCGGTGGGTCGATCCTCACGGCGCCGCGCTGTACGACGGAGAACAGTTCCTCCGCCATCCGTTGTGCGACCGTGCGATCTGACATGTGCGTGTTCAGTGTGGGGCGCGTGACGGTGAGCGAGCCCTTGACCGCTAGCTGCCGCAACGAGATCGGCGGCACCGCGCCCGAGGCATTTCCGAAGCTGACCATGAGGCCGAGCGGTTCGAGGCAGTCGAGCGAGCGCTCCCAGGTGTCCTTGCCCACCGAGTCGTAGACGACCCGCACGCCACGCCCACCGGTCCATTCGCGTACGCGCGCCACGACGTCTTCCTTCGAGTAGTCGATCGCTCGCTCTGCCCCGTGTTGAAGTGCGAGCTCGCATTTCGCCGGTGAGCCCGCGGTGGCGATCACGCGCAACCCGAGCGCCGCCGCCCACTGGCAGGCGATCAACCCGACGCCACCCGCGGCCGCGTGCCACACGATCCAGTCGCCTGGCTCGAGGTCGCGGAGCTGCGGGCGCGTGCGACGCAACAGATACTGCACCGTCAGTCCCTTGAGCATCATCGCGGCGCCGCGCTCGAAGTCGATCGCGTCAGGTAGCCGGACCACCGTGCGTGCGTCCAGCGTGCGATGCGTGGCGTAGCTACCGGCGCCGGCGCCCGCGTACGCAGCGCGATCGCCGACCGCGAGGTGCGTGACGTCCGCGCCCACCGCCTCGACGACGCCCGCGCCTTCTTCTCCGAGCACCGCGGGCATCGGCAGCGGGTAGAGGCCGGTGCGGTGATAGATGTCGATGAAGTTGACGCCGCACGCGTGGTGGCGGATGCGGATCTGCGTCGGGCCGGGCTCGGTCATTGGACGCTCGGCCAGCGTCATCACCTCGGGACCCCCTACGCTCTCGATCTGGATCACCTGGGCTTGCATTCCGGCGCATGGTGTCCCGAACGCAGGTAGAGTGCACGCGATGACAAAACCGATCGTGGTGGTGACCGGAGGCGCGGGCTTCATCGGCTCGCACCTGACGGATCTGCTGATCGAGCGCGGCAACCGCGTCGTCGTGCTCGACGACTTTCGCACCGGCAAGCGCGCGAACCTGTCGCGCTGGCTCGATCGCAAGTACGCGTTCGACGGCAGCGAGCCGTCGCTCGAGATCGTGACCTGCGATGTCTCGCACGGCATCTTCGCCGGCCTCGCGCCGCTCGCGAAGTACGGCAAGGTCGAACGGATCGCGCACCTCGCGGCCCAGGTCTCGGTGGTCGCATCGATCGCGAACCCGCTGGCCGACATGCAGGTCAACTACGGCGGCACGCTGCACGTGCTCGAGTACGCGCGCGCGATGGGGGTCTCGAAGGTCGCGTTCGCCTCGTCCGCGGCGGTCTACGGCGACACCGAGGTGGTGCCGATCGTCGAGGACACGCCGCGCCGCCCGATCTCGCCGTACGGCATCCACAAGCTGTCGTCGGAGCTCGTGCTCGACTACTACGCCACGCAGTTCGGCCTCGGGGTCACGGCGCTGCGGTTCATGAACGTCTATGGACCGCGGCAGGATCCGTCGAGTCCGTACTCCGGCGTGATCTCGATCTTTGCCGAGCGCGCGAAGGCCGGCAAGACGCTGCTGATCTTCGGCGACGGCACGCAGACGCGCGATTTTGTTTATGTCGGCGATGTCGTGCGCGCGCTCGCCGCGGCGCTCGCCGACGGCAACAGCCGGCTCGTCGCCAACGTCGGCACCGGCAACGAGACCACCGTGCGGCAGCTCGCCGAAACGATCGTCAGCCTGTGCGGCAACAAGTCGGCGATCGAGCACGCGCCCGCGCGGTCCGGCGAGATCCTGCGCTCGTGCGCGGTGGTCGCGCGACTCGATTCGCTCGGCGCGCCGGCGAAGACGTCGCTGCTCGAGGGCCTTCGCCAGACGGTCGCCTGACGATGATGACGACGGACGACGACGACTACACCGAGCTCGAGGCGAGGCGCCGCACGACCCGCAAGTCGCTCGCGGTGTTCGGGCTCGTGTTCGTCGGTGGCCTGCTGCTGTACAAGTGCGCGAGTCAGGCTGACCGCTTCGGGCTAGGCGCGTCGAGCCCCGGCCCGATCGCGAAGGCGTCAGCCGAGCTCGAGATCACGATCGACCGCGATGGACGAATCCAGACGCGCGGCTGCACGCAAGGCACCGTCGAGGATTGCGTCGCCCAGGCGAAGGTGCGTGCCCGCAGCGGCGATGCCTCCTCCCGTGTGGTGATTCAGGTCGAGCCCGGTGCGCCGGCTCCGCGGGTTCGCGAGATCGAGGCGCTGGTGCACAGCTTCGAGCTGACGCCCGCGATCGAGTAATTCGAGCGGGCTAACAAGTCGCGCGGGCGAACCACGATCGCGCGGGCGAACCACGATCGCGCGGGCGAACCACGATCGCGGGCGAACACGATCTCGCGCGGGCGAACCACGATCGCGCGCGAACACGATCGCCCGGGCTAACAAGATCGCCCGGGCTAACAAGTCGCGCGGGCGAACCACTGCCGCGCGGGCGAACCGATACGCGCGGGCGAACCACTACGCGCGGGCGAACCACTACGACGACGGCTGCGAGACCTTCTTGCCGGCCTTGACCCAGCCCGCGATGCCCTCGGGGAGCACCTTCACGTTGGTGTAGCCAGCCGTGATCGCCTTGCCCGCGGCTTCGTGCGACGCGCCGCACTGGGTGTTCGCGCAATAGAAGACCAGCGAGCGCGACTTGTCGGCCGGCAGCTCCTTCGGGTTGAACGTGTCGTTGTCGGAGAGCAACACGGCGCCCGGGATCACGCCCATCTTCTTGCGCGTGGCATCGCCGTTCGCATCGACCGGCGTGCAGTCGCCCTTGCCGAGGTGACCGTCGAGCTCGTCGACCGAGACCTCGGCGACCTTCGCGGATTCGGAGGAGCCGGTCGACTCGGTCTTCTTGGAGCAACCGGCAGCCGCAGCAGCGAGAGCGAGGGCAAACATCAAGGTGCGCATGGCCCGAACGGTACCCCCTTCGCCAGGCGTCGACAATGCGACACTTCCGGGTCGCAGCGTTGCGTAACCCTCCTTCATACGCGAAGGTTTTGGGGTGACCGACCGCGACCCGCCGTGGATTTTCAGGACCTACGCGGGGCACTCGAGCGCCGCGGCGTCGAACGCGCTGTACCGCAAGAACCTGGCAGCTGGTCAGACCGGGCTGTCGATCGCGTTCGACCTGCCCACCCAGTGCGGCTACGACTCGGATCATCCGCTGGCGAGGCCGGAGGTCGGCAAGGTCGGCGTGCCGATCGCGTCGATCGACGACATGCACGCGCTGTTCGATCACATTCCCATCGAGGCCATGAACACGTCGATGACGATCAACGGCACCGCGATGTGGCTGCTCGCGCTCTACGTCGCCGTCGCCCGCGAACGCGGCGTCCCCGAGGCGGGGCTGCGCGGCACGATCCAGAACGACATCGTCAAGGAGTACCTCGCGCGGGGCACGTACATCTTCCCGCCCGAGCCGTCGTTCGATCTGATCGCCGAAACCTACGAGTACTGCGTCTCGCGGATGCCGAAATGGAATCCGAGTAACATCTGTAGCTATCACCTGCAGGAAGCCGGCGCGACGCCGGTGCAGGAGCTCGCGTTCGCCCTCGCCGATGCGATCGGCGTGCTCGATCGCGTGAAGTCGCGCGGCAAGCTCGACGCTGCGGCGTTCCAGCAGTGCGTCGGCCGCGTCTCGTTCTTCGTCAACGCGGGCATCCGGTTCATCGAGGAGATGTGCAAGATGCGCGCGTTCGTCGCGCTCTGGGACGAGCTCTGCCAGACGAGGTATGGCGTCACCGATCCGGAGCTGCGGCAGTTCCGCTATGGCGTGCAGGTCAACTCGCTCGGCCTCACCGAGCAGCAGCCGGAGAACAACGCGTGGCGCATCCTGATCGAGGCGCTGGGCGTCACGCTGTCGCGCGATGCGCGGTGTCGGGCGCTGCAGTTGCCGACGTGGAACGAGGCGCTGTCGTTGCCGCGGCCGTGGGATCAGCAGTGGTCGCTGCGGTTGCAACAGATCCTCGCGTACGAGACCGATCTGCTCGAGTACGGCGATCTGTTCGCCGGCTCGCCGGTCGTCGCGAAGAAGGTCGACGAGCTGTGCGAGGGTGCGCGTGCCGAGCTCGCCCGGATCGCCGAGCGCGGTGGGATCGCCGGCGCGATCGAGAGCGGCTACTGCAAGAGCGAGCTGGTGCGTTCGATGGCGCAGCGGATGGGGCGCATCGAGCGCGGCGACCAGGTGGTCGTCGGCGTCAACAAGTGGGTAGACGGCATCGCGTCTCCGCTCGTCGGTGGTGCCGATGGTGGGGTGTTCCAGATCGATCGCGCGGCGGTCGCCAGCGCGCTCGCGTCCCTCGAACGAACGCGCACGACACGCGACGCCGCCACGGCGAAGGCCGCGCTCGACAAGCTGACCGCGGCCGCGAAGGCGGGCGAGCCGATCATGGAGATCTCGATCGAGTGCGCGCTCGCGCGGGTGACCACCGGGGAGTGGGCCGACGCGCTCCGCGGTGTCTGGGGCGAGTACCGCGCCGCGACCGGGATCGCGGGGGCGCAGATCGGCGCCGACAACTGGGAGGCGCTGCGCGAGCGGGTCAACGCCCTGCCGCGGCGCCCGAAGTTGCTGGTCGGCAAGCCCGGGCTCGACGGCCACTCCAATGGTGCAGAGGTGATCGCCGTGGCCGCGCGGGACGCCGGCTTCGAGGTGGTCTACGCCGGGATCCGGCTCGAGCCTTCGGCGATCGCGCAGATGGCGGTCCAGGAATCCGTCGACGTGGTCGGGCTCTCGGTGCTCTCGGGGAGTCACCTCGAGCTCACGGGGGCGGTGATCGCCGAGCTGCGGGCGAGGGGAGGGGCGGACATCGCCGTGATCGTCGGTGGGACCATCCCAGCCTCGGATCACGCAGCTCTGCGCGACCTCGGAGTGGCCCGCGTGTTCACCCCGGCGGACTACAAGCTGATCGAGATCGTGTCGGCGATCGTCGATCTCGTGTGATCACGCAGTGTTAAGTTGGTGCTCCGTGCTTGTGAACTACCTCACCAGCGCATAGATTCCCCGCCTCCACATGGGGATCGCCGACTTCTTTCGCCCCAAATACCGCCACAGCGATGTTCGCGTTCGCACCGAGGCCGTCAAGGCCCTGACGCGCGACGACGCTGCCACCCTCATCCAGATCGCTAAATCCGATCGCGACATCGGCGTGCGCCGCATCGCGATCGAAAAGATCGAACAAGCCGACGTGCTCGCGGATCTCGCGACCGCCGAGTCCGAACGCAGCCTGCGAGATTTCGCGGGCGAGCGCGCGGCTCAGCTATGGCAGTCTGCGGCGTGTAGCGACGAACCGGATCGCGCGAACAACGCGCTGTCCGGCATCATCAAGCTCGGCGAGCAGAAGTCGCTCGTCGACGTCATCGTCGGTGCGTCGCTCGCCGTGATCCGCAAGCGCGCGTTCGGCGAGCTCCGCGATCCGCGCGCCCTCGCGGCGCTCGCGAAGTCAGATGCCGTGCAGGACATCCGGATCGCCGCGGTCGGGCGGATCGACGACGGCGATGTGCTGCGTGCCCTCGCGATCGACACCACCCTCAAAGAGGTGGGGCTCGCGGCGGTCGAGCGTCTCGACGACGCCGATCGGCTCGAGAACGTCGCGCAGAAGGCGAAGAACAAGGCGGTGCGCCAGAAGGCGCGCAAGATCGTCGGCGAGATTCATCAAGCCGAGAAGGCGAAGGGGACGCCGACCACGCCCGACGACGTCAAGCGCAAGCGCGCCGAGCGTGCGCAGTTGCTCCGCGAGATCGAGGCCGTCGCGGACACGTTTGACTTTGCGAAGGTCAGCGCGACGGTCGGGAAGGCCGAGGCCGCGTGGGCGGAGCTCGGTGGCGATGACGGCGACGACCGCTTCAGCAAGGCCGTCGCGCGGTTCTGGAAGCGCAAGGAAATCTACGAATCGCAGGCGCGCACCGCCGACGAGCTGCGCGCGATCGAGCGCGAGGCCCGCGCTCAGCGCGAGCGTCAGGTGGCCGAGCCGAAGGCGGTACCGCCGGAGACCGAAGACAAGAAGGACGACTACGTCCGCGAGCTCGTCCCCGATGCGAAGCGCGAAGCGCGCGACGCCGAGGCCAAGGCGCGGCGCGACGAGCGCGACAAGTTTCGCGCCGAGGACGATGCACGGCGAGCAGCGCAGCAAGCCGATCGCGAGGCGCGCCAGAAGGACGACGCCGAACGTGGCGTCGCGATCGCAGAGAGCCTGCGCGCGATGGTCACCGAGATGGAAGGTCTCGCCGCCAACGACAGGCCCGACATCAAGGCGGTCGATCGCGTCCTGGCGCAGTCCGGCAAGGCGTTCGATCAGATCGGCAAGGTGCCGCCCGCCGAGCGCGACTCGATCGCCGATCGCTATCGCGAGGTCCGCGGCAAGCTCGTCGCACGCGTGGCCGAGGTTCGCGAGGCAGAGGACTGGCAGCGGTGGACGAACGTCCCCAAGGCCGAGGCCCTGATCGCGACCGCGAAGGAGTTGTTCGAGGCCGAGCCGCCTCCGTCGGATCTCGGCAACCGGCTGCGTGGCCTGCAGGCCCTGTGGAAGGAAGTCGGCCCGATGCCGCAGCGCCGCAGCAAGGAGCTGTGGGACGCCTTCAAGCTCGCCTGCGATCAGCTCTACGAGAAGGTGCGCGGGCAGCGCGCCGTCGACGACGTCAAGTTCGCCGATGTCACCAAGGTGAAGGAAGCGCTGATCGCCGAGGCCGAAGCGCTGTCGGAGTCCACCGATTGGGCGGCCACCGCCGACAAGCTCAAAGGTCTACAGGGGCAGTGGAAGACCTCGGGTCACCTGCCGCGCAAGCAGGGCGACGATCTATGGAAGCGGTTCCGCACCGCGTGCGACAAGTTCTTCGAGCGCCGCAAGCCGCAGCTCGACGCGCGTCAGGCCGAGGAAGGCGACAACCTCCGCCGCAAGCAAGCGTTGATCGCGCGCGCCCAGCAGGTCGCGGCGAAGGCGCCCGACGATGGTGGGTGGGGCAAGGCGATCGGTCAGATCAAGGATCTGCAGCGCGAGTGGAAGGACATCGGCTTCGTGCCGCGTCGCGAGGCCGACACCGTCTACAAGGCGTTCCGTGCCGCGTGCGACGGGTTGTTCGCGAAGCGCGACGAGTCCCGCGATGGGGAAGCCAACGCACACCGCGCCGAGCTCGATGCCATCAAGGTCGAGCTGGCGGCGATCGTCGCCGGTGGCGATGACGTCGTGACGCGTGCGATCGCGCTGCGTGCGAAGGCCGCCGAGCACGACATCCTGACGCCCGACATCCTGGCGATGATTCGCCACGTCGTCACCACGCACGCCGAGGCCGTCCGCGGCACCGAGCTCGATCCCGCGCAGTTCCGTAGCGCGCGCGAGAAGCTGATCGCGCGCGCCCTCGAGCTGATGCCCAAGCAGGCGCCTGCACCCGCGGGCGATGTCGCTTCGCAGCTCAAGGCCGCGATGGGTCGCAACGCGTTCGGGGACCTCCGGTTCTCTGGTCGCGATCCGATCGAGGTCCTCGACGATCTCAAGCACGAGTGGAACACCGTCGGCCCGATCCTCGACGACGCCGATCACGCGCTCGCCGAGCGCTTCGAAGCTGCGATCGGTCAGGTGCTCGAGGCCAACGGTCGCACGCTCGATTGGGGCTCGGGTCCCAAACCCCGCCTCGACGACGCCGGCGCCACGGATCCCGATGGAGATGGCCGTCGCCGCCGTCGCCGCGATCGCCGCGATCCCGACGCCTCGGCGAACAGCGGCCCGACGCCGATCGCGTATCCGGTCGGCCTCGATACCGCTGCCGCCCAGCTGGCTGCAGCGACGCCGGTCGAGCTGCCGACCGGCACGACGGTCCCGATGGGCATGCCGCTGCCGGCGCGCGAGCCCACGGCTGCCATCCCGAAACCCGTGACCTCGGTCGACACGGCACCGCTACACCCGACGCCGTCGGCCGCGATCCCCCGGATCGAACCGGCCGCGATCAACCTCGAGACGGCGCCGCTGCCGGCGCTCGTCCGTCCACCTGCGCCTGCGCCGCTACCGTCGCTCGATTCGGTGCCCGTCGCATCACCCACCCCGGTGCACGACATGATCACGGCACCCGCGCAGATCCCGTCCCTCCACCGTCCGGACGCACCGGAGGTTCCGGCGCGCGTGCCGCCGGTCGAGGCGCCTGTTGCACCTGCGCCCGCACCGGTCGTTGCGCCGGTGCTGGTTGCGATCGCAGACGTGGCGTCCTCGCCGACGCCGCACGTGATCGAGGATGCGATCACCAGGCCGGCCTCGGTCCCGGCGCTGCGTCCGCCGTCCGAGCCGCTGCCGCCACCACCGCGTGCGATGTCGACGTCGACGTCGCCGCCGCTCGATGATGTCGATGGTGGCTGGGATCTCGGTGACGAGGACCCCACTGCGGGTCAGGCCGAAGAGACCTCGACGCCGTCCTCGGCGGAGATGGCCGGCGATGGGGCACCCGGATCCGACGGCCTCGACTCCGTCGATTAGCGACTCGTCGAAGGAGGGCTCCTGTCGTCGCTGCGCTGCAGTTGATCGCGACCACACCGTCGACTGACGAAGGCGGCTGCGCAGCAGTTGCCGCCGCGATCACTCCACGACGCAGCGGTTGCGGAGAATCTCGAGGCGACCGCGCGCATTCGCGTGGTTGCCACGGGCACAGCCGTCGCAAGACCCGTCTGCATGGCGGCAGTCCTCGCACTCGTCTTCCTCTTCGTCGTTGCCTCGATCGGCTTCATGCTCAAGTCCCTTCACGGCGGCCTGACCTTTGGCAGCGTGGCGATGGTGATGACCTTCGGCTCGCTGTCGGTCGGCCTCTTCCTCGGACTGTTCAAGCTCGCCCGTGGTTGGGAGGAGGAGGTCCCGACCGGTGAATGAGATCGCGCAACGGGTGCGCTGGCTTCGGGTACGACGCAAGGTTTGCGCGGAAGCCGGCTAACCACCTGAGTTTTCATGGCACGGTGCTCGCTAAAGGGAAACCTATGAGCCGAACCGGCCGTGTCCTGGTCGTCGATGACGAAGTCAACGCACGCACTGCACTCGCGGAGCTCCTTCGAGACGAGGGGTATGACGTCGAGACCGCAGCGGATGCGTTCAAGGCCCTCGGCAAGTACGAGTCGTTCGGCCCGCACGTCGTGGTCACCGATCTGAAGATGCCGGGGATGGATGGCATCGAGCTCGTCAAGAAGCTGCGCGCGATGGAGGATCCGGCGGCGGTGGTCGTGATGACCGCCTTCGGGGCCGTGTCGTCTGCCGTCGACGCGATGCGCGCGGGCGCTGCGGAGTATCTGACGAAGCCGATCGACTTCGACGAGTTGCTGGTCGTGCTCGACAAGGTGTTCGAGCAGCAGGCGCTCCGGCGAGAGACCCGCCAGCTTCGTGCGCGCGTCCGCGATCGCGTGGCACCGAACAACATCGTCGGCTCGAGCCCCCCGATGCAACGGGTGTTCGAGATCGTGGATCAGGTGGCACCGAGCCGCGCGACCGTGTTGATCACCGGCGAGAGCGGCACCGGGAAGGAGCTGGTCGCGAATGCCCTGCATCAGCGATCGCCGCGGGTCAACGGACCGTTCATCAAGCTGCACTGCGCGGCACTCGCGGAGTCGCTGCTCGAGAGCGAGTTGTTCGGTCACGAGCGCGGCGCCTTCACCGGCGCCGTCGCACGCAAGGATGGCCGGTTCTCGCTCGCCGATGGCGGCACGCTGTTCCTCGATGAGATCGGTGAGATCTCCCCGGCGATCCAGGTCAAGTTGCTGCGGTTTCTTCAGGAGCACGAGTTCGAGCGGGTCGGCGGCACGCAGACCCTTCGCGTCGACGTGCGCGTGATCGCCGCGACCAACAAGAACCTCGTCGAGGAAGTCGCGAAAGGTCGGTTCCGCGAAGATCTGTACTATCGCCTCAACGTCGTCGCCCTCGAGATCCCGCCGCTGCGCGAGCGCCGCACCGATATCCCGTCACTCGCGAAGTTCTTCCTCGATCGGTTCGTCCGCGACAACGGCAAGCAGCTCGAGGGGTTCGCCCCGGAGACGGTCGAGCTCCTCACCGCCTACGACTGGCCCGGCAACGTTCGCGAGCTCGAGAACGCGATCGAGCGCGCGGTGGTGCTGTGTAACAGTGCGCAGCTCGAAGCGCGGTTCTTGCCGCCCAGCGTCCAGCCTCGTCGTGCACCTGGCGGGTTGCCCGAGATTCCCGGCTCGACGATGGCGGACCTCGAGCGCTACGCGATCCTCGAGACCCTGAAGTCTACCGGCGGCTCGACCTCGAAGGCCGCCGAGATCCTCGGGATCAGCGTTCGCACCATCCAGTACCGCCTGCACCAGTACAACGAAGCCCCGCGCTCGGACGTCGAGGTCGTGCGGAAGCATTCATGACGCCCCTCGAGGAATTGCTCGCGTACGTCGAGCTCGGCGACGAGGATCGCGCGCGCCTCCGAGCCCTCCATCCCGTCCTCTCCCCGTCGTTTCCCGCGATCGCGGAGCGGTTCTACGAAGCCGTGTGGAAGAACCCGGCAGCCGCAGCGGTGTTGCGCGGACCCGAGCAGGTGGAGCGCCTGCGCGTCACGTTGATCGACTGGATGTCGACGGGCCTCCTCGGTCCGCACGACGAGGCGTTCTACGAGAAGCGTTCGCGGATCGGGCGTCGCCACGTCCAGATCGGGCTCGCGCACCAGTACATGTTCACGGCGATGAACGTCGTGCGGATCGCCTACATCGATCGAGTCCTCGCCGCGTACCCCGATCCCGGGCCGACGATCCGCGCCGTCGAGAAGCTGATCGATATCGAGCTCGAGATCATGGTGCGCCACTACCAGCTCGACTCCGAGGACAAGCTGATCGCCCGCGAGCGCCGTGCCCAGGCCGAGCGGATCACCGCGATGCAGACCATGACCGCGGGCATCGCCCACGAGGTGCGGAACCCGCTGAACTCGGCCAAGCTCCAGCTCGAGCTGCTGGGCCGGCGCCTCCGCAAGACCGTCGACGACGATCGGCTCGTCGAGCCCTGCGAGCTGGCGCAGCGCGAGATCGAGCGCCTGACGCTGCTGCTCAACGACTTCCTCGCGTTCGCACGCCCACCCGAGCTCGTCGTCCAGGATCGCGATGTCTTCCAGATCGTGTCAGGCGTCATCGACCTCGAGCGGGCGACCGCCGAGCTACGCGGCGTGGAGCTGGAGCTCGGGCCGGTGCGGCGTCTCGTCGCGCACGTCGACGCCGGCAAGATCCACCAGCTCGTCCTCAACTTGATCCGCAACGCGATCGAAGCCGGCAGCCGTCACGTCAAGATCGCGCTCGACGGCGACGACACCGGCGTGATGATCGCCGTCACTGACGACGGGCCGGGCATCCCCGACGACATCCAGTCGCGGATCTACGAGCCGTTCTTCTCCACCAAGCAGAGCGGGACCGGGCTCGGGATGTCGATCGTCCACAGCCTCGTCGCGCTGCACGGCGGCACGATCGAGCTCACCTCCTCTCCGCGAGGGACCCGCTTCGCAGTCCGCTTGCCGCGGAGGATCTGAGCGGTCGCTCCTCGGCCTCGATGTGCTCGCGCATGCTCGCGATCACGTCGCGCAACTCCTCGGTGATCCAGCCGTGCAACCGGGTCCGGATCGCGCGGTGCTCCTCGACATGCTCTCGCACGATCGAGTAGCCCTCCTCGAACTTGTTGTGCGCGTCGAACGCGAGCCGCAGCTTCGCGACCTCGCGCGTCAGCTCGATCACCTCTCCCGTGCGATCGGCGGCTTCCGCCAGCGCTTCACAACGATCCATCTGATCGCGCAGCGCGGCATGTTGGGCGAGCAACTCGGCGAGCATGCCCTCGGAGACATCAAGCCGCGTGCCCGGGTTCGGCGCCGGATTCGCGCAGGTCCTGCACCTTGCCGCCCAGCACACCGCGCAGCGTCACGGCCGCGACCACGACGGTGCCGCCCACCAGGGCCCAGCCACTCGGCCACTCGCCGAACGCGATCGCCACCCACAGCGGCGACAGGATCGGCTCGATCACCGGGATCAACATCACCTCGATCGCCGTCGCGTGGCGCACGGCCGCCGCATAACAGAAGTACGCCGCCGCCTGCTGCACGAGCCCGAGTGCGAGTAGCGCCGCCCAGCCGGTCGCGTCGGGCAGGTCGCCGAACGCCCAGAACGGGGCACCGAGGAGCGCTCCCAGGAGGTTGCCGAGGAGCAGTGGGCGGATCGGATCCGAGGACGGGTCGCGCCCGACCATCCGCATCGTCATCGCCCCGAAGGCGAATGCCACCCCGGCCGCGAGCGCGACGAGGTTGCCCGCCGTGTGATCGAACGACAGTTGATCGAAGAAGAACAGCGTGACGCCGCACAGCACCATCCCGATCGACAACCAGTCGAGCCGGCTCGTGCGCTCGCCGAGGAACCAGCGACCGAGGAGTGCGACCCACACCGGCGCCGAGTACTGGATCAGGATCGCGTTCGCCGCGGTGGTCAGCTTGTTCGCGAGGATGAACAGGCCCGTCGTTGCCGCGAGAGCGACCGCGGCACCCCACTCGGCGCGCGAGATGTGGTCGAAGCTCGGCCGCCGGATCGCGTAGAGCAGCACCGCGGCGATCGCACACCGCGCCGACCAGATCGCACCGGGATGCCAGTCGACGAACTTGATCAGGACGCCGGCCGTGCTCCAGAACAGCCCGCAGAGCAACAGGAGCCCGAGCGCTCGACGATGCTCGGCGTGGGTCGTCACGCTCGCACTCTACAACGGGGATCAGATCTTCGAGGCGTCCCTGATCGCGCTGTCGCGAGCATTCATCGTCGCGAAAATGCCAGTTGTCGCCAGCAGGCGCGGGGCGCTGCACGGGTAGCCTCGCTGCCTATGAAGCTTGGATTGATCCTGGTGGCGCTGACGGGGACGGCGCATGGCGACGAGCGCGGTGCCGCGGTGAGTGTCGGCGGGCTCGGGCAGCTCGACGTGTCCGATCGCACCGACGAATTTGGTGATCCGGAGATCGAGGCGTACAGCGGCGTGCGCGCGACGATCGGCTGGGAACCGCCGCCGACGCCGTATCCGATCGTTCGCGGGCTACGCGCCGGCGGCGCGATCGTACCGGAGCTCCTCGTCGGGGCGTTGTTGCACGAGTCCACCACGGAGCTGTTGTTCGGTGCCGGGCTGCGTGCGGAGCTGCGGCTCGTCCAGCGCGAGGGCGGCTGGTTCCGGGTCAACAGCCGGAGCTCGCTCTACCTCGCCGCGCGGGGCATGCTCGTCGGCAAGGATCGCGAGGTCGTCCTGGAGGGCGTGTTCGGCGATCACCTCTCGCCGGGAGATAGCCCGGTGCGGTTCGGCTTCGAGGTCGGCATGACCGCGCGCCGAACCGACGGGATGGAGGATCGCGCGGGGGCGATCGTGCAGGTCTATCTCGGCTACGGCCCGCCACCGACGGCGCCGTCTCGCTGACACGTTGCGAAACGCAACGCGCAGAACGGTTGAGATGCAATGCCCGGCGGGTAAGCTCGCCGCGCTATGACGTCCCTGCTCACCGCCGACGATCTGTTCCTGTTCAACCAGGGAACGCACTACCGCCTGCATCACAAGCTCGGAGCGCACGTCGTCGATGGTGGAACCCATCAAGCCAGCACGTATTTCGCCGTGTGGGCGCCGAACGCGCAGCAGGTCAGCGTGATCGGCGACTGGAACGGCTGGCGCGCCGGGCAGAGTCCGTTATCGGCGCGCGACTCGTCGGGGATCTGGGAGGGCGTCGTCCGCGGCGTCGGCAAGGGCGTGCGCTACAAGTTCGCGGTCGTCGGCCCAGATGGCGTCAAGCGCGAGAAGGCCGATCCCTTCGCTGCGCGTTGCGAGCATCCGCCGGCGACGGCGTCGGTCGTGTGGCCCACGCAGTACGAGTGGGGCGATCAGGAGTGGATGCGCGGGCGGCACCAGCGGCAGACCCGCTCCGCCCCGATCAGCATCTACGAAGCGCACCTCGGATCGTGGCGCCGCGATCACAACGAGGTGCTCGGCTACTACACCCTCGGCGAGCAGCTCGGCGAGCACGTCGGCAACCTCGGCTTCACGCACATCGAGCTGATGCCGATCATGGAGCACCCGTTCTACGGATCGTGGGGCTATCAGGTCACCGGCTTCTTCGCCCCGACCACCCGGTACGGTGCGCCCGAAGATCTGATGGCGATGATCGATGGCCTGCATCGTCGCGGTATCGGCGTGATCATCGATTGGGTCCCGGCGCACTTTCCAACGGACGCGCACGGCCTCGGCAACTTCGACGGCACCTCGCTGTACGAGCACGCCGATCCTCGCCGCGGCTTCCATCCCGACTGGACGAGCTTCATCTTCAACTACGCGCGCCACGAGGTGAAGTCGTTCCTGATCTCGTCGGCGATCTCGTGGCTCGAGCGCTTCCACATCGACGGCCTGCGCGTCGACGGGGTCGCCTCGATGCTGTATCGCGACTACTCGCGCAAGGCGGGCGAGTGGGTCCCGAACGAGGACGGCAGCAACCACGATCGCGACGCGATCGCGTTCCTCCAGGACTTCAATCGCGCGGTCTACACCGCCTATCCCGACATCCAGACGATCGCCGAGGAGTCCACCGCGTGGGGTGGCGTGACGCGTCCGCCCGAGCACGGCGGGCTCGGCTTCGGCTTCAAGTGGGACCTCGGGTGGATGCACGACACGCTGAGCTTCCTCGGCCGCGATCCCATCTACCGCACGCATCACCACGAGCAGCTGACGTTCCGCTCGCTGTACATGCACTCGGAGAACTACGTGTTGCCGCTGTCCCACGACGAGGTCGTGCACGGCAAGGGATCGCTGATCAACAAGATCCCCGGCGACCCGTGGCAGAAGTACGCGTCGCTGCGCCTGCTCTACGGCTACCAGTGGACGCTGCCCGGCAAGAAGCTGATGTTCATGGGCGGCGAGCTCGGGGTGTGGGGGGAGTGGAACCACGACGCGCAGCTCGACTGGCCACTCGGTGCCCACGCCGCCCATGCTGGCATCGCGCGCTGGCTGGGCGATCTCAACGGTGCCTATCGCCACCACTCCGCGCTCCACGACGGTGACTGCGAGCCGTGGGGCTTCCAGTTCCTGATCGGCGACGACCGCGACGCGAACGTGATCGCGTACGCGCGGTACTCCGGCATCGACGGCAAACCGCCGGTGGTCGCGGTCGCGAACTTCACGCCGGTCCCGCGCGAGGGCTATCGCGTGCCGGTGCCGCGCGGCGGGTACTGGAAAGAGATCCTGAACTCCGACGCAGAGGTCTACGGCGGTAGCGGTGTAGGCAATCGCGGCGGCATGCACGCCGAGAATTTCGCGTGCCACGGACAGGAGCACTCCCTCGTGGTCACCGCGCCGCCTCTGGGCATCGTAGTATTCGCTGCAGCGTGAACGACAAGTGGGTCTGCATCCACGGGCACTTCTACCAGCCGCCCCGTGAGAACCCGTGGCTCGAATCGATCGAGCCACAACCTAGTGCCCATCCCTACCGGGATTGGAACGAGCGGATCACGGCGGAGTGCTACCGGCCCAACGCCGCGGCGCGCGTCGTCGATAGCGCCAGCCTGATCATCAAGATCGTCGACAACTACCAGCGCATGAGCTTCAACGTCGGCCCGACGTTGATGTCGTGGATGGAGGAGCACGCGCCGGATGTCCACGCCGCGTTGATCCAAGCCGACCACGCGAGCATGAAGCGGTTCGAAGGTCATGGCTCGGCGATGGCGCAGGCCTACAACCACATGATCATGCCGCTCGCGTCGCCGCGCGATCGCGTCACCCAGGTCCGCTGGGGCATCCGCGACTTCGAGAAGCGCTACGGCCGGAAGCCCGAGGGCATGTGGCTCGCCGAGTGCGCGGCGAACACCGCGTCGCTCGAGGCGCTCGTCGCCGAGGGCATCACGTTCACGGTGCTCGCGCCGCGCCAGGCCAAGGCGTGGCGGCCGCCGAACGGGCAGTGGCGGCATACGTCGGTCGATCCGGGCCGGGTCTACAAGTGCCACCTGCCATCGGGCAACACGATCGATCTGTTCTTCTACGACGGCGGCGTCTCGCAGGCCGTCGCGTTCGAGCGGTTGCTCTCCGACGGTCACCAGATCATCTCGCGGATGATCGGCCGCAGCCCCGCGGAGGGCGGCGAGCCCACGCTGTGTCACATCGCCACCGACGGCGAGACCTACGGTCATCATCATCGCTACGGCGACATGGCGCTCGCGTGGGCGCTCGCGCAGGTCGAGGACGGCTGGCAAGGAACGCGGCTGACCAACTACGCCGAGTTTCGCGCGCGGGTGCCGGCGACCTGGGAGGTCCAGCTCGTCGAGGACAGCTCGTGGAGCTGCGTGCACGGCATCGAGCGCTGGCGCGAGGATTGCGGCTGCAACAGCGGCGGTCGCCCGGGCTGGAACCAGGGGTGGCGGCGACCCCTGCGCGATGCCTTCGACTGGTTGCGCGAGCAGTGCAGCGGCGCGCTCGAGAGCGTGGGCCGGGTGCTGTTCAACGATCCGTGGGCCGCGCGTGACGGCTACATCGACGTCGTCCTCGAGCGCGGGCCGGCATCGCGCGACAAGTTCCTGGCGACGTACGCCTCGCACGTGCTCGATCCGGCGGAGCGCGTGCGCGCGCTGTCGTTGATGGAGATGGCTCGGCACGCGATGCTGATGTACACGAGCTGCGGCTGGTTCTTCGACGAGCTGTCGGGCATCGAGACCGTGCAGTGCATGCAGTACGCGCTGCGTGCGGCGGAGCTCCTCGAGGAGGTCGGCGGCCATCCCGTCGAGGCGCAGCTGATCGAACGGATCGCGCAGGCGCACTCGAACATCCCCGACGAGGGCGATGGCCGGAAGGTGTGGGCACAGCGCGTGCGGCCGGCGCGGGTCGATCCGGCGAAGGTCGGCGCGCACGTCGCGGTGCTGTCGTTGGTCGATCCGGACGCCGCGGGCAAGCCGTTTCGCGAGTACGGCTACCACGTCGACTTCCTCGATCGGATCGAGCGCCGGAGCGGCCGCGCGCGGATCGTCGCCGGCACGCTGCGTGTTCGTTCGCGCTTGACCGAGGCGGTGACGATGCTGTGCTTCGCGGGGTTACACCTCGGCGAGCAGCACATCACCGGCGGCGTACGCCCACCGCCCGAGGCTGCGGAGTGGGCGAAGATCGTCGACGAGCTATCCGGTTCGTTCCAGACCGCCGACGTGTTCGCCGCCCAGCGCGTGATCGATCGCTATTTCCCGGCGCAGCTGTCGCTGTCGGCCCTGCTCCCCGGTGCGCGCGAGCGCGTGCTCGCTGCCGTGCTCGGCGACGCGATCCAGAGCGCCGAGGCCAGCCTCGAGGAATCCTACGAGGCCCACGCGCCGTTGATCCGCTGGCTGGTGGCGCACGAGCTGCCGGTTCCGGATATTCTGTATTCGACGGTGCAGACCGCGCTCCATCGCCGCGTGCTCGCGAACCTGCGCGCCGCGGAACCGAGCTTCCTCCAGCTCCGCGAGCACATGACCGAGGCCGCGATGGTGCGCGTCAGCCTCGACACGCCGGAGATCGCGCTGGCGGCGAGCGATGGTCTGCGCCGGCTGATCGAGCACATGCGGGGCAACGAGCTCGATCCCGCGGCGCTCGATACGGTGGCGCGCGCCGCCGAGGTCGCGTCTCGCATGAAGACCAAGGTGGATCTGTGGTTCGCGCAGAACGCGACGTTCGGGCTGTTGCCGCAGCTTCCGGAGCTGCGCAACCGTGGTGCCGCCGGGGATCTGAAGGCCGCCGCGGCCGCGGCGAACCTCGAGCGACTCGCGAGCGCGCTGCAGCTCTCGGTTCCGCGGTGACTGGGCCGTATCGCGAGGGCCCCTCGCTGCTGATCTGCCCGCGGTGCGGCGAGATCCTCGAGCGAGCGTTCGACGACGTCCTCGCGTGCTTGCGCTGCAAGGGCATCTTCATCACGCCGCCGACCGCGGGGCTCGCGTTCGACGATCCGGCCTGGCCGAAGGCGACGTCGGCGATGTGGTGGAAGAGCTCGCTCGAGTGTCCGGTCTGCGCGCACGCCGGCGCGCCCACGGTGATGGCCGCGCAGACGTTCGAAGGCACGCAGATCGATCGCTGTGCCTCTCACGGCCTGTGGCTCGATGCGGGCGAGCTATCGCGCCTCACGCGGACGACCGGTGACGAGCTCGCGTTCCTGCGCAGCAAGCTGCACGGCGATGGCGTCGACGGCACCGAGCTCGATACCAAGCGAGAGCAACTGCGGCGCGACGTCGAGGCACGACGCAAGACCGCCGCGCAGCAGGAGGCCTCGCGGGCCGCCGAACGCGCGAGACAGATCGAGGAGGCCGATCGCCGGCACGAAGCCGAGCGACGTGCGACCGAGGAGCAGAAGCGCGGTACGGCGGCGTGGGCCGCTCCGCGCGTGCCTTCGGGTGCGCTGTTCGACCCGAGGGAGCCCGATCCGCCGAAGGTCGAGGCACCGAGGGCCGAGCCGCCGAAGGTCGCACATCCCTATGCACCCTACCTGACGTCGCGCGAGCGGCTGGAGCGCGAGATCTGGGTAGCGGAGCGACGCGCGGAGATCGTCACTGCGATCCGGACGCTCGAGCAGGACCTGATCGACGCGCGCGTCAAGGTGCGCGAGCTCGAGGGCAAGCTCGCCACCGAGCGCGCTCGGCTGCGTTTGCTACTCGAAGACGGCAGCTAGGCCGAGTAGGGTAGAGCCGATGTCCGCCGATCTCGCCGCCGATACGGCGGTGCGCCCCGACCCCGACGTCGCGGGACGGTTTCTCCTCACGCTACCCACCCACTGGGACTACTTGATGCCATCGGGCGGCGTCGCGATGACCGCGGCACTGCGCGCGGCGCAAGCGGCCCTGGGCGAGCCCGAGCTGCGGTTCGCGTCGGCGACGACGATCTTCGCGACGCCGATCCACAGCGGCAAGCAGGTCGCCGACGTCACGATCCTGCGCCGCGGCCGTGGCTCCGCACAGATCCGGGTCGCGATGAAGGACGCGGATCCGCCACCACCGAAGCCACGGGATGGCAGCGAGGCCGGTGGGGAGGAGAATGTCGGACTCGAGCTGACGGCGACGTTCCTCCGCGATCGCAAAGGCCCCGACGTGATCGGTGCGGCGATGCCGGCCGTCAAGTCGCTGGCGGACTCGGTGTCCGTCGTGGATGACCTGCCGAACAATCCGCACACGCGGTTTCGCATCTACCAGCAGCTCGAGTGCAGGATCGCAGACGGAGAACGGTTCTGGGCGCCGGACTTCACTGCCGGGCCCGCTCGCTACGCACGCTGGCTGCGCTACAAGACGCCGCAGCGCGACGCCGAGGGCCGCTTCGATCGCCTCGCGCTGCTTCCGCTGATCGATACGATGCCGACGGCCCTGCACCGCGCGATCGGCCCGAGCTCGTATCGGTTCTACGCACCGAGTCTCGACCTCACGACCTACGTCGTCGACGACACGCAGCGCGAGTGGGTGTTGATCGCCGCGAAGGTCCGCCGTGCCCGCGCGGGTTGGGCGATCGCCGACGTCGAGGTCTGGGACGACGAGGGGAAGTTCCTCGCGTACGGCGCGCAGGCGATGTATTTGCACTCGCTGTCGGGCGAGCTGCCGGTCATCGATGCCAGTACGCGGTAGCTACTCCATCCAGCCGCGTTTGCGGAACACGAAGAGCTGGATCCAGACCCCGACGAGGAACGCGCCGAGCAGCGCCCAGAACGCCCACTCGTCCTCGCGGAACGGCACCCCACCGACGTTGACGCCGAGCAAGCTACAGACGAAGCCGAGCGGCAGGAACACCGCGGTGATGATCGAGAGCACGTAGAGCCGCTTGTTCGTCAGCTCGCCCATCCGGGACGACAGCTCTTCCTGCGTCACCGAGGCGCGATCGCGCGCGGCATCGAGCTCTTCGATCGACCGCGTCATCCGATCGGCTTGCTCGGCGAACTGCTCGCGATGTGAGTTGGTGAACCCGGCGTAATGGACCGTGGTCAGCTTGGTGAACGCGTCGCGCTGCGGAGCGAGGAACCGGCGCAACGCGATCGCGCGCCGGCGCTTGTCGGCGATCTGTGCCCGCAGCTCACCCGGGCGCTCGACGGTGAGCACCTGATCCTCCAGCGCGCCGATCTCGTCGGACAGCACGTCGACTCGGAGTACGACGCCGTCGACGATCCGATCGACCAGCTGGACCAGCATGTCGGGCACGTCCTTCGGTCCGGCGTTGCGCTCGAGCTCGGCCGCCAGCAACTTGAGCGTCCTCGACGGGCGGTGGCGCAGCGTGATGATCCGCGAGGCCTCGACATAGACCCGGATCGACACCATGTCCTCGGGCTCTGCCCCCTGGTTGAGGTTGATGCCGCGCGCGATCATCAACAGATCTTCACCGTGCAGCGCCACGCGCGGTCGCGGATCGTTGTCGGTCAGCGCCTCGCGCATCACCCTGTCGATGTCCGACTTGTCGGTGAGCCAGGCCGCGGCCTCGGGCGCCGCATAGTCGAGGTTGACCCACAGGATCCCGTCGATCGGCTTCCAACGCGTCACGTCGGTCAGATCTTCCAGCTTCCTGCCGCGGCCCTTACCATCGAGGATGTACGCGTGGAGCAAGCCGGGGTCGGTGGACATGCCCGATCCTTGTACTACGCTCGGCGGGTGTATCGCGTCGCTGTCGCGCTGCTTGTGCTGTCTCGCGCGGCGATCGCCGGGCCCAAGCCGACGGACCTGATCGACGTCACCACAGCCATTCCGGACGCGATCCTCGACATCCGCTACGCCACCAAGGACAACTTCACCGGCGGCGTGCTGTACCCGAGGTCGGCGTGCAAGCTGCGCCGCGCCGTGGTCGCCAAGCTGATCAAGGCGGCGGAGGCGCTCCGCACGCAGGATCGCCGGCTGTTGCTATGGGACTGCTACCGTCCGCTCTCGATCCAGAAGGCGTTGTGGAAGACGGTCTCGGATCCGCGTTACGTCGCCGATCCGTCGGTGGGCAGCAAGCACAACCGCGGTGCGGCGGTCGATCTCGCCGTCGTCGACAAGGACGGCAAGCCCGTCGCGCTGCCTACCCACTTCGACGACTTCACCGCCGCTGCGCATCGCGATCGCGCGCTCGTCGGTGTGAAGGGCAGAGAAGCAAAGCGCCTCGAGGACGCGATGCTCGCCGCCGGGTTCATCGCGATGCCCACCGAGTGGTGGCACTTTGATGCATCGGATGCCGCCAACTACGCGCTGTCGGACGAGCCGCTGTAGCATCCCACCTGCGTGGACAGCATCCCGTACTATCCGGTGAACGAGTTCGGTCCCTTGATGAAGGGCCTCGTGATCGGCGGCGTCGGCATTCTCCACGTCTTCCTCGCGCAGTTCGCGATCGGCGGCGGCATGCTGCTGTACGCGTTCGAGCGTCGCGCCCAGGCCGGCGATGCGGATGCGCGGGGGTTCGTCGACGGCTACTTCAAGATCCTCGTCCTGGTCAGCTTCGTGTTCGGGGCGCTGACCGGCGTCGCGATGTGGTTCACCACGATCCAGGTCGGCGCGCGAACGATCGGCCTGATGGTCGACGAGTTCCACTGGCTGTGGGCGACCGAGTGGGTGTGGTTCTCCGTCGAGGTCTGCGCGGGCTACGCGTTCTATCGCTTCGGCTCGAGGCTCGATGATCGCGCTCGTCGTCGCCTGCTCGGCCTCTACGCGATCGCCGCGTGGATGAGCCTGTTCTGGATCAACGGCATCCTGTCGTGGCAGCTGACGCCCGGTGGTTGGCTCGACGGGGAGGGGATGTGGGCCGGGTTCTTCAATCCGACGTTCTGGCCGTCGCTGCTGTTCCGCACCGCCGTCGCCACCACGCTCGCTGCCCTCGTCGGGTGCGTCGTGATCAACATGATGGACCTGCCGCAAGATCGAAAGCTCCTGTTGATCCGCGCCGCGGCGCGCTTCGCGGTGCCGATCGCGGCGATGCCGGTGTTCGCCCTCTGGTTCCTGGTCGCGATCCCGGAGGACTCGCGGTCGTGGCTGATGGGCGGCAGCATGCCGATGACGATGTTCGTCGGCGTCGCCGCCGGGGCGTCGGCGATGATCGGCGGCTACGTGATCGTCGGCATCTTGCTGAAGAGGCTGATGATCAACGCGGCGACGGCGACGCTGTTGCTCGCGCTCGCGTTCGGGGCCACCGCCGCCGGCGAGTTCGTCCGCGAGGGGGCGCGCAAGCCGTTCACGGTGCGCGGCACGCTGTACTCGACGTCGCTGACCCCGGCGGAGGTCGAGCAACTCCGGATCGTCGGCGCGACGACGCACGATCCCTATCCGCTGCGAGACGAGGCTCGCTATCCATCTCCGCAGTTGATCCGCGGCGCGAAGGTCCATCGCGCGCTGTGCGATGCGTGCCACACGATGCGTGGCTCCAACGGGCTCGTCGAGCTGGTCACCACGTGGACCGACGAGCAGCTCCGGCTCAACATCGCGAAGCTGCAGCGCACCAAGGGCTTCATGCCGCCGTTCGCCGGGACCGCCGAGGATGTCGAGGCCCTCGTCCAGCTCCTCAAGTGGGAGATCGACGGCACGCCCGCGCCGTGGCCGGCGTCGGCGGATCCCGTCGTGCTCGCGCAGATCGGGCGCTGGCTCGACGAGGTCGGCACGTCTCCCAAGGGAGGTCATTAGCCAGCATGTGGCCGTTCACGCTCGACGGTCACGGCCTGTGGCTCACGCTGTACCTGCTGACGTTCTGTCTGCACGCGGTGTTCGTGAGCTACGTGCTCGTCGGCACCACGTACGCATTCGTGCAAGCGGTCCGCAAGGTCGAGGATCCGATCGCCGAGCGCGTCCGCGATCGCCTGCCGTTCATGCTCGGCTGCGGCATCACCGCCGGGGTCGCGCCGCTGCTGTTCATCCAGCTGCTCTACCAGCGCCACTTCTACTCGGCGAACTTGATCATGGGACCGCGCTGGGGCGCCGTCGTCCCCGCGTTGATCGTCGGGTTCTACGCGCTCTATCTCGCGAAGAGCTCCGAGAAGTGGCGGCGCCTCGCGCTCGCCGCCGGCACGCTGTGTTTTCTGTTCGTCGCGTGGTCGTGGACGGAGATCAACCGCGTGATGCAGGACGAGCCCGCGTGGAAGACGATGTATGCCGCGGGCGAGCGGCTCTACGGCCACGCCAGCATCGCACCTCGCCTCGGTCTCTGGCTCGGCGTGATGACCACCGCGTTCGCCGCCGTCGCCGCGTGGCATGCGTCGGTTGCCGAGCGCACGCGGCTCGCGATCTTCGGGCTCACCGGTCGCGTCATCGCCGGGATCGCGCTTGCGGTGATCGCGGCCGACGGCACCGTCGCCACGCACGGCTGGCTCTACCTGTTCGTCGCTGCGGTCGCCGTCGAGCTCGTCGGCTGGGTGCGCATGCTACGCGACCCTCAGGGCAACGGGCTCTGGATCGTCACCGCCGCCGGCTCGGCCGGTCTGCTCGCCGGTGCCGTGGTTCGCGAAGCCCCGCGTCTCGCGATCCTCGAGACACCGCGCCCCGCCGCGATCGAAGCCGGCGGATTTCCGGTGTTCGCGATCACCTTGGTGTTCGGCATCGCCGTGATCGCCTGGATCGTCAAGACGATCCGGTCGAACCTGGTTCGACCTCGATAGGCCGGTCGAACCTGGATCGTCGTCGATAGGCCGGTCGAACCTGGTTCGACCTCGATAGGCCGGTCGAACCTGGTGCAACCGACTCGCTCACTCGTTGCATTCGCACACCACCACGCGTGTGACGTCGCAGTCATCGGTCTCGAGCGTTGTTCCGCCCTTGCTCCCCACGCAGTCCTGCGCGTTCTGGTTCCCGTTGTTGTCGTCGATCGGCAGGCTCGTGTAGACGGTGTTGGTCAGGACCTCCCGGTAGTCGCCCTCGGTTGCGCGATCACTGACGCCGACCCAGAGGTCGACGTTGCCGGCGAGGCCGGCGAGCGCCGCGAGCTCCGCCGCGTCGTCCGGGACCGCGAGGTAGCTATGATGGGTGGTCACGCAGACGGTGTCCTGCTGCGCGAGCCAAGCACCGGCGACGGTGATCAACTTGTACCTGTGACCTGCATTGCCATTGGTGAGCGTGGCGAAGTCGGCGTCACAGCCGGTGGGTGTGTCGACCGGAGCGTCCGGCGTCGGCCCGTCGGGAGTCGGCTCACCTCCGACACACGTGCCCGCGAGATCGCCTGCCGTGTCGCTGTATTGAAACCCCGAAGAGCAGTTCGCTGCCGGGACGCTGCAGAAGCCGTCCGCCTCGCAGCGAGCACCGGTGCCGCTACACCGACTGCTGTCGCCTTCGCACTGAAACGCGGTGGTCTTGACACACGACACGAGACAAGCCGCGAGCAACAGGATGCGCATCAGAACCTCCCGAGGACGGTGACGAAGCCGCCGCTGCGAACCGGCGCGACACCCACGCGAGTGGCTTCGCGTTTGCCGCCTCTTGTCACGTAGCGAACGACGCCAGCCGTCACCAACACACCTGCGGTGACGCCGAGGATCAGCGCCACCTTCTCTTTGCCCTCGGAGCGGTCGAGCTGATCGCGATACGCCGTCTCCGAGGTACTCGTCGCGGCCTTGTCGGCCTTGCTCTGCGCGCCGCTTCTCATCACCAAGGCCACCACCCCCGCGGTGAGGCCACCAACCACGAACGCATCACCGATCGGATCTTCGTACCAAGGCGAGCGGCGAGCCGGGGTGCTGCGTCCCTGCACGAACACCTCGCGGGGCGGCGTGGGAGCGGCTTCGACGGGCTTGGGTGCGGGCGTGGGTTCGGGGATTGGTTCCTTGACCGGTTCCGGCACCGGCTCGGGGGTGACGACGACGGGCGGCTCCGTGGCGACCAGCTTCGTCTTGCAGGTCTCGATCGCTTGCGCGACCACCTGCTTGGCCTGCGCGTCCTTGGTGCTCGCGAGGAACTGCTCGTAGTAGGTGATCGCATCCGCGCACTTGTCGAGCTTGACGTAGACCTGCGCGATCGCGAACAGCAGGTCCGGCTTCGGATCGAGCGCGTATGCCGCCTTGAGCTCCTCGAGGGCGACCTCGAACTTGCCCTCCTTGTGCGCCTTCGTGGCCTTGTCGATGTGCGCCTTCACGGTATTGCGAGGCACGGCGCCTGCCTGGGAGGCAAGCAACAACGTGGCGGCGATCGCCAGGGTTCTGATCATGAGGCTCGCTACTTCTTGGGCTTGAGGAACAACGCGTCGGGATCCCACTGCGGGTTCTTCGGCTTGGGGGCAGGTTTCGGTGTCGGCTTGCGCACCGGGCGTCGCACGATCGTCTTGGGTTTCAGCTCGACGGGCTTGGTCTCGACGACGGGCTCGACGGGCTTGGGCTCGACGACGGGTTCGACGGGCTTGGTCTCGACCTTGGGTTCGAGCTTCGGCTCCGGCGGCCTCACGATCGCGGACGGCTCGGGAGGTGCCGTCGGACCCTCGACACTACGACCGGTCAGCATGATCACGATCGCGATGCCGAGTGCCGTGACCGCGGCTACGGCGAGATACAGAAAGCGCCGGCTCGCGACCGGCTTGTGCGTCATGTGCGTGAGGTCGCCCGGATCGAGCGGCAACGGCGTCACGAGCGAGGTGACATCGCCCCTCGACGGCGGCGCAAGCTCGAGCTCGGGCTCGTCGAACTCCGTCAGCTCGTCGATGTCGGTGCTCGCGCGCACGAGCTCCACCTGTACGGGCTCCACCACCTGCACCGCCTCGGTCTCGGCGTTCGCTACTCGCTTGAGCAGCACAGGTGGTGGGGTCTTGCCGGTGATGCTCGGGATTGGCATCGACGACCTCCTGGGGGTGGTCTGCAGGCGCGCTTGCTCGATGAGCGAACCACTGCGGCTCTTCGGGGGCGTGGCGTCGATCGGGAGCTCCACCACGCCGACGTCGGTCTTGTCGAAGTCGACCGGCGCATCGACGGTGGGCGAGATGTCCACCATCCACGGCTCGGGACGCACGCCGAACAGCTTCTTCATGAAGTCGGACAGCGCCGTGGGCGACGTGCGCAGCCCCGCCTTGTCAGCGAACTGATCGAGCGCGAGCCGCATCTCGTCGGCGGTCTGGTAGCGCGCGGCCGGATCGCGCTGCAGCGCCTTGAGGATGATCTCCTCGAGCTCGACCGGCAGATCCTCGCGCTGGGTCGATGGCTTCGGGATCTCGCCCTGGACGACGGACGACATCGTGAAGAACTCGTTCTGGCCTTTGAACAGCCGGCGCACCGTGACGAGCTCGTAGAGGACGATGCCGAACGAGAACACGTCGCTCCGGCGATCCACGGCCTTGCCGGTGCACTGCTCGGGCGACATGTACGGGGCCTTGCCCTTGAGCATGCCGACGCCCGTGTCCGACGGACGGTGCACCGCCTTCGCGATCCCGAAGTCGACGACCTTCACGTTGCCGTCGTAGCTGACCAGGATGTTGCCCGGCGTGACGTCGCGATGGACGATCCCGAGCGGCTTGCGGTCGGGGCCCTTCTGCTCGTGTGCATGGTGCAGTGCCGAGCAGACCGCTGTCGCGATCGAGACCACGTGCTGGAGCGGGAGATGGGCTTTGCCATCGCAGAGCTTCCCGAGGATCCGCCGCAGATCCTCACCGTGGACATACTCCATCGCGAAGAAGTGGCGACCCTCGGACTGCCCGATGTCATGGACCTGGACGATGTTGTGGTGATGTAGCGCGCCGGCGAGCCGCGCTTCCTTGACGAACATCTGGACGAACGAGGCGTCCCCCGATTGCTCCGGCCGCAGATGCTTGATCACCACGTGGCGCTCGAAGTTCTCGATACCCGTTGCGCGCGCGACCGACAGGTCGGCCATACCGCCATGCGCGAGGTGTTTGATCACCTCATAGCGTCCCAGCTTGGTTCCCGCAGGCAGACCCGTCGCCACACCCTATGGTGGGGCAACACCGGCGCGAGGTTGCGGCTTTTTTGATGTAGGCGGCTGTGCGCCTATTTGCTGACATGGACGCTCATCCGGAGGCCGAGCGGTAGCTTGGTGGTCTGGCTGCCGTCGAACCGAGCGATCACCTCGAGCACGCGGGTATCGACGCGCGCGCGGGGGTCGTCATCGCGCACCGTCTTGCGGCCGAGCTCGTCGGTGACGCGCACGATGCGGACAGGAAATTGCTTGGTGCCGTAGGCATCCGCGGTCGCATAGGCGGGCATGCCAACCGCGATCGATGCGATGTCGGCTTCGTCGATCTCGGCGCGGATCTCGAGCTCCTTGACGTCCGCGAGCGTGAGCACGGCCTGCGGCGGCATCAGCGTGACGAGCGCACCCACTTCGGCAGTGCGGCGCAGGATCGTCCCGGCCGTCGGCGCGCGCAACAGTGTCTGATCGAGCGCGACCTTCGCACTGTCGAGCTCCGCCTGCGCGAGCGCGATCGAGGCGGACGCCTCCTCGATCATCTCGAAGCGCGTGCCGCTGCGGATCGACTCGAACCGCGCCTTCGCAGCGGAGGCTTGCGCGTCGGCGACCTTCGCGGCCGCCCCATCGGCATCGACCACGCTGTCGGCGACCGCGCCGACCTTGCCGAGCTTGTCACTGCGCGCCATCTCCGCGGTGCGGTGCGAGGCGTTCGCGGCGGCCGCGTCGGCCTCGGCACGCGCAGCGGCGATGTCTTCCTTGCGCGGACCGCGGCGCGCGTAGAGATAGCGAGCCTTCGCCTGGGCGAGTCCCGCATCAGCAGCGGCGACCCGCGCCTTCGCGAGGCGGTCGTCGAGGCGCGCGAGGACCTGACCGGCGGCGACCGCATCACCCTCGTCGACGAGGATCTCGGCGATCCGGCCCGACGTCTCGAACGCCAGCTTGACGGCGTCGCGCGTCGGCTCGACGCGACCCGGGGCGACCAGTGTCGCGGGACGCGTGATCGACGGGACGTTGGCGGACGCGGGGCTCGGCGAGCGCGAGAACCACAGCGCGCCAGCGGCGATCACGGGGATGGCAACGAAGGCAATGCGGCTCTTCTTCATACGTGGCTCCGATCGATGGCTTGGATGGCTCCGTCTTCGACGCGCACCACGCGGTCCGCGAAGCGCTCGAGACGGGGGTCATGGGTCACGACGACGACCGCACGCTGGTGCGTGGTCGCCAGATCCCGCAGCAGCTCCATCACGGAGAGCGCGGTCTTGGTATCGAGGGCGGCGGTCGGCTCGTCACCGATGATGATCGGCGGGTTGCCACCGAGGGCGCGGGCGATCGCGACGCGCTGCTTCTGACCGCCGGAGAGATCCGCGGGCAGGTGGTGCATGCGCGGCCCGAGGCCGACCAGCTCGAGCAACCGCTTCGCTTCGTGCTTCGGTTTCTTGAACTTCGGATCCTTCATCTGGATCGCCATCGAGACGTTCTCGAGCGCGGTCAGCGCGGGGAACAGGTTGAAGCCCTGAAACACGAAGCCGAAGTTGCGGGCGCGCAGGCCGGGTAGGTCGCGCTCGCCGAGCTTCGCGGTGTCTCGGCCCTCGATCCACACTTCCCCTGCGGTCGGCTTCAGAAGCAGACCGAGGATCGAGATCAGCGTGGTCTTGCCGGAGCCCGATGGACCCTCGATCAGCGTGACCTCACCGGGGATGATCTCGAGCGTCGCATTCGCCAGTGCCGCCACCGCGTTCTCACCGGAGCCGTACGTCTTGCCGACACCGACGAGCCGCGCGAGCGGCGATGCCGGTCCAACCTGGTTGGACCTCTGCGCCGACGGAGCGAGAGAAGAAAGCAGTGCCACCATGATGTCTCCTTAACCCTTGAATACCGACGCGGGGTCGAGTCGCAGCACCTTGACGATCGAGAGCAGCGCGGCGAACGTACACATCACGATGGTGATGATCAGCGTCGCCGTGTAGAGCTCGGCGGACAGCGCGACGGTGAGGTTCGCACCCGCCATCGCCTTCTTCATCCCGACCGCCATCACCCCGCCGACGATGAAGCCGAGAGCGGCGGAGATCATCGCCTGCGCCAGGATCACGCGGATCACCTGGCCGTTCTTCGCGCCCATCGCCTTCAGCGTTCCGTACTCGCGGATGTACTGGAGCGTGCCGCTGTAGAGGATCTGACCGACGACGACGAACCCGACGATGATGCCGAGCACGGCCGTGGTGAAGAAGCCGGCGCCGACGCCGGTGCGGCTCGACCAGTAGTGGCGCGTACGGTCGCTCATCTGCGCGTGCGAGTACGCGGCGAGGTGCGGCAGCGCGTTGATCCGATCGATCACGGTGGCGACGTCCTCGCCCTCCTCGACCTTGCACAACACGTACGTGACCGCCTCGGCGCCGAGCGCGGGGAGGTAGCTGCGCGCGGTCTTGAGGTCGGTGAAGATGATCGGTGAGGTCGTGAACGAGCGGATGTCTTTCGTCAGCGCGACCACCTCGGCGCGCACGCCGGTGATCTCGGTGAGCTGACCGACGCGATCGATCTTGAGCTTCGGATACTCGCTCTTGTCGAGGGTGATCGCGCCGGGTTGGTTCAGTCGCTTCGGTTCGCCCTCGATCACGTTCCACGGCGACAGGAGCGGCGCGTCGCTGCTCTCGACCCCGACCACCTGCACGCCGAGATCGCCGCCGTCGGGCAACTTGAACTGCGCGAAGTTGATCAGCACGCGCTCGGCGCGCTCGACACCAGGCACCGACGCGATCTTGTAGTAGGCGCGCTCGTCGAACGGCGTCGCGAACTCGAACGCGTCGTTCCCTTTCTTGCCGACCCAGATGTCTGCCTTGGAGGCGTCGATCAGTGACGACGCGGTCTCCATGAAGCCGAAGTAGAGGCCGACCTGGACCAGGACGAGCATCACCGACACGGACACACCCGCGATCGCGACGGCAAAACGCAGCCGGTCGTGCAGCAACAGCTTGCGCGCCAGGTTCCACATTCCTCGTGGTTCAGCACCGTCTGTGCCACTCGAGTTCTCCGGGTCCTCCAGCGATCACCGCAACTTACGTGTCAGGTCTGTGTAACGGGCCTTTACCATCGCAGCGCGAAACCACGTTTCGTTCGTTTCCAGCTGCTGTGACCGGAGCAGCGAGCGTGGAATTCGCGAGCGGCTCGCGCGGTCTCAGAAGGTAGCCATGGGACGTCGCCACTTCATCGAACCGGTCACGCGCACCTGGACGTTGCTGCGCTTCGATCTCTCGGATGACGAATCGGGGTTCCTGCTCGAGCATGCCGGACGGCTGTGCACCGAATCCGGACGCGTGGTCGCGTTCAAGACCCGTGCGATCGCCCTGGCGTACGCGCAGCGCAAGGATCCCACGCTGCAAGCGATCCCCGACGGACGGTTCTTCGACCTGCACTCGGTGGAGGCGTTCGTCGATCGCCGGTCGCTGGCGTTTCCGTCCGCGGCGCTCGATGTCTGGTCGGTGCTCGGTGAGGTCGCGCGCGCCGCCGAGCGCGACGTGCCCGCGCTTCGCCACGCGTCGTTGCCAACGGTCACCGGCACCGGGTCCTCGCTACTCGAACCGCTGCGCATCGCGCTCGCCGTCGGGCTCGACGTGTTTCGCGACGTCGTGACCTACGCGGAGCCCGTGCCGCCGCTGCTCGTCGCCGAGCCTATGCGGCCGGCAGCACGACGGTGAACGTCGAGCCGCCACCGACGGTCGAGCGAACCTTGATCTCGCCGCCGTGGGCGCGCACGACCTTGTGACAGATCGCGAGGCCGAGCCCGGTGCCGTCGGGCCGGGTCGTGAAGAAGGGTTCGAAGATCTTCTCGAGATCCTCGGCGGCGATGCCCCTCCCGCGATCCTCGATCTCGATCCAGACATTCTCGTTGTCGGGTTGCGTCGCCCGCAGGATGACGTGGGCGCCGGCCGCGCTCGCCTCGGCGGCATTGCTCACCAGATTCACGAGCACCTGACGTAGCCGCGACCCATCGCCGGTGACGTTGAGATGCCGTGGTTCGGTACGCAGCTCGATGTGCTTCTCCGAGAGCACCGGCGTCAGCGTGCTCGCCGCGGTCTCGATCAACGCGCCGACGTCGACGGTCTCGCTGGTCAGCTTCACCGGCTTCGCGAAGTCGAGGATCTCGGCGACCGACTTGTCGAGACGCGCGAGCTCCTCGAGGGCGATATCGAGGTGCTCGCGGATGTCGTCGTCGTCGGCGAGCTCCTGCATCTTGCGCAGGATCTGGACGTTGAGCGAGATCGAGGTCAGCGGGGTGCGGATGTCGTGGGCGATCGCGGCCGCGAACTGACCGAGCGCGGCGAGCCGGCGCGCATCCTCGAGAGCGGACATCGCCTCGGCACGCTCGACGACCAGCGCGATCCGCGCGGCGAGCTCGCGGGTGACGAGATAGGTATCGCGATCGATCAGCCCTCCCTCGATCGAGAACGCACCGACCAGCGCACCATCGCCGCCGAGCGCCGGCACGATGAAGCAGCCGGGCAGCTCCTTGCTCGGCGCGATCAGGTGCGCACCATTCCGGAGCATGGCCTCCGCGTGGGGTTGGCGGGTGAGCCAACCCCCCGCGGAGGGATACGAGTCGGTCTCGATCCTGCGCCGGGGCTCGCCATCGCGAAGCTCGGCGGCGAGGGCAAGGGAGAGCGCCGATGTCGGCAGCCAGGTGACCGTGCCGCCGTCGGCGATCGAGGTGATCCGCTGCGTCGCCTTCGCGATCGCGGTCGCGGCATCACCCGTCAGGGACTCGCCCTGGAGATTCAGGCGACGCGCACGCCGCTCGTCGAGCCCGGCGAGGACACGGCGTTCGACGCGCGGATACATCATCTGACCGACCCAGGTCAGGCCGAGCGGTACCAGCGTGGAGCCGACGAGCAGCACCTGCTGCAGGTTGCCCGCCTCGGTCCAGCGCAGCGTGCCCCATACCGCCACGCCACCACCGAGCACGATCACGAAGCACATCGTCGCGATCGTGATCACCTCGGCCGCGGCGCCTCGCATCGAGAACAGCTCGCTTCGGAGCACGACCGAGCCGATGACGACGAACGACACCAGCGTCGCGAATGTCGTCTCCGCCCACACCGCGATCTCGAAGATTCCGAGGCGCGGACCGATGAAGTACGCGCTGAACCCGAAGATCCAGCGGAACCACAGCATCCCGATCACGGTGCGCTCGTTGCGATCCGGTGTCAGCCGCCAGGCGCGGTAGCCGAGCGCGAGGATCAGCACGGTCATCGGTGCGAAGTACAGCCACTGCGTGTACCTGAAGTAGAGGCCGTACGTGCCCTCGTAGATCGCGAGCGCAGCCGCACCGGCGGCCCACGCGAGCAGTGGACCTCGCCACCTCCACCTCATCGCGCGCCGCCGCGGGAACGGCACGATGAACTCGACCGTCAGCACGGCGAGCGCGATCGTCGCGACCGAGCACGGGATCGTGACCGCGTCGTCGATCAGCGACTGCCCGGCGAGCGCGTTGAGTCCGCGCCACGCCGTCATCGTCGTGTCGGTCATGGCGAGGATGCCGAACGACAGGTTGTCTCGGCGGTTCGGCGCCGCGCGGATCACGAGCGTCGCGTACGCCGCACCGATCGCGGCGATCGCGAGGGCGATCAACCCTCCGATCACTTCGGTTCCCTCGGATTCAGCAGCCCGTACTCCTCGATCTTGCGATCGAGCGTCGGTCGCGAGATATCGAGGACCGCACACGCGCGGCGCTTGTTCCATTCCGCATGTGCAAGCACGCGGATGATGTGCACCCGCTCGACCTCGCGCAGGGTCGGCAGCGTGCCGCCGGCATCGGCCTCGTTCGAGACCGCCGCCGCGTCGCCGAGTTGGAGCAGCGTCTCGTCGAGCACGTCGCCCTTCGCGAGCACGACCGCGCGGGTCAGCATGTTCTCGAGCTCGCGAACGTTGCCTGGCCACGCGTGCCCCTGCAGTCGCGCGAGGGCCGCCGGCGTGACGTAGCGAACGTCCTTGCCGAGGTCGCGGTTGATCTTGGCGAGCAGGCCCTCGACGAGCACGGGGATATCGCCCGGTCGATCGCGCAGCGGCGGTAACCCGATCTCGACGACGCGCAGCCGGTAGAACAAGTCCTCGCGGAACGTGCCCTTCTGCACCATCAAAGCGAGGTCCCTGTGCGTCGCGGCGATCACGCGCGCCTCGAGCTGGATCGACTTCGCATCGCCGACGCGCTCGAAGGTGCGCTCCTGCAAGACGCGCAAGAGCTTGGCCTGGATGTCGAGCGGGATCTCGGCGATCTCGTCGAGGAACAGCGTGCCCTTGCCGGCGAGCTCGAAGCGCCCGGGGCGATCCGCGATCGCACCCGTGAACGCACCTTTGACGTGACCGAACAGCTCGCTCTCGAGCACGCCGGGGGCGAGGGCGGTGCAGTTGACGGCGACGAACGGCCGCTCGCGATCCGCCGACGCGCTGTGGATCGCCTTCGCCACCAGCTCCTTGCCGGTGCCCGACTCGCCTGAGATCAGCACCGGCGCGCGCGTCGTCGACACCGCACCGATCTGCTTCCAGACATCGCGGATCGGCGTGCTCTTGCCGAGGATCACGCCGGCCTGCGGCTCGGCCGCGGCGCGCGACACGAACTGATCCAAGTTCGCACGGGCCTGCCGGCTCTCGAGCGCGCGCTTGATCACCGTCTTGAGGTGCTCGATGTCGACGGGCTTGACCATGTACTCGTACGCGCCGAGCTGGATCGCCTTGACGGTCGAGCCCATGTCATCGCGCGCGGTGACCACGACGATCGCGGGTGCATCGCTCCTCGGTTGCATCGCGGTGAGCACGTCGAACCCGCTGCCACCCGGCAACCCGAGGTCGAGCAACATCACGTCGATCGCCGGCGTCGCCACGATCGCGCTCGGGGCGTCGACCGCGGTCATGACCTCGTAGCCTTCGCCCGCGAGGAACTTCTCGAGCGTGCGCCGGATCGAACGGTCGTCATCGACGATCAGGATGCGCGCAGTCACCTGGTCACCCACTCCATGGAACGTGCCGTGGTAACTGCCTGATTTGCCATCGCCAGCTGCGGTTGAGGGTAACGAAACGTGACTGTGATGCGAAGAAAATCTGAGCGGCTCCGATGAGTTATAAGATTTCTATTTGACAGTGAATCAAACAGTGTCAAATACAAGACTGTGGACGAACAGTGGACCCTTGCGGAGCTGGTAGAGGAGGCGGCGGCCCGGATCGCCGCGCTGCCCGCGCCCAAGAACGGCCAGGTTCGGCCGGTCCCCGACGACCGAACGATCCGCTACTACGCGACGCTCGGGCTGCTCGATCGCCCGCTCGCGATGCGCGGACGAACGGCCCTCTATGGTCGCCGGCACCTCGCGCAGGTCGTCGCGATCAAGCGCTTGCAGAGCACCGGTCGTAGCCTCGCCGAGATCCAGGAGCTGTGGTCGACGATGGACGACGTCTCGCTATCGCGGATGTCGGGTGTCGCGATCGCGACGTCGGCGCCTGCAGCGCGCAGCGAGTTCTGGAAGCGCGCGCCGGAACCAACGGTGCCCGTCGTCGTGCCCCTACCGCCGGCCTTCGTTCCACCGCCGATCGACGACAGCGTCGAGCTCCGGATCCAGCTCACGCACGAACTCTCGCTCTCGATCGCCGTTCCCAACGGCATCTCACTCTCACCCGCTGACGTGCGCGCACTCCGCGCGGCCGCAGCACCACTGATCGAGCTGGCGAAAACCACGCTCGGATCCAACACTGGAGGAGCTCGATGACTGCACTGCCCATGACCCTGATGACCGACGAGGAGGTGGCTCGCTTCGGGCGAGACCGTGATGCCGGCTTCGGCGCGCTCCGTACGCCGCGTGGCCTGTTGCCGTTGGTGGCGATGGAGGTCGACGCTCGGGTCGCTGGGGTGATCGCAGCGATCGAGCTCGCGCAGTCGTTCGTCAACACGACGGGCGTCGCGATCGAGGCCACGTACATCTTCCCGCTGCCGGATCGCGCGGCGGTCCACAAGTTCTCGATGGAGGTCGCGGGACGCATCATCGACGGCGTCGTCGAGGAGCGCGGCGCTGCCCGCGAGCAGTACGACCAGGCGATCGCGCAGGGGCAGCGCGCTGCGATCACCGAGGAGGAGCGCGCCGGCGTGTTCACGCTGCGCGTCGGAAATCTGATGCCCGGCGACGTCGCGACCGTGCGGCTGTCCCTCGTCGGTCCGCTCGCGATCGACGACGGTGAGGTCACGTTCCGATTCCCGCTCGTCGTCGCGCCGCGCTTCATGCCGGGCGCCTCGCTCGGCGGCGAACAGGCCGGCCTCGGCAGTGCCTTCGATACCAACCTCGTCCCCGATGCCTCGCGGATCTCGCCACCGGTCCTCCTCCCCGGTTGCCCGAACCCGGTGCGCCTCGGGATCCGCGTGCGCCTCGAGGATCGCGAGTTGCGCGACATCTCGTCGAGCCTCCACGCGGTGACCACCCAGAAGAGCGACGGCCTGATGGTCGCGATCCAGCCGGGAGAGCGCCTCGATCGCGACTTCATCCTGCGGTGGCATGTCGATCAAGCCGTGCTGCGCTCGACTCTGGTCTGCGCCGTTGACGTCCACGGCCAGAGCGGCACGTTCATGCTGACGCTCGTACCGCCGAGCACCGTGGCGATGGCGAGCAAGCCGCGCGACGTGGTGTTCGTGGTCGATCGCTCCGGCAGCATGGGCGGCTGGAAGATGGTGGCCGCCCGCCGCGCCGCGGCTCGGATGATCGATTCGCTGACGTCGCGCGACCGGTTCTGCGCGATCGCGTTCGACAACGTCACGGACCTGATGCCCGAGGCGAACCTGGTCAACGCGACCGACCGCAATCGGTATCGCGCGGTCGAGCAACTCGGGCTAGTAGACGCGCGCGGTGGCACCGAGCTCGAAGCGCCCCTCGAGCTCGCCGCGAAGATGCTCGCCGGTGGTGACCTCGATCCGCACCGTGAGAGGGTCATCGTGCTCGTCACCGACGGGCAGGTCGGCAACGAGGACCACATCCTCCGCGTGCTCGCCCCGAAGCTGCGCGACATCAAGATGTTCACGCTCGGCATCGACCAGGCCGTCAATGCAGCGTTCCTCAAGCGGCTCGCGAGCGCGGGGGGCGGGCTCTGCGAGCTCGTCGAATCCGAGGATCGGCTCGACGAGGTGATGGCCAAGGTGCATCGCAGGATCGGCACGCCGATCGCCACCGAGCTGACGATCCGTGGCAACGGCCTCGAGCTCGACGACGCCTCGATCGCACCGAAGAAGCTGCCCGACGTCTACGCCGGCGCCCCGGTGACGATCATGGGGCGCTATCGCGGTCATGCGGGCGCGGTCGGCTCGATCGAGGTCGTGGGCACCAGCTTCGGCGAACCGTTTCGCGAGGTCGTCGTCCGCGCGGCGGACAGCTCGCCGGCACCATGGCTCGCGGCGAGCTGGGCACGCGCGGCGATTCGCGATCGCGAGGATCTCTACGCCGCCGGGCTGCGCGGCGGGCTGGAGCACGAGATCGTGATGCTGTCGAAGCAGTACAGCGTGCTGTCGCGGTTCACCGCGTTCCTCGCGATCGATCGCAGTCAGATCGTCAACCGCGGTGGCTTCGTGCATCAGGTGGTGCAGGCCGTCGAGAGTCCCGAGGGCTGGGGCAGCACGGCGTCCAGCGCGCGTGGTCGAGCGGCGATGCCGATGCAGGCGCCATCGAATGGGCCGCGTGCTGCGGCCGCTTCGATGCCTGCGCGACCGATGGCATCGGCTCCTCGCGGGCGTCCCAGTGGCCACCTGCCGCCGCCACCGATGTCGCCACTGGGTGGCGGCGGTGGTGGATCGTTCGGCAACGAGGTGCGGTCGTCTTCGATCGGCCGAGCGGAGGCCGACGATGGAGACGTCTCGGACCTCGGGGCCGGCGAAGCGAGCGCGGAGAAGCAGGACTCCTCGCATCGCGAGTCACGACGGAGCCCCGCACCGGTTCCTTCGACGAGCACGCCGGTGGCCAAGCCTGCGATGGCACGGAGTCGTGCACCGATGGATGGTGCATCGTCGAGTTCGAACGCCTCGCCGTACCTCACCACGCTCGGCTCGCTCGCACGCGAGCTCGAGGCGCAGGCTCGCGGCCGGGTCGACACCGTGGCGATCCGGCTGCTCCGCCAGCGCTTGACCGAGTGGGTCGAGGATCTGCGCTCGGTCGGCACGGCGAACGAGCTGGCGTCGGCGGTCGAGACGCTGGTCCAGCGGTTGTCGGCAGCACTCGCACTGGCGAGCTCGCTCGCGACCGAAGCCCTCGCCATCGCCACCGAGCTCGCGCAGCTCGCGAGCGGGGTCGCACCGCCGAAGGCGGGCAGGGCGTTCTGGAAGTAGTCGATCCCGGTGGAGCCGGCTCGACCTAGAGACCCTGGAGCTTCAGCTCCCCGACCTTGGCTCGCACCTTCTGCATGAAGGCCGCGCCGGGGTCGGGTTTGTCGTTTCCGTAGTTCGGGTCGAGCTCGACGTAGTACGCGTGCTTCTTGAACTTCATCGCCTCGAAGTGACCGAGCAGGTGCGTGATCGGGAACCGCGCGGTGAGGTCGCGGATCAGCGCGACGTTGGCGGAGACCTGCGCGTCGGTGAGCGGCCACTTCTTGTCGTCGCCGACGTTCTCGATGCCGATCGCGAGGTGATTGAGGCCGATGCAATGCCGCGCGAACCGCGTCTCGGGCTGGATCCGGTAGATCGTGCCGTCGCGCTCGATCACGAAGTGCGACGACACGTTGACCAGACCGGCCTTGCGCAGCTCGGGCCGGCTCGCCTCGATCTCGAGGTTGTCCATGTACGCGCGCGTCGCTGCGCCGAAGCCGCCGGCGGTGTAGTGCAACACGATCACCTTCGGCTCGATCGTCAGGTTCTCCACATCGCGGTCGCTGTGCTGACGTCGATACGACAGCGTCAGCGCCTCGCGCTTCTTGGACCACTTCATCGGCGTGTCGACGATCGGGATCGGTGGCGCGGCGTCGGGGACCGCTGCGTCGGCGATCACGCGCGCAGGAGTCGACTCCGAACCAGCGGGCGCCTGCGCCGGAGGTTGGGGTTGCGGTTGCGATTCGGAGCAGCCGATCAGCAACGCGAGCACGGTAGCCCGCACGTCAGCGCCGCGGCTTCTTCTTGAGCACCGCATGCACGGTCTGGTTGTTCTGCTTCGGCGTGATCTTCTGCGACTCGATGGCGTAGCCCTCCTTCGAGAACGTCACCGTCGACAGCTCGAACGCGGGCAGCTTCATCGTCGTCGGGGTGACCGCGACCGACTTGCCGTTGAGCGAGATCGTAGCGCCCGCCGGCGTCGAGCTCACCTTGACCGAGAACAGCAGCTTCGCGAGGGTGACGCGGATCGGCACCCCTGCTTCGGTCGGAGTGAGCGTGCGGATCACGTTGCCGAAGCGCTGCTTGCGCACGAGCAACCGCACCTCGAGGCCGCACGGCAACGTCAGCTTCACCGGTGAGGTTCCGAGGACGTCGAGGCTGCCTTGCACCAGCACCTCGGCACCGGGCGGCACGGTGGTGACCTCGACGGTGCACTCCGGTTGCTTCGGCGGCGCGACCACGGCGGCGTCCTTGGGCGGCGCTTCGACGCTGGCATCCGGGGGCGTGGCGACGAGCTTAGGTCCCGCGTCCGCCGGATTCACGCTCGCCGCGTCCAGCGGAGCGCTCGTGTCGTCGGGCTTCTTGTCGCCGCCCGCAACCATGATCACGAGCACGATGCCGAGCGCGACCGCGATCCCGGCGCTGATGGCGATCACGACGAGCCGGCGTCGGCGGCGCGCCTCGACGAGCGACGTCGAATCACCGACCGGGAACGACCCGGAGCCCGATAGATTCGCGACCTCGCCGGAGTCGCGGAAGAACCCGACCCCACCGTCGGTGACCAACCGGCCGGCCAGATCCGGATGCTGGCCCGGGTACGGCGTCGGCCTCGAGACCAGCTCCGACGGGACCCTCTGCGCGGGTGGCGTGAACTGCGCGATCAAGGGTCCGGGCAGGGGCGTGACGCGAGGATCCATCCCGATCGGGCTCGGCGTCGGCCGATCGATCGGGACCATCGGGGACATCGTCCAGGGCACCGGCGTCGCGAGCCGCAGGTGCTCGATCGGTTGCTGCATCGGCATCACCGGCACTTCTTGCGGCATCACCGCCGGTAGCTGCGCCGAGATCGACGGGACCTGTGCGGGCATCAGCGCCGACAGCGTGACGGGCGGCGCACCGTAGTTCGGGTCGACGATCGGCGCCTCCATCAACGTCGGATCGATCTGGACCTTCGGCTCTTCGCTCGCGGTGACCGCCTCGGGCGGTGCCGCCGGCAGCGGCTCCATCATGATCGAGCGGGCGATGGGACGAAGCTCGGGCGGGGTCTCCGGCGTCGGCTTGGTTCGCTTCTTCTTCGGTTTCTCGACCGGCTTCTCGGCGGGGACGTGGTCCTCCGGCAGCGCGGCCGCGTCGACCTTCGACGGCTCCGACCAGCCGTCGGCCGCGGACGGATCGAGCTGGATCGTCCAGTTGCCGGTGAGCCTCGTTGGTGCGCCTGCCAGCTGCGGTGCTACGTCGACAGTTTGGAGGATCGGCGTCAACTCCTCCGACGGGGTCAGCTTGCGTGGCTGGATCGTCGGTTTGTCGATGCCCGGCGTGATCGTCCAGTCGCCACTCGGCGTCGGTTCCTCGACCGTCGGCGGCTTCGCGGTCAGCGCACGCACCGCCGAGGGCAGCTGGACCGCCCCGGCCGGTTGCTCGGTCACCGAGGTATCGGCGTCGTCGATCGCGACCGGCCGGGAGTCGAGCTCGGGCGGCATCGTGGCCACGATCTCGGCGGGGACGTCCTCGCCGTCGGTGGTCGGCGGACGGCGCACCGTGAGTGCCGCGGGCTCTCGCTGGACCGCCGCGATGCCGAGCGAGGTCTTTCGCGCGAGGTCCTCCGGGATGATCGGCATCGCGGTCAGGTCGGTGGGCTCGTCGAGATCGGCCTCGATCATCCTGATCGGTGGGGTTCCGATGATGGGGGGCGCGGGTGTCGGCGGAGGCGGTGACGAGCTGCGCACCGTCATCAGCATCCACTCGGGGGTCTTCTTGTCAGCGGGCGGTGGTGGCTCCGCGGCCATCTCCGTCGGCGTCATCGGCGCAGGCGGGACGTCCATCGCCTCGGTACGCGGCCCATCGACCGCTTCCATCGACGATGGGGTGAACGGCGCGGGAGGGACCTCCATCGCCTCGGTCTTCGCCGCTTCGATCTCGCGTGATGCACTGGCGAGCGCGAGCTCCAGCGACAGCTTCGGCTTTTCGGGTGCGGGCTGGACGGCCAACATCGTCGTCGAGAACGGCCCGGCGGGCGACGGCGCCTTGACCGGACTGCTCGGCGGTGCCTCGCGGCTCGCTGGCGGCGGCGACAGCGCCGGCATCGCGGGTGGAACGCTCGGCGTTTTCGGCCGTGCGACCACGGGGTGCGCACCACTCGGCGTGTTCGGACGCGCCACAGGCTGCGGCCCCGTGGGCGTTGCAGGTCGTGGCGCGCCGACGGGCGGGACCGACGGCACGACGAACTTCGGCCCGGCCTTGGGCGGTGCCGCGATGGTCTTTTCGAGTGCCTCGAGATCGCCGAGCGCCGTGCACTCGGCCAGCGCGACACTCGCGTCGAGCCGGACCGACGTCGCGGGTGGCTTCGGGCGCGGGCCGTCGGGCAGCTCGACCACCCGAGGCGACACGCTCGGTGCCGGCGGCTTCGCGACCAACCGCGCCTTCTCGAGCTCGATCAGCACCGTCTTGCTGCGGTCGTCGAGCTCGCCGAACCGGATCGTCATACCCACCCGGCCGTGCAGCACCGACGGGACCTTCGACGAGCTGATCACCTCGGCGTCGCCCTCGACGAGCACCCCACCGTTGGCGAGGGTCAGCGCGAACCGACCACGCCGCCCGGCGGGAATTGGATCCGCGATGGGCACGAACAGGCTGCCGCGATCCGCGTAGCGCCGAAACGCAGCGACGAACTCCTCACCCGTAGAACAGGCGGAGACCAGGTAGATCGAGACCCCAGCCGTCACCTGCGACAAGTGTAGGCCAGGGCGGAGCGCGGTTGTACTTCGTTGGGATGGTGTGACGCCCGAAAACAACGAAGGCGTCACCTTGACGGGACGCCTTGTTGCGGTCGCTAAAACGGTGACCGGTCGCCCGGCCGTCGGTTCACGGGATGATGAAGTCGTGAGCGCGGACCGTCTTGCGGCCGTTCTCTCCGGCGCGGCGCGCGGCCTGGGACACCAGCCACGCGACGTACGCGTTGAGGCCGTCGAGTGCATCACCTGCGGTGTTGCAGCCGGCATCCTTGATCATTCCCTTAACCTTCGACGCGACGAGAAGCATCTCGGCGGGCGCAGCAGCTTTGGCGCCCTTCTTTGCTTTGGCCATGTTCAGTGTCTCCTTGTGTGGAGGCCCTTTACAGCAGACCCACCGACGCGAAGAAACCCCGAAAGCCAGAAAAGCGGCCCTATCGGCCATTTCCTGGGGATCTACCGCGCGAGGTGCAACACGAACGTGTCGGGCTTCGGGATGCGATCGTCCTCGGCGCGCAGGGATTCGAGCGCGGGCGTCACAGCGGCGAGCGAGAAGCGATAGAGGCCGGTGACCAGGACCTCGCCCTTGGGATCGAGGACGACACCGCGCCCTTGATCGTGGTCCTTGTCGCCCCACGTCTGCACCCAGACGATGTTGCCGTTGGCGTCGTGCTTGATCGCGAACACGTCCTTGTTGCCGGCGCTCTTGCTCGCCGCGAGCGTGGTCTTGCCCCAATCGACGGTGTTCTGGAACCAGCCGGTCATCACCGTGTTGCCCGCAGCGTCGGCGGCGATGCCCCAACCGACATCCTCGCGATCACCACCGTAGGTCTTGGCCCAGGCGAGCTTCCCCGTCGTGTCGAACCGCGCGATGAAGATGTCGGACTCGCCATTCGAGATGTGATCATCGCCCTCGCCGAACGTCACGCTCTTGTCGAACGAGCCGACCATCGTGACGTTGCCCGCAGGATCGACGGCGAGCCCACCGGCGACATCGTTGAACGCGTTGCCGAACCGCTTCGACCACTGGTGCTCGCCGTTCGAGTCGTACTTCGCGAGCACGATGTCGTTGTCGGATCCACCGCCGGCGACGAGCGGCCCGCCGCCCCAGTCGCTCTTGTCCTTGAAGTGCCCCTGCGCGTAGATGCTGCCGCGCGGATCGAGCGCGAGGTGGAGGATGGTGTCGTTATAGTTGCCGCCGAACGTCTTCACCCACTCGAAGTCGCCGGTCTTCGATAGCTTGACGAGGAACGCGTCGGTGCCGCCCTTGGCCTTGTACTCCTGCCGCGATGCTTCGAACGACGCGACCTTCATGAACGAACCGCCGACGTACCAGCCGCCATCCGGCGCTGCGGCGATCGCGTTCGCGCCGTCGGAGTCCACGCCGCCCGCGGTGTACAGCCACTGCGCGGTGCCCTTGCTATCGAACGCCACGACGTACGCGTCGTCGGAGTTCGCGGCCTGCGCCTTGAGCGTGCCGATCGACAGCTCGTCGAGGAAGTTGCCGACCACGGCGACCAGCTCGCCCTGCACGGCGACGCCGAGCGCGACGTCATCGCGCTTGCCGCCCCAGCTGCGCGCCCACGCGATCTTGCCGTCGGGTGCGACCTTGACGAGGAACGCATCCGACGTGGTCGCTGGCTTCTTCTTTTTCGGATCCGGATCGGGATCCGGCACGGCCGCCTTGAGCTTGCCGCCGGGACCGGCATCGAGCTCGCCGTCGAAGTAGCCGACGACGTAGACGCTACCGTCGGCGCCGATCGCCATGTCCTTCGGCGTATCGATGCCGAGCCCACCGAACGACACGCCACTCTTCGGCTTGCCGGTGGCGCCGCCCGGATCCTTCTCGAGCGTCGGTAGCGGACGCTTGTCGATCGGCTTCTTGATCACCGGCGCCGGTCCGACGGGCTTCGCACCATCCTTGGCCGCTTCGTCGAGCCCCGACTTGAGGCCGGCGGTGCCTTGGTTGGGACCTGGATCCTTCTGGTCACACGCAGCCAGGGTCAGCAAGGCGACCGCGATCGTCGAGAGGCGCATGCCTAGTACGATGGCACCAACGCGCCGCGGTTGCGAGAGTCGGCCATCTCCCAGCTCATTGTCCGGGCGGCAAAATTTCCCGGAACCGGCGGGGACCTGCGTTGTCTGAGCCGTTTCGACTAGGATGCCGCCGATGAGGACGGTGGCTTTGCTAGCGCTGTTGGCCGCCTGCCCGGGTAAGGGAGTCGACCACCCCAAGGCCGTCGACGACACCACGCTGCGGATCAAGATCGCGGGGCTCGAGGCGGCACGGGGTGACGGGCTCGAGTCTCTGATCGAGCTCGCGAACAACGGGGATCGCCCGACCAAGCTCCTCGCGCTGCGCTCGCTCGGACGGGTGGGCGGCAAGAAGGCGCTCGCGACGCTGTCGGCCGCGGTCGGCGATCCGGATCCCGCGATCCTCGATACCGCGGCGCAGGCGATCGGGCTCGCGACCTCGCTCGACGAGGAGACGGCGGGCCAGCCCGCGATCAGCAAGGCGCTGCTCGACGCACATGCGAAGCATCGCGAGGACGCCGCGATCGTCGAGGCGATCGGGCGCGCGGCGGAGGGCGGTGCGCAGAGCGTGCTCGCCGCCGGGCTGACGGGCTCGGCACCGATCGCGGAAGCGAGTGCGGTCGCGCTCGGCCGGTTCGGTCGGCGCAAGATCGCGTGGCTCGCCGCGACGCAGACCGCGATGATCGCTGCGACCAAGCACGTCGATGCGCGGGTGCGGCTCGCCGCGGCCTACGCGCTCGCGCGCGAGCATCTGGTCAAGGCCGAGGAGTCGTCGCCCACGCCATCGCCACCGCAGCTGCGGTTAGCGGGCGACCCATCGCGCTACCTCGGCGACAGCGGCACGGCGCTCGAGCTGCTGCTCAAAGACGGCGATTCGCTGATCCGCGCGCAGGCCGCGCAAGCGCTCGCGCGCCGCAAGACCGTGGTGCCGCACGGCGAAGCGCTGTCCCGTGCATCCGACGATCCGGACTGGCGCGTCGCCGTCGAAGCGGTCCGCGCGCTCGCCGGAGAGAGCAGCAACGATCAGTGGCGCACGTCGGCGGCGATGAGCGCGCTCCGCTGGATGATCGCGATGCGACAGCAGGGCGGCGATGCGGCTGGGAGTCCCGATGATCCGGCGAAGTCAAAGCGGCGTGCTGGCCCCGAGGGTGCGCACGTCGTGATCGAGGCGTTGCGCGCACTGGCGCCGCACACCAAGCACGAGGCGATTCGATCGCTGATCGTCCGGATCGCGCGATCCTCCGAATCGAAGGCAATCCCGAGGCTGACGCAAGCCTGGGTCGGTTGCCTCGCTGCTGCGGCGGAGCTGCGGGGAACACAGTCGCAAACTCTCGACAACGTCCTCGCGTGCCAGCTGCCCGAGCACCTTCGCTTTCCGATCGTCGGCGAGCTGATCGCGGCCAAGGCCGGCACGCTCGAAGCGCGTCGCGCTGCACTGCAACCGATGCTCGCGCATTCCGATCCCCGCGTGCGCGTCGCCGGGATGACCGCGCTCGCGTCGATGTGGGGCGACGGCGTGGCTGCCGATCACGAAGCCGTCGTCGCGATGACGATCGCCGCGATGGCCGACAAGGACGGGCTGGTCGCCGGCACCGCGATCGAGACCGCCGAGACGCTGTACGAACAGATCGACAAGGCGAACGCGACGGCGCTCCGCGATCGCCTCGATGCCGGGCTGCTCGCGCGTGCGCAGACCGAGCAAGATCCGGAGCTCGCGACCTCGCTGTTCGGCATGATCGGCAAGCGCAAGCTCGCCGCCGGTGCACCCGCGTGTCGCCACGGCGTGCGCGGCGCGCCGGTGCTCGCGAAGGCCGCGGTCGAGTGTTTGAAGGCGCTCGGCGAGACGATCGGCGACGAGCCGCTGGCGATCGCGGCTGCGAAGGCACCACCGGTCGACGTCACCGCGGTGATCAACAAGCAGATCCGCTGGAAGCTGCAGACGACGCGGGGCGAGATCGTGATCGAGCTCCGCCCCGACATCGCGCCGTGGGCGGTGGCGACGATCGTCGCGCTGACCCGCAAGAACTACTACGACGGCCTAGAGCTCCACCGCGTGGTGCCGAACTTCGTCGCGCAGGGCGGCGACCCGACACAGTCGGGGTGGGGCGGACCGGGCTTCGCGATCCCGGCCGAGCCGTCGGCAGGAGCGGGCTACGTGGAGGGTGGTGTAGGGATGGCGGATGCAGGTCGCGACAGCGCCGGCTCGCAATGGTTCGTGATGCATGGCCCGGCCCCGCACCTCGACGGCCGTTACACCTGGGTGGGACGAGTCATCAGCGGCCAGAGTGCCGCGAATTCGTTGCTGATCGGCGACGTGGTCCAGACCGCGACGGTCGACCTCCAAGATCGTCCGTAACTCCATCGGGCGTCGAGTGTCGTCGATAGACCGGCACGTCACCCCGTTCGTTGGAGAATCAATGCGCCGTCGCTTCCAAGCCGCCCTCGCTCTCGCGGTCACTCTTCCGGCAGCCCTCGCTGGCGTCGCGCTCGCGAAGCGTTTCGCTAGCTTCGACGAAGACTTCTCCGTCCCGATGTCGTTCGGCCTCAACGGTCGAGCGATCGGTGGTGCGCAGAAGGCGCAGGCCACGCCCGCGTTCCTCGCCGGCAATCGGATCGCGTCGATCGGTGAAGACGCGCTGGTGATCGACGAAGACAGCGGCAAGTTGATCCGCGCGGATGCGACCGGCAAGTTGCTCGCGAGCCTCGATATCGGCAAGAGCGCCGGCCTGCTCGCCTTCGATCCGATCGCGAACCGCGCATACGTCGCCGATCGGCTGGGCGACAGGATCGCGGTGGTCAAGGTCGAGGCGACGAAGCTGACGATCGAGCGCACGATCAAGACCGCCGTCGAGCCATACGGCCTCGCGCTGACACCTGACCGCAAGACGCTGCTCGTCACCCACATCGCCGACCGCATGCTCGTCGCGTTCTCGGCCGAGACGGGCAAGGAGGCGTGGCGTGCGCCGCTCGCCCGCGAACCGCGCGGCATCGCGGTGTCGTCGGATGGCGCGCGCGCACTCGTCGCCTACCTCGTCACCGGCACCGTCGATCAGATCGATCTCAAGACGCACGCACCGAGCCGCGTCGCGCTGTCGACCATGGCGCCGGCGGGTAACAACGGTCGTCGCGGTCGTCGCCAGATGCCGAGTGTGTCGGGCGGTGGTGATGCGTTCGCGCGCGGTACGTTCGCCGTGATGTTCATGGGCTCGAGTCAGGCCGTGGTGCCGTTCCAGCGCGAGACGCCGGTGCAGGCCTCGGGTGGTTCCGAACGTGTCGGTAGCTACGGTGGTGGCTTCGAGCCGCCGGTCACACATCAGGTCGCGTTCCTCGGGCTCGACGGAGACACGCCACGCCAGGTGACGACGGGCATCGCGCAGCACCAGCCGCGTGCGCTCGCGTGGGACGGCCACCGCGATGCGCTGTACGTCGCCGGGCTCGGCAACGACTCGGTGGTGCAGATCAAGAACGCGTCGCAGTCGACGATCGCCGAGGGCCTCTCGGTGTCGCTGCGCAACGGCAACAAGTGCGGGCCCGACGGTCTCGCGGTCAGCGCGAGCGGCGACTTGCTCGTCTGGTGCGCGTTCACGCGGTCGATCGAACGCGTCGATGTCGTCGACGGCGACGGCCAGCTCGCGCTGCCCGATCAGGCGAAGGTCGCGCTCGGACCGGAGCTGACCAAGTCGCGGATGACCGAGCAACAGCACCTCGGTTACATCGCGTTCCACGCGTCGGATGCCGCGGTCTCGCAGCGCGGCGCGATGGCGTGCTCGACGTGTCACCCCGACAACCGCGCCGACGGGTTGTCGTGGCGGATCGACACGCACGAGCTGCAGACGCCGGTGCTCGCCGGCCGCATGGTCGACACGCACCCGTACAAGTGGGATGGCGGCGACAAGGATCTCAAGACCAGCCTCGCGATGACGATGAAGCGGCTCGGTGGCCTCGGGCTCGAAGCGAAGCAGGCCGAGGCGCTACAGGCGTACGTCGAGGCGATGCCGAACGTGCGCGCTCCCTCTCGCCCCGGGCAGATGGTCGCGCGCGGCAAGTCGCTGTTCGATTCGGCGCAGCTCGGGTGCCGGGTCTGCCACGATGGCAAGACGTACAGCGACAACGCGAAGCACAAGCTGTCGGGCACGCTGGAGGAGTCGGACACGCCGAGCCTGCTCGGGCTCCACGCGAGCGCGCCCTACTATCACGACGGGAGTGCGCCGACCCTCGAGTCCCTGTTGCGGGATCGGGCGGGCGTCCACGGCATGGCCGACATGTCCAAGCTGACCGATGCCCAGCTCTCTGACCTCGTGGCGTTCCTCGAGACGCTCTAAGGATCTCATCGGGTTGGGAGCTCGTCGGAGATCCCTGTCCACCAGGTTACCGGCCCGGGTATCAAGAGCGCCGGAGGATCCATGCGCCTTATCCTGTCTGCGCTCCTGGTCGGTACGGTGATGTTCGGGTCCGTGGCTCCCGCCGCGGCATGTGAAGTCGAGGACCACCAGGCCGAGGCGGCGCGGGCACAGAAACAGGCGCAAAAGGTCCGCAAGCAGGCGATGCGCGAGGCACGGCGGGCGCAGCGAGAAGCGCGGCGGATGATGGAGCGCCAGCGCCGAGACGTGGAGCGGCAGCGCGCCGACATGGAGAGGCAACGCGCCGACATGGAGCGGCAGCGCCAGGATCAGCAGCGTGCGGAGCGCGAGCAGGAGCGGGCGTTGCGCGATCAGCTGCGCGATCCGCAGAGCGCCGCACCGGTGCAGCCGGACCTCCAGCAGAAGCTCGAGAAGCTCCAGCGCCGGCTCGACAAGCTGCAGCGCAAGGTGGAGCGCTTCTCGGTCCCGAAGGCCACGACCATGCATGCCCCGGTGATCGACGTCAACGAGCTGTAGTCCACCACGCGTCGTCGGGTGTCATCTATCGGGGCTCGGGCCCCAAACATGGAGCTCACATGAGACAGGTTCTGTTCCTGGTCGCGATGGTCGCTGGATCCGCCACGATGCTCTCGCCAACCCGCGCGATCGCTTGTGATGACGACGATGGCTCGTCGGAGAACGACTCTGATGACAACGCCTCCGAGGCACCCGTCGCGCAGGTCGATCCCGATCTGCAGCAGCGTGTCGCTCGCCTCCAACAGCGGCTCGATGCGCTTCGTCAGCGGTTCGATCACCGCGCGCAGGTGCACATCATCACACCGTTGCCGCCGTTGCCGCCGTTGCCGCCGCGTCCGCCTCGAGCTCCAGCACCGCCGCAGTCGGCCGGTGGCTGGAACCTCGACATCGATCTCGATCTCCCGGAGATCAACATCGACCTCGAGATCCCCGACATCAAGATCCCGAAGATCCGGATCCCGAAGCTCGACAAGCAGACGAAGGTGATCATCGACGCGTGGGCCGGCGATCACGAGGAAGCGGACGAGCCGGACGAGCCGGACGAGCCGGACGAGCCGGACGAGCCGGACGAGCCGGATGAGCCCGAAGACGGCTCCAACGACGCCTAGTCGAACGGGTCACTGATCAGGTTCGGCCAGAGGGTCGCCAACGCGCCGAGGTTCGCCAACCTTCGCCAAAGGCTATTTGGCGCAGAGGTCACCGCCGAGGAGAACGCTCCAGTTCGGTCGACGCTCAGGCGTCAACCGAAAGCAATGTGCTCATTCGTACGTGCACGGTTCATCTGAGTGCGCCCGATCGGCGCCTCAGCGCAGAGACCTGCGTCCGAATCCCCCGATGAGAGATCCTTGGCGAAGGTTGGCGGCCCTTCGCGCGTTGGCGACCCTCCGACTCGGTCATGCCCGTGCGCGCACGCTCCGGGTCGCAACCGAGACATCACTGGGAATCGGCGGCCAAACGTACAAACCCGCTAGAACCGATCCAAGTGGCGAATGCTGGCCTTGTGAGCGCCTACGCGAGTAGCGTGTAGCCGAGACACGTCGCCGCGGCGGTCGCGCCGAACACCAGCAGGTGCACGACGAGCCCGGGACGCGCGTCGGGTGGAACCGCTGGTAGCGAGACGCTGAGACCGGCGAGCTCGCGTTTGGCTTCTTCGATCTTCGAGTCGGCGACGGCGGCCGCGAGCTTCTGCTTCTCGAGCTGAGCGATCTCGTCGATCAGCTGGGTCGCGCGCTCGTTGCGAGCTGCGGAGTCATCGCGGTAGCTCACAGCTTGTAGCCCTTCGCGACGGCGATCTTCTTCGTGCCCTTCATCAGCTCGGTCTCGAGCGAGTTGATGGCCGCACCCTGCTGTTTCGCCTCTTCGGACTGGAGGAAGGCGAGCCGCTGGGCCTCGAGCTTCGAGATCTTGGACTGGATCTCGGCGCGCTTCGCGACGTTCGCGAGCACCAGTTGCTTCTTCTCCTCGACGGTCTTGCCGCGGAATTCGGCGGGCAGCTGATCGTCGGGAGTCTGCTCGAAGAACTTCGCGTTGTTCTTGGTCGCGTCGATCACGTCCCAACCGCGGTTGTCGTAGACAGCCTGCTTGCCCTTGAGCTGCGCGCGCTCGATCGCGACCTTCGGGCTCATCTTCGCGGAGTGCGCATCGGCGCTCGACTGCCGCGCGACCGACGACGCGCCTTCGGCACCGTAGGCGACATAGGTGGAGTTGAGCTCGTTGCCGAGTGCGAGGATCTGGTCGTCCTGCGGCGCGGGCACGTAGGCCGCCACGTGGTCCTGATCGATCGACATCAGGTTGGACTTCGCGATCTTCGCCGCAGTGGCCCAGGTCTCGTCGCGGCCACCGCAGTAGATCAACTGGACGTTGATGCCCTTCGCGGCGGCGGCCTTCATCGCCTGGGTGGCGGTGACCGGACCCTGATCGAACTCTTCGTTACCTGCGACGAACACGAACTTCATCGTGTCGGGGTTGTTCGACCACTGGAGGTTGGCCGACGCGACCTGGATCGCCTGGCCGACGAACTCCGAGCCGCCGTTGGTGAACAGCGCCTGCAGCTTCTCGGAGACCTTGTCGAGATCGCCGGTGAACGGCTGGACCTGACGGATGAAGCCGGTGCGACCGGCCAGCGTGTCGTTGCCGTACTCGTAGAGTGCGAGCTCGATCTTGACCCCGCGGGTCTTGCCACCGACGACCCGGGTCAGCTTTCCCATCTGGTCGACCATCGTCCACAGGTGTGCGCGCGCCTGGTTGATCAGGCCGTCCATGCTGCTCGAGGTATCGAGGAGCAGCGCGATCTGCACGGTGTCGGTCACCGTGTCGCGCGCCGGCTCGGGCGGAGGTGTAGGCGCGGGCGGCGGTTGGGGCTCGTGCTTGACGATCGAGATCGTCGTCTTGGTATCCGACGAGGTCGTCGTGGTTTCGGTCTTGTTGCCATGCCAGCCAACGGCGTAGGCAACACCGGCGGCGCCACCGAGGGCGGCGACGAGGGTCAAGCTGTGCCGGCGTAGCCAGCGGCCAAGAGTCTTCGGACGGTCAGTCATGTGCGCGGTCTCCTTGTGCGTGAAGAGTCAGACGCGCGAACAACCGGCCGGTTTGGATCGACCATGTCAGGAGTGTGTAAGGGCCCTAGCTCGAGGCGCTGGTGTAGCTGCGGATCGCGGTGCGCCACACCAGCCGGCCGATCACCAGCAGCACGAAGGCGCCGCCGAGCGTGGCGAACGCACTCTGCGCGTCGAGCTCGCCGAGCATCGCCTTTGCCGGATAGGTCGTCATCAGCGCGACCGGCACGATGAACGTGAAGATCACGCGCCACGCCGTCGGGAACATCTGCACCGGCCAGCGGGCGACGTCGAAGATCGACCCGAGCAGGAACGTCAGGTTGTCGAGCCGCACGACCCAGAACGACATCGACGCGCAGATGATCCAGAGGCCGTACATCGCGATCACGCCCGACGCGAACATCACGATCCCGAGCGCGACATCGACCGCGTGGACCGGCTTGTCGCGCACCGCGAGCGCGTAGATGACGAGCCCGATCGCGCCGGCGAGATCGATGATCTTCCAGGGCTCGTAGCGCGAGGTCGAGATCAGCACCTGCGCGTCGACCGGCTTGAGCAGCACGTAGTCGAACGCGCCGCTGCGAATACGCTCGGTGAGATCGAGGACCGAAGGCGAGATCATGCCCTCGAGCACCGCGCGGAGGCCGAGGAAGTACGCCATCAGCACGAGCGCCGACGGGGCATCCCAACCCTCGACCTGGTCGACCACCTGATAGACGACGATCAACGGCAGCAGCGTCATCGCCATCGTCGCGAGGGCCATCGCGCCGCCGAGCAAGAAGTCCGCGCGATACGCCATCCCGCTCGCGGCGCTGATCCGTAGCTGCAGCATCGCGAGCCGGAAGTAGCGCACTAGCCGCCCACCGACTCGAAGCGGCGCACGCCTCGCGTCCACACGAACATCGCGATCGCGATCGACGCGATCGTCCAGCCGAGCTGGATCGCGAGCTGTTCGAGCACCGCGGTGGTCGACATCGAGCGCGTCATCAGCTCGACGGGAAACGACACCATGTAGCGGAACGGCAGCCACTCCGCAACCGCGCGGATCGGGCCGGGCAGGATCGCGATCGGCATGAGGTAGCCGGACAGCAGCATGAACAGCAGGAAGTAGAGGCTGAACAGCCCCATCGCACGGGTGAGGAAGAACGCGAGCGAGCCGATCGCGAACATGATCGCGAACGTGATCAGCCACGCCATCAGGAACGCGGGGGCGAGCACCGCGAGCTGCAGCGGCTCGGTGGACAGGCTGCTGCCACCCGAGCTGATCAGCAAGATGAACGCGACGGGTAGCGCGACGACGCAGCGAAACGGGATCGACGCGACGTGACTGGCGGCGAGTGCAACGAACGGATGCACCGGCCGCAGCAGGCGCATCGACATCGTGCCCATGCGGATCTCCTCGCCGACCTGCCAGCCGACCCACGAACCGGCGACGTTGCGGACGATCAGCGTCGCGAGGAAATACGCGGTGAAGTCTGCCTGCGTATAGCCCTTGAACGAGCCCTGCGCGGCGACCGCGTTCCACAGCCCGAGCATGACGAGCGGGATCGTGGTGGTCAGGATCCAGACCAGGAACTCGGCGCGGTAGGCGACGGTCTCGGCGACCCCGACGCGCAGCATGGTCGGCATCGCACGCAGGGCACGACCCACGCTCACGACTTCACGGCCACCCTTGCCGCCTTCGCGTGCTGACCGAACAGCTGGCGCAGGATGTCCTCGAGCGGCGGGTCTTCGATCGCGAGATCGCCGACGGCGAGGGGGCCGAGCAGGTGACTGACGACGCTCGGGAGCTCGCGCTCGCTGACGCGCAGCGTGACGCGCTGTCCCTCGCGCTTCAGGATCGAGCCGAGCTTCGCGAGATCCTCGTTGGCGTTCACCAACGTGAACGACACGCGCTTGTCGGGATCCATCGCCTTGATCAGCCCGCGCAGGTCGCCGTCGTGGATCAGCGTGCCGGCATCGATCACGATGATCCGCGGGCACAGCGCGACCACGTCATCCATGTAGTGGGACGTCAGGATCACCGTCGCGTCGTGCTGCTGGTTGTAGCGGCGGATGAAGTCGCGGATCGCGAGCTGCATCGCGACGTCGAGCCCGATCGTCGGCTCGTCGAGGAACAGCGTGGTCGGCCGGTGGAGCAGGGCGGCCGCGAGCTCGCACTTCATCCGCTCGCCGAGTGACCGCTGGCGCGCCGGCTTGTCCATCAGCGGAGCCAGCTCGAGGAGCTCGACGAGCTCGCCGAGCGTGGCCTTGTACTGATCATCGGGTACCGCGAACACGGCGCGGTTGAGCGCGTAGGTCTCCGATGGCGGGAGGTCCCAGATCAGCTGCGACTTCTGGCCCATCACCAGCGTGATCTTCTCGAGGAACGAGGTCTCGCGCTTGAACGGCGTGTGACCCTCGACGCTGACCTCTCCGCCCGTCGGGTGGAGCAGGCCGGAGAGCACCTTGAGGGTCGTCGTCTTGCCGGCGCCGTTCGGGCCGAGGAAGCCGACGCGCTCGCCACGCTCGATCGTGAACGACACGCCGTCGACGGCCTTCACGGTCTCGTACGTGCGATGGAACAGCGACCTGATCGCCGACTTGAAGCCCGGCGGTCGCTTGTGCACCTTGAAGTGCTTGACCAGCTCGCGCGCGCGGATCATTTCTTGTGGTCTCGCGCAGCCGCCGCGAGCTCTCCCATCGTCTTCAGCGGGAGGTTGTCCACCGCATCGCCTTGCAGGATCGATTCGATCAGGTGCGCGCCGACCTGCGAGAGCTGTGCGAGACCGGCGATCCGATCGGCGATGAACTTGCTGCGCTCGTCACCTTGGTCATTCGGGGACGCTTCCTGGTTCGCCGCGTCGAACGCCTCCGAGGCGCTGCGGATCCATTGCAGCTCGCGCTCGCGAAACACGCGCGACACCATCTTCCAGATCGACGTCTCGGCCTCGAAGTGCTCGCGGCGCTCGCCCACCATCCACGCCTTCTTGACCGCCCCCCATTCGAGCATCTCGGTGAGGAGCATCGACACCGACCCCGTCGACAGTCCGAGGCGATCGCACAGATCACTCGCGTTGAGCGGACGGTTCTCGAGGTACAGCACCGCCCACATCCGCCCCATGTTGCGTTTGAAGCCCCACGATTCGATCAGGGCGCCGACGGCGTCGGCCACCTTGAGGACGGCCGGGTCGATGCTCATGAGTCGTCGTCGTCGGTCAGGTTAGGTGTCGCGACCATGTGCTCGCGCGTGGTGACGCGGACCGCACCGCCGGGAAGCAGCCCGACGTGGGACGACTCCGTGCGACGGCGCGTGATGATCTCGACGATCTCGCGTTGCGACAGCCCACCCGATGGACGGATCGTCACGCTGGCTTCCTTGCCTGTCTTGATCTCTCGCGCGGTGGCCGAGAGGATGCCCTCGACGTCGACGGTCATCACCAGCTCGACGCGCACGCTGCCAGCCTGGCCCTTCGGCAGATCGTCGAGGACGACCTGGCCGAGCTTGCGCATCTTCGAGACTTCCTTGTCCTCGCCCTGATAGAGCTCGATCGACACGAACTTCTGATCGTTGCTGGTGGTCGCGAATAACCTACGCGCGCGCACCGGCAGCATCGAGTTGCGCGGCACGACGAGCGCGAACCCCGAGTCACCGACCTTGATGCCGATGTCGTGAGGCGTGACGTCGAGGAGCTGCGCGTCGTCGGAGTCACCGGCGAGGATGCCGGCGTACGCCGCGGCGCCGAGGGCGACGACCTCGTCGGGGTTCGCACCCTTCGAGGGCTTGCGCTTGAACACGCGCTCGACGATGTCTTGGACGGCCGGCCAGCGCGTCATCCCGCCGACGAGGAGGACCTCCTCGATCGACGGCGCGCCCCCCGCATCGATCGACAAGCCGGCATCGGCGAGCGCCCGGATGCATGGGGCCTCGAGGCGATCGAGCAGGTCCTTGGTGAGCTGCTCGAGGTAGTCGCGCGTCAGCGTGCGCTCGTAGTTGATCGGCGCACCGTGCTGATCGTTGGCCAGGAACGGCAGCGACACGCGCGTCTCGCGATCGACCGAGAGGGTCTTCTTCGCGGTCTCGCACGCTTCGCGCAGGCGCGACATCGCCATCGGGATCGTCGTCAGGTCGACGCGGTGTTGATCGAACACTTCGTCGACGATCCGCTCGAGGACGCGGCGGTCCCAGTCCTCGCCGCCGAGCGCGGTATCGCCGCCGGTAGCGAGCACCTCGAAGATGCCGTTCTCGACGGACATCAGGGAGATGTCGAACGTGCCACCACCGAGATCGAACACGGCGATGATTCGCCGGCCTTCGCGCACGCGATGCGCGCCGTACGCGAGCGCCGCGGCGGTTGGCTCGTTGAGGATGCGGATGACATCGAGGCCGGCGATCTGACCGGCGTCGCGCGTGGCCTGGCGCTGCGCATCGTCGAAGTACGCCGGGACCGTGACCACGCAGCGAGTCACCGGTTCACCAAGCGCGTCCTCGGCGGTCTTGCGGATCGCTCGGAGAATATGAGCGGCGACTTCCTGCGGCGAGATCGGCTGACCGTGGACGCGCACCCACGCGTCCCCGTTCGGCGCGGCGACGATCCGGAACGGCGCGAGGCGCGCGAACCACGAGACATCGTCGGCGTTGACCTTGCGACCGATCAGCCGCTTGGTGCCGTAGATCGTGGCGGCCGGGTTGGTCACAGCCTGACGGCGCGCGCGTTGCCCGACGGCGATCCGGCCATCCGGTGCCCAGGCGACCCACGACGGAATCGTGCGCTCGCCATCACCGCCAGCGAGCGTCTTGGGCGTGCCCTTGTCGTCGAGCACGGCGACGCACGAGTTCGTGGTCCCGAGGTCGATGCCGATGATGCGCGACACGGCTACTCCTTCTTCCCCATGAGCCGCGACAACAGGCCCTTACGTTCGTTGGTCGCGTGCCGTCGCATCTCGGCAAGCTCGCGCGCCGCGCGTTCGTTCGAAGGATCGATCTCGAGGGCAGCTTCGAAGCGCTGCGCGGCCTCGAGGCGATCGCGCAACGCCAACGCCTTGAGCCCCTCGGCGAGCTCGATGCCGGCGCGATACACGCGCTCGTTCGGATGCTTCTTCGCGAGCATGCGGAACGCGACCAGCGCGTCCTCGAACTTGCCGGCGTCGATCAGCTCGTCGACCGCAGCGGTATCGCCGGGCTGGATCGGCATCGGCGGTGGCGTGGTGACCGCGGTGGGATCCGGCTTGCGGACGGTGCTGGCCTCGTGAACATGCGCGGGGATGATGCCGGTCTGCTTGATCGGCGTCGGAGTGGTGGGCTTGTGATCGAGCAGCGCGGGCTCGGGGGGCTTGCGAACGGTGCCGGCCTCGTGCAGATCGGGGCGCTGCGGCGTCTGCGCGATCGTGGCGGCGAGCGCGCGGATCGGGCCACTCTTGACGTCGCTGGTCGATCGCGGCACGGCGCCGGTGACGCTGGGCTCGCTCGCGGCCCGAGGCGGTCGTGGAAGCGAACCCGTCAGCGAGGGGACGCCTTGCGGTGGCGTGCGCCGGCTCTGCGGCGCGACCGGGTTTGCCGTCGCTGCGCGAACCGGCACGACGCGATCGGGACTCTTGTTGAGCGCGGCGAGCGCTTGCCCGCGACCCGCCGGGTCACCGAGCCGGCGATAGGCATCGCGGATGAGGATGAAGATCTCGGCGGCGACCGCGCGCAGCTGCGTGGACTCGTACCGTGCGAACCGGTCCGGGTGGTACTTCTTCGTCAGCTCGCCGAACGCCGCGCGAACCTCGCCGTCGTTGACCTCGTAGCTGACACCGAGCACGAGGAACGGGTTGAGCTTCTTCATCGACTCGGCTTCCGCGGTCAGCGCGCGGATCAGCTCGGCCTCGGCTTCGCTGACGTCTGCACCCTCGGTGACCGTCGGAACCGGGCCGGTGACCGTCGGAACCGGCCCGGTCTTGAGCGGTTCGGAAGCCCCGGCTTCGCGGCGCGCTTCGGATGCGAGGGCACTCTCGATCATCCACACCGAGCCGGTGGGAATCGGCGCGAGCTTGAGCTCGACCCCGGCCCCGCGCTGCGCATCGTTGACGTGCTGATGCACCGTGCCGGTCAGCACGATCACCGACGAGCTCGGCAGCGTCAGGTCGATCCGGACGTTGGTTCCGATCGCCGGCGGATTCGACGCCTTGAGGAACATCGTGCCGCGGCTGAGATCACGGTAGTAGATCGTCGCCAGCTGCTGCCATGAGGCGCACCGAAGCTTGATGGACAGGGCGCCCGCTGCCATGCGAATACCGCGAGATCATAGGCGTTCAAGGTTCGCGTGGCAATGACCGGTACCTGGCGAGTACGCGCTCGTGGCGTTCTTTGATCCTCTCCAGATAGACAGCCTCACGCGTCCGGTGCAGCGACTCGTGGGCGAGCTGCCCGAGCCGCTCGACGACCGCCTCGATGTCCTCGAGCGGCTTGTGAACGAATCCGACCACCCCGAGGTCCGCAGCGTCGGCAGCCAGGTCGGCATCGTGGACCGAGGTCATCAAGAAGGCGGGGAGGCCGGGGACGCGCTCGCGAAGCCTGCGCACGGACTCGATTCCGTCGATCCCGGGCAACTGGGCGGCGACCAGGGCCAGATCCAGACCCGTGGTCGCGGCCAAGGTCTCGGCCTCGCGCAGCGCCTCCTCGCCGGTGACGTAGGCAAACGTGGCGATGCCGGCGGCCTCGAGCAGGTCGGCGAGGTCGTCGGCGACCGAGCGATCGTGCTCGACCAGCAGGATGGCAGGTGGGCGCGACTCCGTGGTGACCGTCGGGACTTCGCCGCTGCGCGCGTGGACGAGCGCATCCTCGGCGTCGATCGACCGGCGCTCGGTGCGGATCAGGTCCTTGAGGAGATCCTCGACCATCCCTCGCACCTGTCCGAAATTGTCTTGCTCGCGGGCGCGGTCGTACTGGCGGAGGCAGATCCGCTGGACGATCGCGCGCGCCGTCGCCGTGCCCTCGAGCGACAGGTCGATGACGTCGGCGGCGCCGGCGCGGATGCAGGCGAGGATCATCCGCGGCACCGCATCGTCGCCGATCACCACCGGCAGCGAGGTCGGCATCGCGACCAGCACGCGGCGGATCAGCTCGCCGGCGTTGCGTACGTCCTCGACCTCACCGGCGGACCACGCGCGGACGTCGAGCAAGAGTGCCGGCGGCGAGTCGTGCTTGCGCGCGAGCTCGGCGGCGGTGGGCACATCATCGACGATCGTCGTCGTGATCCCCGAGCTCCCCAGGCGATCCATCAGGCCACGCAAGGGCCCGCTCGGCCCGTCGGGCGCGATCAAGATCGCGGCGTGCTGCATCCTCCCTGACCACGTTACCTGAGCTACGCTGACCGGCGCATGACCGAGCATCTCTTTCTGCGAGCGTGTCGACGGCAACCCGTGGAGCGCACGCCGATCTGGATGATGCGCCAAGCGGGGCGCTATCTTCCCTCGTACAAGGAGACGCGCGCACGTGCAGGGTCTTTTCTGACGCTGTGCCGCACTCCCGAGCTCGCGTGCGAGGTCACACTGCAGCCGATCGATCAGCTCGGCTTCGACGCGGCGATCCTGTTCTCCGACATCCTGATCACGCTCCCTGCGATGGGGATCGAGGTCACGTTCCCCGACGCGGGTCCCAAGATCCCGACGCCGGTGCGCGATCGCGCAGCGATCGATGCGATGAAGGTCCCCGATCCCGAGGCCGAGCTGCCGTACGTGTTCGATGCGATCCGGCTGATCCAGAAGGGGCTCGCCAACCGCGTGCCCCTGATCGGGTTCGCGGGCGCCCCACTGACGATGCTCACGTACTGCGTCGAGGGTGGTGGGTCGAAGGACTACCCGAACACCAAGAAGCTGCTGTACGGCGATCCGCAGAGCGCACACCTGCTGCTCGACAAGATCGCGCGCACCACGGCGGTCTATCTCGAGGCGCAGATCGCGGCGGGCGTCGATTGCGTGCAGCTGTTCGATAGCTGGGGCGGCATCGTGTCGCCCGGCGATTTTCGCGAGTACCCGCTGCGCTATGCGAAGCGCGTGATCGAGATGCTGCGCGCCTCGAAGACCTTCGCAGCCAAGCCGGTGCCGATCATCTACTTCGTCAACGGCTGCGCGCCGTACCTCGACGACTACGCGTCGAGCGGTGCGGATGTGCTGGGCGTCGACTGGCGCGTCGGGATCGACGAGGTTCGCCGCCGGGTGGGCGAGGGCGTCGCGCTGCAGGGCAACCTCGATCCGGGTGCGCTGTTCGCGTCGCCCGCGGAGATCCGGTCGCGGGTGTCGGACATCCTCGCGCGCGCGGGGAGTACCGGGCATATCTTCAACCTCGGACACGGCGTGCTGCCGGAGACCAACCCCGAGCACGTGCGCGCGATGATCGCGGCTGTCAAAGAGCTCTCGGCGCGTCACCCCGAGGGTGTCGGCTCGCGGGCGTGATGCGGATCGCGATCATCGGCGGTGGCCTCGGCGGGCTCGCGACCGCGCGGACGTTGATCGCCGCCGGCGTCGACGCGCATGTCCTCGAGGCGTCCTCGCGTGCCGGGGGTGTGATCGGCACGAGCCACGTCGACGGGTTCACGCGCGAGCATGCCGCGAGCTCGTTCCTCGGAGGCCCGCCGCGCGGTGCCCTCGCGCTGTGCAACGAGCTCGGTGTGCCCGTCGACAAGGCCTCCCCGCGCGCGAAGAAGCGATGGATCTTCCTCGACGGCAAGCTGCGTGCGCTGCCGAGCAATCCCGTCCAGCTCGTTCGCAGCGATCTGCTGACCTGGCGCGGCAAGCTCGAGCTGCTGCGCGAGCCATTCAACTTCCGCCCCTCACCTGGGCAAGACGAATCCGTCCACGACTTCGCGGCGCGGCGGTTCGGCCCCGAAGCCGCGCGCGCGATCATCAGTCCGTTCGTCACCGGCGTGTACGCCGCCGATGCGCACGACATCTCGCTCGAGGCCGGCTTCCCCAAGCTCGCGGCACTCGCGAAGCACGGTGGGCTCGTCCGCGGGATGCTCCGGCAACAGGCGCGTGGCGCGGCCGGTGCGCTGCTGCGCAAGATCGCCGGCAAGCACGTGAGCAAGGCCACGCCGCGCGGGATGTATGCGCCGCGCGGTGGGCTCGGCGCCCTGGTGGAGGCGCTGTCAGCCGAGCTCGGCGATCGGCTTCGCCTCGGCACACCGGTCGACAAGATCGAGCCGATCGCGAAGGGGGTCCGCATCGACGGCGAGATCTGGGACGGCGCGGTGATCGCGATCCCCGCCCAGGACGCGCCGTCGCTGACGACCCTCCCCGAGCTCGCGAACAAGCTCGCGACGTTCGACCGGGCGCCGGCTGCGCTGGTCTATCTCGGATTTCCCGCCGCCGCAGTGCCGCGCGGTGCCGATGGCTTCGGTGCGCTGGTCGCGCTCGGCGAGGACGTCCGCGTGCTCGGCATCGTGTTCGAATCGACGGTCTGGGAAGGCCGCGCGCCGGCGGGGCAGGTGCTGCTCCGCTGCATCTTCGGTGGCGGGCGCGATCCATCGGTCACCGAGCTCGACGATGGTGCCTTGATCGCGCAGGCCGTTCGCGACGTCGGCGTCGTGCTCGGTGCCTCGGGTGCTCCCACGCACGCCTCGGTCGTGCGCTGGCAGCGCGGCGTGGCGCAGTACGCGCTCGGCCATCGCGATCGCGTGCGCGCGGCAGTCACGGCGGCGCGCACGCACCGGATCGCCCTCGCGGGTGCCGACTACTACGGCCCGGGCGTCAACGACATCTGCATCGACACCGCGCGGATCCTCGACGAGGTTCGCGCGTGGTAGCTCGCCTCGCCCTGGTGCTCGCCGTCGCCTCCTGCGGTGGCAAGAAGTCGGCGGGTGACGATGCGATGCGTGCGCCGGTCGTCACCGTCGACGCGGCTGGATCAGGATCAGGATCTGGATCTGGATCTGGATCTGGATCTGGATCTGGATCTGGATCTGGATCGGCGGCACCGAAAGGCGAAGCCGCGATCCGCGTCGAGTGGAAGGCCGTTCCCACGAGTGCGCGGCAAGCCCCGGGTCGCACCACCTGCAACACGCCGCGTCCGCCGGCCGTCACGCCGACGACGATGTGGGGGATCCCCGACGCGATCGTGCTCACCGACAAGGCGCCGGCCCCACCCGAAGCGCGGATCACGCTCGCTGCGTGCGCGTTGACGCCGCGGATCGCGATCGCGAGCACGCTGATCGTCGAGAGCACGCTCGAGCGGCCCGCGAAGCTGACGCTGACGAAGCATGGCACGATCGCCTCGCTCGGTGCCTTGAAGCCCGGCGACGCGACGCCGATCCAGTTGCCGATCGCGGGGCACGCGGTCTCGATGACCCTCGACGCAGGTGGCGTCTATCGACTGGCGATCGACGGCGCCGACGACGGCGCGTGGATCGTCAACGCGCCCGGTGGTGTCACCGATGCCACGGGTCTCGCGACCCTGCGGCTTCCTCCCGGTTTGCACGAGGCGACGGCCTGGCTACCCGCGCGGGGTGGGCAGGAGTGGAAGGTCGTGAAGTCGACGGTCACCGTCGAGGCGAACGCGCTCGCCGAGCTCGCGATCGATCTCGGTCCTCGCTAATGACGGACGTCATCCCTCCAGCGGACGCTCGATGACGAGCTCGCCGGTGATCTCGAGACGCTTGTCACCCGGCGTCTCCGTCGTCACGATCACATCGCCGCGGTCGGCCCGCTCGAAGTCGCGATTCCCCTCGCTGCGATGACGCTTGAGCAGCCGGATCGCGATGCGCCCCTGCTCGCTGCACCCGATCAGCTCGCGCTTGCCCTTCTCGATGAACGGCGCACTGACGGCGCGCCACGCGCCAGGGCTCTCGACGAGGTCGAGCGGCTGCTTGCGCAGCACGAGGTACGAGAACTTCATCCCGCCATCGCGCAGGTGCGTGAGCCGCGCGAGCTCGCGCGTCGCCGGCGGTAGCTCGAGCACGCGATCTTCGTGACACCAGTCCGAGGGATCGACGAGCGCCGTGCATGGCACGCAGCGCCGCGTACACGGTGCGAACACGTGTGCGCCACGGCCGATCATCGCGTCGCGGATGGTGTGCAAGCCTCGCGACGTCTCGCGGAGCGCGGGCTCGATCGCGATCAGCGCACCGTCGTCGGGGAGCGCCGCGAACGCACGCTCGACGAGGGCGAGCGCCGCGTCGGGCGGCAGCTCGTTGAGCACGGTGCCCAGGACGACGAGATCGGCGGCCGGCAGCTCGGTGCGCGTCGCATCGGCGGTCCTGGTGACGACGGTCGCCTTCGTCGACAGCGCGGTGAGCGCACGCTTCGCGATGTCGAGGGCGCGTGGATCTCGATCGATCGCGGTGATCGTCACCTCGCGATCGAGCACGGCGACCAGGCCGAGCGACATCGCCCCGCATCCTGCCCCGATGTCGAGCACACGCAACGGTCGCGAGGGTAGGGCCGCGCGCCGCGTCAGCTCCGCGAGCGGCAGGGCGATCTTCATCGCATCGGCGATCGTGAAGAACGCCGCGCGCGCCGCGAGATCGCCGTCGGGATCGCGAGGGGACGCCAACCGATCGCGATCGCTGGTGTAGCGCTGCGAACGGTCGACGATGGCGCGCGTCAGCGGACCGGTCGCGAGTAAGGCATCCCCGAGCACGGCGCGGGTCGCGGCACGCACCGCGGCCTCGAGCAGGATCGGTACGCGCCCGCGCACGTGCGCAGCCTGTCCGCCTACTCGGCGGAGTCCGAGTCTTTCGACTTCGGAACGCGACCGGTATCCGCCGTGGCGATCTCGGTCGGCGCGTCGACGGCGGCGTCGTCCGTCGTCGACGTTCCGGCGAGCTTCGCTCGAGCGATGTCGGCGTCGGATAGCGGCTTGAGACCCGGATCGGTGGTCGCCGTCCCCAGCGAGTGGTCCTTCGGCGGCTCCGTCGGGAGGCGCTCGGTTTTTTGCTTGTCGAGCGGCGGCAGCGTGTCGCCGACCTCGTCCTCGGAGACCGCGCGCATCGGCTGCGTGGCCTTGAGCGACTTCTCGCCCAGCGACGGCGGCATCACGGTGTTGACCACCATGCGAGGCGGCAGACCCGTGGGGCTGTAGAGCGCCGTTTCGGTGGGCTCGTCGGCGGCGAACGGGTTGTTCGCGAGATCGACCGGTTGGGTGGATTCGCCCGCGTCTTCACCAGGCACGCCCTCGATCAGATCGGTGACATGCACCGCGACGCCGGTGATGTTGTCGTGGCCGCCGCGCTGCTTCGCGAGCTCGACCATGTCCTTGAGGGCATCGCCGGGAGCGTCGAGCGACAGCTTCTGCGCGATCTCTTCCTCGATCGGGAAGTAGTCGTGCAGACCATCCGAGCACAGCAACAGACGATCGCCGCGCTTGAGGGTGACGTGCGCCATCTCGACACCGACATCCGCCGAGACCCCGATCGCGTTGACCAGGATCGTGCGGAGCGGCGAGACCTGCGCCTCTTCGATCGTCAGCTTGCCCTCGATCACGAGGACCTCGGCGACCGTGTGATCGGTGGTGATCTGCGAGGACCGACCATCGCGGATCAGGTACGTGCGGCTATCGCCGACGTGTGCGACGAACGCCTCGGGACCGGCGACCAGCACGACATCGAGCGTGGTGCCCATGCCGGCCTTGTCGGGCTCGGTCTGGCCGCGCTGGAACACGGCCTGGTGGGCCGACAGCACGGCGGACTGGAGGAGCTGAACGATCGAGCGCCGGCCCGCATCCGTGGGCGCCCTCTTGAACGCCTCGATCTCGGGGCGCTGCGCATCGAGCGTGACACGCACGGTCTCGACGGCCATCGCGGAGGCGACCTCGCCCGCGGCGTGACCGCCCATCCCATCGGCGACGATGAAGAAGCCCTTGCCGGCTTCCATGAAGGCGGAGTCCTCGTTGTGCTCGCGCACGACGCCGACATCCGTGACGAGCCAGGCCTCGAGGGTCACGCGAGCCTGATCTGTGGCCGGGATCGAGCTCATGAATCAACCGCCATCAAGTGCCTTAACCTTCGGAAGCTTCGCCCTATCCGGTGGGCCCCGGCAAGCGAACAGGGTCTGATAAAGCGCCGCGTCATCATCGCGCCTGCTCGATCAAGATCGAGGGCGGTGGCGCACCTGCGGAGGCGAGTTTTGTGCCCTGGGCCGCCAGACGCGTTGTAGCCAGCGAGATCGCCGAAGGCTCGCGATCGAAGGCGACGAAGCCGCGCCCGATCCGCTGGGCAACCGCCGCGGTGGTCCCCGAGCCCACGAACCAGTCTGCGACCCGGTTCCCCGGGACGGTGACCGCCGAAAGGATGCGCTCGACCAGCCTTTCGGGCTTCTGCGAGGGCCAGCCGATCCGCTCGCGGTCGCTGTGGTTGAGGGTCTCGATGTCCGTCCACCAATCCTCGGGCACTTTGCCGAGGGACACGGGATAGCGATAGACCCGACCCGTCTTCCGATCGGTCTTCTCCTGGACCGGCAGGCCGTCCTCTCCGGCGACCACCCGCATGTGCGAGCCACCGCGGCGGGGCACTTTCACGGCCTCCGGGTAGAACGCGAAGTCGTCGCTGCGCGCGTACCAGAGGATCGTGTCGTGCTTCTTGCCGAAGCCTCGCCGGCTCTTGCCTCCGACCGAGTAACACCAGATCAGCTCGTTGACGAACCGGTCGCGGCCGAACACGCGATCGAGCGCCACCTTGATGTAGTGGACGGCGCGGTAGTCGAGGTGGACGAACAGCGAGCCGGCGGGCGCGAGCACCCGGTGGGCGTGCTCGAGGTACGGCTGCATCCAGGCGACGAACGCATCCGGATCGTCGGGCCGATCCAGGTAGCGATGCCCGCGACCGTGCTGGACCAGGCCGGTGCCGAACGGCGGATCTATGTAGATCGCGTCGATCGTCCCGTCGCGCCAGCTCGGCAGCTCCGTCAGCGCATCGCCGCAGACCAGGCGATCGGGCTCGGCATCCGTCCGCCCGAAGTCGAGGCGCTCGGGTTCCGCGAGCGGGGTGCTGCTCAGCTCCACCTTCCGACGATACACTGCGGGTCGTGAAGTTCGGTGAGTGGTATCCGCTGTCGACCTCCGGCGATCGCGCGCCGGCCGGCGAGGGTGTGCTGCAACTCCGCCTCGCGACCGGGCTCCTCGACTATCCGCGCGGCAAGAGCGCGATGGTCTGGTACGAGCACAGCCGCGACGTCAAGACCGCGGCCGGGGCGCTCGGCGTGCGCTTCGCCAACAAGGGTCTCGTCTGCCGACATCTGATCGAGGTCGACGCAGGCGTTGACCTCGCGGCGTTCTGTGCGAAGTTACGAGAAGACTTCGAACGGCGCTTCGGTATGGTTCCCCACTTCGAGCAGTCATGAACTTGGTCGAAGCGGAATCCACCGGCCCCATCGAGGGGGACGCCCCGCTGGTGACCCCACCACGCCCGCTGCACCGGCGTGTCTCGGTCTCGCTGCTGTTCACGCTGACGGTGCTGATCGGCACCGTGGTCGCGATCTACATGACCTTCCCGACCCGCAACACGGTGTTGATGGAAGAGGTCACCGCCGCCCATCGCCAGGCCACGCCGAACTGGGATCTCGTGGCACCCACGACCGGGGAGCTCCATGCGTGGGCGACTGCCGTCGTCGGCAAGGATCCGCCGCTGCCGAAACACGTCACCGGAGCGCGCGACACCGAAGTGCTCGGGCACCGCGCCGCGATGATGCGGGTGGTGATCGACGGTGAGCCGATCACGTACCTCGTCCAGTTCACCCGCGTGATCGCACCCGAGTTCTCCGATACCACCGACGGCGAGCTGCACGCGATCGCGTGGCGGCAGGGTTCGTTCACGTGCGCGGCGGTCGGGCCGAAGGCGAGCGCTGCGGGCTGGACGAAGGCCGTCCAGGCCTCCGTCGCCTCGAAGTAGGTTCCGACCCACGTCGGTTCGCGTCGGAAACGGGACGCGCAGAGGATCGGTTATTCGGGCGTCAGCGTCACGCAGGCCGTGCCGGGCGTGCCCGGAACCGGTGGCGTGCGCGGCGGAATCACATCCGGGTCGAGCACCACGCAGACCACGTTCGCGTCGCGCCCGGTGATCTCGAACGCGCCGGGCACCACGATCTCGTTGCCGCACGACAGCTGCGCCGGCGACAGCGGGTGATCGACGCCCTTCGGATCGACGACGGCGACATCGACCCAGACGAAGGGACCCGCCCACGCTCCGGATGATGGAGCGAACGCGGGGTCGGGTGAGCAGGTCAGCGTCAGCTTCCACCGATCGCCCGCGGCGTACGTGGTCACGTCTCGCCGGATACTGCCAGATCGCTCGCGCACGACACCCAGCACGACCTGCCTGCCGCCCTTGATCGTGGTGACGTGATCGGGCGCGGGAGAGCGCCGGACGATCACGAGCAGGAGGATCGCGGCGGCGGCAGCGGCCATCGCCGGCGCGAGCCACCACAACCAGTTCCGCTTGGGCCTACTGGGCGAGGAGCCGATCAGCGCCGGCAACGCGACCACGTCGTCGCGGATCTGCGCGAAGCAGCCGTGGCACGCCGGGCACTCGCCGAGGTGCTTCGCGACGGTCGCATCACGCATGTCGACCGCGTAGGTCTCGAGCCGCAGCCACGAGATCGGGGTGCCGATGCAGGCGTTCACGACGCTGCCTCCGAGCGCAGGGCGATCACCTCGTCGCGGATCCGATCGAGCCGCTTGCCGATCGTCTTGCGCGACAGCCCGAGGTGATCGGCGATCTCTTCCTGCGTCATGTCGTCGACGAACCGCGCGACCAGCACCTGCAGGTGCCCCTCGTCGAGCTTCTCCGCGAGTGCCGCGATCAAGCCGAACCCCACGATCTGATCCTCGAGCTTGACGCGCCCGAGCGGAGCCGCGGCGGTGTGCTCGCGCTCGAGGAGCCGCGCCCGGTTCCCGCGGTCGCGCACCACGTTGAGGCAGCGGTTCGTCACCGCTCTATAGAGGTAGGGGAGGTCCATCTCGGAGTTCCAGCGAGGAATCAGATCGACGAACAACGCATGCACGACATCGACGGCATCCTCGCGACTGCGGAGGATGCGTTCCGCTTTGCGAACGAGCGCAGGGCCCCAACTGCGGTAGGCAGCCTGCGCATCGGGACTACGTACAGGTTCCACCTTGGACGCCGACGGTATTGCACGTCCCAGGGATCAGATCTGAGCCCGTCGGACAATGGAAGTCCGTGGTGCACGGGCGGCCATCGAGGTCGCACGCGTGTGCGTCGCTGCCCTGACAGGTGCCGCTCGCGCAGTCGACGTCGCTGCCGCACGCCGTGCCCGCCGTCCCCGCACCCGCGCCCGGCTCGCACACGTTGGGACCGCGGCTCCCCGCGAGCCACGACGGACCGCAGGTCGCGCCGCCGCACTCCGCGCTGGTCTTGCACGACGAGCAGACGCCCGCGCCGGACTCGCCACGCGCGCACAGGCCCGACAGGCACTCCGCGTCGGAGATGCACTGCTCGGAGAGCTCGCGCGACGCGACCGGGATGCACGTCATCGGTACCGCGAGCACCGGCGACAACGGATCGGAGACGCCGCAGACCTCGCCGGAGCCGCACGCGTCGACCTGCGATGGATCGCAACCCGCGCAGACGGTGCCGAAAGGCGATGCGACCGGGAAGGTGGTGCCGCTGGCGACGCAGAGCTCCGAGTCGCAGTCGTTCGCGTTGTTGCACGACGCGCCGACGGGACGCGCCTCCGGCTCGATCCGTGTGAGTCCAGTGCAGTCGGTCGCGAGCTCGGCGCCGATGTTCGCGAGCACCGCGTGGCCGAGGCCGCGCTTCGCGAGCTCGAACCGGATGCCGTCATACGGCGCGGCGAGGTAGATCAGAAACGTGACCTTCTGCCAGCTCGTCGTGCCGACCCGTTCGCGGCGCTCGACGGTGCCATCGGCTTCGACGTCGATGTCGAGGAACACCTCGGCGTTCTCCGCGACGTCGGCGATCATCGAGAACCGGATGCACGCGCCGTCGGACGAGTTGACGGGTGCGACCTGCTGGATCGCGGTGTCCTCGCCGAGGAACGACACTCCGGAGTCGCCCTCGGTCCAGGTGCCGACCTGCTCGATGTCGCCGCGGACGAGCTTCCAGCTACACAGCGACTCGCCGCACCAGACATCGAAGCCGGGGTCGCGAATCACCTGACCGCAGTCGGTCGCGCCGAGCTGAGAGGCGGCGAGCAGGGCCGCGCCGAGGGTGAAAAATCCGCGCTTCATTGCTTTGCTCCGAGCTGGTAGCCGAGGCCGATGCCGATGAAGAACCCACCGCTCTCGAGCGAGTCGCCGATGTCGTTCTCGATCGCGCTCGCGTAGGTCATCCGTGCGTTGAGGTTGAACGTCGCGCGGGTGTTGAACATCTCCTCGATCGAGAAGCCGACGAGGCCCGACATGCCCCATCCGAAGAACGTCTCGGTGGTCACGTTGGTGTCCTGATCGGAGAAGCGCGAGCGACCGATGCCGAGCGACACGACACCCTCCGCGTTCGCGGCGATCCGCTCCGTGAGATGGACGTGCAGCGCGGCGCCGGGGCCGAGCAGGGTGGTCGTCGACTTGAACGACAGCGGTTCGCGCTCGGTCGAGCGCGCGAACTCGGGCATCGTCAGATGCTCGACCGCGAACATCGGTCCGGCGGACAGGCGTCCGAAGTGTTGGTACCTCTTCACCGCCAACGCGGCGCTGCTGCGCATGCTGGTGTCCTGGCGATAGCCGAAGTCCGCGAGCCGCGCTTCGAAGCCGCTCGTGTAGCTGGCGCCGCCGACCATCCACGCCCCGTCGACGGCCCACCAGGCCGGGAACGCGACGGCGCCCTTGCGCGTGGCATCGACATACCGCTCGTTGTTGCAGCGCGCGACCTCGACCGCGCCGGGCGCGGTGACCGTGCAGCGCAACAGGCGATCGCCTTGCCGGACCAGCACCTCGTACTCGCCGGGCGCGACGGCGATTCGCACGGCCTTGCCCTTCGCCTTCTGCGTCTCGGCGACGACGGACCGCGTCTTCTTGAGCTGGACCAAGGCCTTGCCGTCGAGGTCCGCCGGGAGCTCGATCGCCGCGGTGGCCGCGCGCGGATACGACAGCGCGACCTCGCCGTGACCCTTGAGATCGACCTCGAGCGTGACGTGCTGGCCGCCGACGGCGGTGGCGCTCGTCGCCAGCAAGGTCTGGTGATACGCGTAGCGATACGCTTCGTCGACGGTGACCTGCCCGTCGTTGTTCGCATCGCCGGCGCCGCGCATCCCGACGAGCAGGTGGTGCGTGAAGTAGCTGGAGCGGAGCTGTTCACTCTCCTGGGACAGCTCGCTGCCCGTCGACGAGGCGAGCACGGCGACGCCCTTCGCATCGAGTTGCTGCCGCGAGTTGAACGAGAAGTCGGCGGTGGGCTGCGCGCCCTTGATGCGCGAGAACGCGCCGCTCTGACACGCGTCGAGCACGACGACGGTGAGCGTCGCGCCGGCGGCGAACAGCTTCTGGCGCAGCTCGTCGAGTGGCAGCGCCTCCGTCCCGAGATCGATCGCGCTCGCCCGCGCGTGACCGGAGTAATAGAAGAACACCCGCGTCTGCTTGCCGGCGGCGACATCGGCGGCGACCCGCGAGGTCAGCAGGGCGAGGCGGGTGCGCAGCACGTCGGGCGTCGGGTGCGTGACGATGTCGATCGAGGCCGGCGTGTACCCGCCGAGCTCGGTGAGCAACGCACCGACGCGGCGCGCATCCTCCTCGGCATATCTGAGCTCGGTCTGACCGGGCCCCGCCGCGTTCGAGCCCACGATCAACGCGTGGGCTGCGACCGGCTCGGCATGTGCGGTCGCGCTACCGAGCGCGACGACAGCCAACGTGACCAGGGGGAAGAGGAGACGGAGCATTCGAACCTCTGCGTCTAAGACACGCGAGGCGGCGAGGTTGGGAACCTGTCGCCTGCGCACCCTCTCAGCTTGCCGGATGTTCCCGTTCCCAAACGCAAAAACGACCCGCGAGCACGGGCCGTTTCCAGATCGTACCGGGTTGGTCCTACTTCTTCTCTTCGGCCGGAACCGCGGCGGGCTCCGGCACGACCGGCTTGGGCTCGGCCGTGGTCTTGGGCGCGGCGCCCATCGCGTCGGCGGCGCCGGCCATCATGAGCTTGGTCATGCAGTCGGTGTACTTCGTCATGACGTCGGCCGACTTCTTGGCCACCTCGGGATCCGGCTTGTCGTCCTTCGCGGCCCCGGCGGTCTTCGCCATCTCGGTGCCCCACTTCGCCATGTCGCCGTTCACCTTGTCGGCGCAGCCCTTGTCCTTGCAGTCGCACATGGACTTCGCGAACTCGTCCATCTTCGCCACCGCGTCATCCATCGCGCCGCCCTTCTTCTTGCAGCCGGTGACGGCGAGGAGGGAGAGTGCAGCGACAAGACCGATCGTCAGGTTGTTCATGACCGAGTTGTAGGGGACTCGGTGGCGCACGGGTAGTTCATTCAGTCGTCGTGTTCTGGATCAACGAGGTGCACCGCGCGCCTGAGCGCAGTCTTGCCGAACTTGTGTGCGACTTTGTCAATGGTGTCGCCCAGCCGCTCACCCTTCGCACGCGTGGCCTCGTCGAAGCCGAGCTGGCGCGGAGCGTCGCGAGCCTCGAGGTCCTGCGCCGAGATCCCGCAGAGTCGGACGCGGCCGCCTTTGCGCGGCTCGATCGCCACCTTGTCGAGCAAGCCGATCGCCGTCCGTGCGAGCAGGCCTCCATCCGAGGTGGCGCTGTCGAGCGTGGTGCGCCGCGTGATCTGACGGAAGTCATCGTACTTGACGATCAGCACGACGGCGCGAGCGCGCAGCTCGGCAGCGCGCAACCGGCGAGCGACGCGGTCTGCCTGATCGAGCAAGATCACGGCGAGCTCGCCCTTGTCCTCGTGATCGTCGTCGAACGTCTCCTGATGGCCGATCGACACCGGGTCGGATTCGGGGACGACCTCGCGCGAATCCTCGCCGCGGGCGAGGGCCGCGAGGTGTGGTCCGGTGACGTGGCCGAGCCGGGCGATCAACGACTTCTCGGGATAGCGCGCGACGTCACCGATCGTCGACAACCCCATGCTCGCGAGCACGGCGCGCGTGGTCTCCCCGACGCCCCACAGCCGGGTCATCGGCAGCGGATGGAGAAACGCGAGTAGCTTGTCGGGCGCGACGACGCGCAGGCCGTCGGGCTTGTCGATGTCCGACGCGATCTTCGCGGCGAGCTTGATCGGCGCGATGCCGACCGACGCGACGAGCGAGATCTCCTCGCGCACGCGGCGCTTGATCGTTCGTGCGATCGTCGGGCCGTCACCGAGTAAGCGCAAGCTCGCGGTGACATCGAGAAACGCCTCGTCGAGCGACAGGCCTTCGACCTCGGGCGAGTAGTCTCCGAGGATCGCGAAGAAGCCGCGCGACGCGAGGGCGTAGCGATCCATGCGGTGGCTGACGACGATCGCCCTCGGGCAACGCCGCAGCGCCTCGGCCATCGGCATCGCCGATCGTATGCCGAACGTCCGGGCTTCGTACGAACAGCTCGCGACGACGCCTCGCCTCGCCGATCCTCCTACCAGCACCGGCTTGCCTCGGAGCGCCGGATCGTCGCGCTGCTCGACGGCTGCGTAGAACGCGTCGAGATCGACGTGGAGGATCGTCCGGGTCACTACTTCGGAGGCGGTTCGGCACCCAGCGTGGCCGCCGCCTTCGCCCGCGCCTCGTCGACCGCATGGCGGGTCATCACGTTGCGCACCACGAACGTGACGATCAAGATCGCAACCACCGACGACAGGATGATCGTCCACTGCCAGTGCGGCACGGAGGGTGTCTCGCCGTTGCTGAACTTCTTCACCTTCGCGCGCAACATGCCGTGCATCGCGAGCAAGCCGAGCACGACGATCGTGAGCTTGATGTGGAACCAGCCGGCGGGCTTCTCCGAGAAGATCGTGCCGTCGCCGGTGCGATACATGATCAACGCGACGCCGGTCCCGATGGCGAGCGCGGACGCCACATCCATCATGAGCGCCATCGAGCGCTCCATCAGGACCAGCTTCTCGTGCGCTTCCTTGGGTGCGTGGGTGTGAAACCGCAAGAGCCAATACACCGCGAACATCGAGCCGACCCACAGGAAGTCACCGATCAGGTGACCTGCCTTGAGCCAGTCGTAGACCTTGGGATCCATGTGCCGAAGGTATCAGGGTATGATCGTCTTCGCCGACGTGGCCAGACTCAAAGTCTTCTTCCACGACGCCTGCTTCGACGGCACCACCTCGGCGGCGTTGTTCTCGGCGTTCTACCGCGACACCGTCGCGAAGGACGTCGTGATCGAGCCCGTGGGGATGACCCACAAGGATGGCAATCCGTTCGAGGGCATCCCCCTCGACGCCGACGATCACGCGTGCGTCGACTTCCGGTTCTGCGCCGATCCGAAGATGCGCTGGTGGTTCGATCACCACCCGACCGCGTTCCAGCCAACATCGCTGCGGGAAGTCTTCGAGCGAGATCACCTCGACACCTGGATCTTCGATCCGAAGGCGCCCTCGTGCGCCGGGCTGATCCTCCGCACGCTCGAGGCGCGGTGGGGCTGGCATGCACCCCCGGGCCTGCGCGCGGCCGTCGCGTGGGCCGACACGATCGATGCCGCGCAGTTCACCTCCGCCGAGGCCGCGGTCGCGCTCGTCGAGCCCGCCCAGCGGCTCGCGGCATGGCTCGCGCACGGGCGCTCCGGTCTCGATACGGCGCGCTACGTCGAATGGCTGTCGCACAGCTCGCTCGAGGAGCTCGCGGAGCGGCCCGAGCTCGTCCCGCAGTTGCAGGCGATCGCCGACGAGCGGAGTCGCGAGCTCGCCGCCGTGCACCAGCTCGGCGTCTGGCACGGCGAGGTCGTGCTGTTCGATCGGATGGACGATCTCGGCGCGCGCAGCCCGGGCTTCCTCGGCTATCAGCTGTTCCCGTCGGCGCTCTACAACGTCTCGGCGACGCGCACGTCGACGACGATCAAGATCTCGGTCGGCGTCAATCCGTGGACGTCGAAGCAGCGGCGGCACGACCTCGGCGATCTGTGCGCGCGCTTCGGCGGTGGTGGGCACGCGGTGGTCGGTGGCGTGACGCTGCGCGCCGACGAGTTGCCGCGCGCGCGCGACACGATGCGCGCGATGATCGCGGAACTGAATCGCTAGGTCGAGCTCCGTGCAGGCGCGCGTCGCGAGCCGATGATCAGCAGGAGTGGCAGGCTCCTAGATCCGGATCTTGCCGTGCGGCGTACCCTCGCCGTAGCCGGCGGCGGTCTGCACGCCGATCTCCGCGCGCTCGTGAAGCTCGGTGATCGTGCGCGCGCCGGCGTAGGTCATCGCGGATTGCACGCCGGTGATCATGTCGACCAGGATCGCGCCGACGCTCTCCTGCCCCTCGCGGATGTAGATACGCGACGTCGAGATGCCCTCGCGGAAGAACCCGCGCTTGGCACGCTCGAACGGATCCTGATCGTTGTTGCGATCGCTGACCGCGCGGCCGCTGGCCATCCCGTAGTTCTCCTTGTAGAGCAGGCCCTCTCGGTCTTCCTTGACGTCGCCCGGACTCTCGTAGGTCCCGGCGAGCGCGGTTCCGATCATCACGCGCGCGGCACCGGCGGCGAGATACAGGGCGACGTCGCGGGGATGGCGGACGCCACCATCGGCCCAGACGTACTTCCCGCGCGCGTGCGCCTCGCGGGCGCAGGTCATCACCGAGGTGAAGGTCGGCCGCCCCGTGCCGGTCTGCATCCGGGTCGTGCACATCGCACCGGGCCCGATGTTGACCTTGACGATGTCGGCGCCGGCCTCGATCAGCGCGCGCGTGCCTTCGGCGGTGCAGACGTTGCCGGCGATGATCGGGACGCGGCCGCGCACGACCTTCGTCACCGCAGCGAGCGCCTCGAGCATGCGGCGCTGATGGCCGTGTGCGGTGTCGAGCACGATCGCGGAGATGCCCATGTCGAGCAGGCTGCCGGCGGCGGCGGCCGCATGCGACGAGATGCCGATCGCGGCGGCCACCATCAAGCGCCCCTGCGCCAGTGCAGGCCGCAGCAGATCGAGACGCACCGCATCGTTCCGCGTGATCACGCCGGCGAGCCGGCCCGCCTCGTCGAGTACGGGAGCGGCCTTGACGCGCGCCTCCTCCATCGCGAGGAACGCCTCGCGATTCGAGATCCCGACGGAGAACGACACCAGGCGTGGGGTCATCAGCGCCGAGGCCAGCGTGTACTGATCGCGATCGCGTAGATCGGCCGACGTCACGATGCCGAGCGGACGCCGATCGTCATCGACCACCGTGACCAGATCGTGCGACCGCTTGCGGATGATTCCTTGGACGTCGCGCAGCGTCGCGCGGGGCGACACCGAGAGCGCCGTGTCGTAGCGCGCATCGGCGGCGTGGATGTGCTTGACGATGCGCTCGACGGTGTCGAGCTCCATGTCCTGCGGGAGGACGCCGAGCCCACCGAACCGCGCCATGGTCTCGGCCATCCGCTTGCCGGTGACCGCGTTCATGTTGGCGGACACGATCGGATGTGAGCCGCCCGGAAAATCGGGGGTCGTCAGGTCGGTCTCGAGGCGCGACAGGCCGTCGAAGTAGGCCGGGTTCAGGAAGACGTCGTCGGTGGAGAGCTCGAGGTGCTCGTCATGCGCGGGGTGCAGGAACTTCACGTGGCGACGTTACCTCACGGAATCGTCAGAACCGGCCGCCGACGCTGACCGTGGCACCGCCAACGGTAGGTTTGACCTCGATCGGCACCTCGGTGGAACGGGTTGCGCGGTACCACAGGTAGCCACTGATCCCGGCGCCGATCACCGCGAGCGAGGCGGTGCCTACAAACAAGTTATTAAACGTGCGTGCGCGACTGGTCTCGCTGTCGAACTCTTCCTGATCGAACGCGAACGCCGCGTCATCGGCAAGCGTGCGGGCTTTGCGATTGAAGATCACCGCCACCACACCGACGACCACCGTCCCACCTGTGGCGATCAACGCCGGTAGCTTCGGCCCGGGCTTGCGGACCGTCTTGGGTGCCAGGATCAGATCGAGCTTCTGCAGCTTGAGCTCGACAGCCATCGGCTCGGTCTTCTCGACCCTGATCTCGATCGCGTTGTCCAGGAAGCCATCGGCTTGTCCGGTCGCGCGATGGGAACCTACCGAGAGCCAGACCGTGCGCGTGCTCGAGAACACCTCGTCGTCGCCGAACTCGGCCAACCGCACACGGGTGCCGTCGGCGACGTTGATCGTCACCGGTGCGAACGTTCCAGCACGCATCGTCTCCTCGATCAGGCCGATCACGGCGCGCACGTTCTCGACCGTCCCGGCGGCCAGCGCGGTGCGATCGAGGCAACGGTTGAGGAGGAGATGGGCACGGGTCCACTCCTCGGCCTTGAAGTACGAGATCCCGATATTGCAGAAGAGGTTCGGCCGCGGATCCTCCTTGTTGGCGGCGGAGAACAGCTGCGCTGCTTTCCGGTAGTCGTTGGCGGCTGCTGCGGTGCCTGCCTCGGCGGCGAGCGCATCCGCCTTGGCCTTGTCTGCGTGCGCGGGGAGAGCGCTCGCGAACACCATCGAGGTCACCAGAGCCACACGGATCACGTGGCGAAGGCTAACACGTTGCCGTCGGAGGGCGCGCACGTGATACTCCGGAGCGATGAGAGCGCCGTTGCTCGTGATCGGGTTGTTCGGCTGTGCCGACATTCCGAAGGAGTTGGGATTCGACGACGAATCGCTGGTGGCATCGGTCAACGGCGAGACCGGGGCAGTCATCGTCAAGGGCTCCTTCTACGAGATGGAGTTCGGTCTCCCGGGCCCCGATACGTTTCCGATGCCCGACAAGTTCACGGTCGGCGTCGACGACAACCGGCGCGACGTCCTCACCAACGCAACCCCGAGCTGTGCGTTCGAGGCGAGGGTTGGCCTCGCGCTCTTTCCAGGGTTCGATATCAGCTCCCTTCCCGGGCGCCTCGGCACGGAAGGCGCGGCCGAGGTGTCGCGCATCGACCAGGCCTTCAAGGGACCCGGCGCGGTCCAGTACAAGGTCAGCTACCGAGCCAGATATCCGATCGGCACGACCACCGACGTGTTGGAGGGAACGAGTACGTTCACGTTCTTCGCCACGGGACGCATCACGCGGTTCGACGAGTTCACACCGTTTGCCGCCGCCGCGACGCTTACCGGAGCTAACAGCGATCCGCTCGGATGCAGCACGGGCCCCGTCGACACGTTCTTCCTCACCAGCTACTGGGCGTTCCAGAACACCGACGATCCCACGCAGATCCAGCGCGATGGCAGTTTGGTGGTTGATGGGGATCGGGAGGCGTGCACCTTCTACGCAGGCCACGAGACGATGATCGGTGTGGCGTGGCCGGAACCGGCCGCGGGCCAGTTCGTCCGGTATCGGCCAGGTGGGGGCATAACGGCAGGCCACGTCTTCGATTTCGCGTCCAACGGATCTGGAGATGGGGTACCCGAGTTGATCGGCGGTCTTCGATCGGTGAGCTCTTCCCTCATCGTCGATGGGTTTTCCACAGCCCCCGCCGAGTGCGGCCGAGTCCTCGATCAGCTGACCGGTGGCATGCTGCTGATCAACGACGTGCCATTCCCAGCGGATCAAAACGGCATCTTCCACGAAGTCGACGACATCCCCCACGAGTCGACGATCACGCTGAGCTCGATGGCCCGCCTGCCACAAGGCGTCGCGGTGGTGCTCAACCTCGGCAGGGCTCGGCATGCGGAGGTCCTCAAGGAAAATGCGTCCGAACCACCGGCGTACGTCCAGCAGTTCGATGACGAGCACGTGCTGATCGTGCTCCGCGACGACTTGCTCGCCGGCGAGACCGTGACGATCGAGCCCTTCTGACGTGAGTGAGTCGGATCCCAATATCCGCGCGAGCGCCGAGATCGCTTCGACGATCGAGACCGACGAGTCGTACTGCGCGGCGTGCAATCAATCGTTCGCGATCGAGGCGCTATTTTGTCCGAACGACGGCGCGAAGCTGATCACGCTCAAAGGCCGTCCCGACACGCTGATCGGGCGCGTGTTCGATAACCGCTACGAGGTGCGCGCACCGCTCGGTCACGGCGGGATGGGGACGGTGTACCGAGGCTGGCAGCTGTCGGTCGACCGCGAGATCGCGATCAAGGTGATCCATCCCAAGCTCTCGGGTGATCGCTCGATCGCGAAGCGGTTCCTTCGCGAGGCGCGCCTGGCGAGCCGGCTCAACCAGGCCAACATCGTCGGGGTCTACGAGTTCGGCCAGACCGAGGACGGCATCCTCTATCTCGCGATGGAGTTGCTGCGCGGCCGGCCGCTGTCGAAGGACCTCGAGGCGATGCGCCCGCTGCCGATGAAGCGCATCAAGGCGATCGGCATGCAGATCTGCGATGCGCTCGATGCCGCGCACTCGCAGGGGATCATCCATCGCGACCTCAAGCCCGGAAACATCGTCATCCTCGATGACTCTGCGGGCAGGGACCTCGTGAAGATCCTCGACTTCGGGCTCGCGAAATCCCTCGTGCAGGAGAACACGTCGCTGGTGACTCGCACCGATGCGATCCTCGGCACGCCGCTGTACATGCCGCCCGAGCAGATCCTCGGCAAGCCCAGCGACCAGACCGCGGACCTCTATTCACTCGGCTGCATCCTGTATCAGCTGGCAACCGGCCGGCCCCCGTTCGTTGGTGAGAACGTCAATGTCGTCCTCGCCTCGCACGTGCGCGATCCCATCCCCGAGGTCGGCGAGAACGTTCCGCCGGATCTGCGCGCGCTGATCCAGAGGCTGATGATGAAGGAGCCCGCGGAGCGGTATCAGTCCGCACGTGAGACCCAGGCCGCGCTCGAGGGGCTCGCCGATGATCCAGGCTCGATCCTCACGACGCGTCCGTGGATCGCGTCGCAGCCCCAAGGCATACGCAGCGACGTGGTCAAGAGCGTGACGGCACCCTCGGCGGTGGCGCTCGCAGCGACGGCAACAACCCCCGTGCCGGGATCGAGCCCCAACCCAGGCACCGTCCCGAGCTCGTCCTTCGATCGACCTCCGGTGACGCGCCGATGGGTGCTGCCGTTGATCGCGATCGGGTTGCTTGGAGTCAGCGGGTTGGTGGCGGTCAAGGTGTTGCGTAGTCCCAGCGGAGATCCGATCTCCAACCCGAGCAACCAACCTGCCGACGCAGCGCGTGCGACGCCGGATGCAGCGATGGTTGCCGCCGACGCCGCGCTCGAGCCCGACGTCGCGATCGTCGATGCGCCCGAGACGAAGCCGATCAAGCCACCGAAACCAGATGCCGGCATCGTCCGTCCACGTGATGCAGGCGTGGTCGCGCCGCCGAAACCGGATGCGGCTGCGGTGATCGTGCCGCCGGATGCCGCGGCCACGGTGCCGAAGGATGCGGAGGCTCCCAAGGATGCGCCCAAGCGGCCCGACATCGAGCTCCTCGACGACAACGGCAAGCCGATCCGAAAAAAAGCCAGCTAGGAGATCCCGAGCAAGCACGGGTAGTTGTGGGCGCCGACACGTTTCGACGTCGGCCGTCACGATCCGTATGACCAACGGCCGCAGGCCGTGCCGCCCCAGTCGTCCAGCCGGCGCCTGGGTGGAGCTCGCCGGCACTCCACGTTCAGCGCGGGTGCGATCACGTGTGCCGCGCAACACGCGGCCGTAGCCGCACGCAGCCGCACACCAGCCGAGGCCACGCTGGGCGATCTCTCCGAGGCCCCGCACATCCCGGCGGGTTCACACGACCTAGCTCTTCTTGTCGCGCTTCTTCGCTTTCTTGGTTTCCTTCTTCTCGCGCTTCGCCTTCGCGGTCGCCTCGATCAGCTCGAGCCGATCGCGCAGCCCGTTGGCGAGAGCGCGAAGCTCGCCGACCTCGTCGCGCAACCGCCGCAGGTCTTCCCCCTGCGACGTGCCTTCCTCGAGATCGCGGATCACTTCCTTGCCGCGCCGGCGGAGCCGGCCATCGAGCTCGCGATCGATCATCCGGCGCAGCGCCGGGATCGCCGCACCATCGCCGACCACGTTCAACGCCTCGAGCGCCGCGGCCTGGACGCGGAAGTCGCGATCCGAGAGCAACAGCTCGATCCGCTCGCGGATGTCGCGCGCTTCGCGATCGCGGCGACCACGGACCAGCATCGCGAGCGCAGTCGTGGCCGCGCGGCGACCCTGCGTGATCCGGCCCCACCTGGTTCCCTCGACGAGGAACCCGAGGGCGCTGTCATCGCGGGCTTCGGCGAGGCCCCGGAACGCGTGCTGGCGGACGACGTCGGTGAACGATTCGCGGCCGGCGGCGAGGCGCAGCAGCTCCCCCGCGCGGGGTGCACGAACGCGACCGAGCGACAAGCAGGCCTCGGCCTCGACGAAGTAGCTCGCGTCGCCCTGCTCGACGATCGAGCCGAGGGCCTCGGCGACCGCCGGCTCGTGCACGAAGTCGCCGAGCGCGCGGACGATCGCGCGGCGCGCACGCGGGTGGCGCTCGCCGGCGAGTGCGGCGAGCAGGCGATCGCGTGCGCTGGTGCTGCGCAGCGTGGCGAGCGCAGCGGCGGCGGTGCCCCGAACCGCCCAGGACGGATCCCGATCGAGCGCGGACGCGAGGGCGCGCTCGGCCGCGGGCCCACCCCGCTTCGCGAGCGCGTGTGCCGCGACCCCGCGATCGATGCCGAGCGTGGCGCCGGAGAGCTCGGCGATCCAGATCGGCTCGGCCTTGTCGACCTTGAGCGCGGCGAGGACGACGCGCCCGGGATCGAAGATCACCTGCGTCGGCTCGTCGTCGAGCCGGAGGTGGAAGACGTGGCGCTGATCGACGATCTCGATCGCGATGTCGACGTCGCTGTTGCGCACCCGGAACCGGACCTTGGTCGGGATCCGGAAGAGAGGCGTGCGGCCCTCGACCTTCTGCTTCTGCTCGACCGCGACCGTCGCGAGCCGGGTGTCGGTGTTGTACGAGATCGAGACGTCGAGCTCGGGGTGGCCGGCGCCGTCGATCACCCACTGGCTGAAGAACCAATCGAGGTTCTTGCCGGAGGACTCCTCGACAGCACGGGCGAGGTCGCGCGACTCGACGACGCCGTGGCGGTGCTTGCCGAGGTAGTAGGCGAGGGACTTGAAGAAGGCCTCGTCACCCAGGTAGTGACGCAGCATGTGGAGGACGCGACCACCCTTCTCGTAGAGATGGTGATCGAAGATGTCGATCGGCTCGTCGTAGTGCTTGGTCGCGATCGTGCGGCGGTAGCGTCCGGCGTCCTCGCCGAAGTACATGTCCGCCCAGTCCTCGAGCTCGAGGTCGGCGGCATCGCGACCTTCGTAGCTCTCGCGCCACAGATATTCGGAGTAGGTGGCGAACCCTTCGTTGAGCCAGCCCTCGCCCCAGTCGCGGCAGGTCACGAGATCGCCGAACCACTGGTGCGCGAGCTCGTGCGCGACCAGCGCGTCGATGTCGTAGTCGAGCGCGGCGCGCTCGTCGATCAACACCGTATCGGTGAGCGTGGTCGCGCTGGTGTTCTCCATGCCGCCGAAGATGAAGTCGCCGACGAACACCTGCGAGTAGCGCGGGTAGGGGTAGGTGACGCCGAACAGTTTGCTGAATAGCTCGAGCATCTGCGGCGTGCGCGCGAGCGTGCGCTCCGCCTCGGCCTCGCGACCACGCTGCACGTAGTAGACGACCGGCGTGTCGCGCCACCGCGTCTCGATCGCGGCGAAGTCACCGACGGCGAGCGTGATCAGATAGCAGCTGTGCGGGACGTCGAGCTTCCAGTGGATGATCCGCTTTCCACCGTCGACGCGATCGGAGATCAAGTTCCCGTTCGACAGCGCGAACAGGTTCGCCGGCACGCGCACCGAGACCTCGCTCGTCGCTTTCTCGTTGGGCGTGTCGATGCATGGAAACCAGTAGCGCGAGTCCTCGTCCTGACCCTGCGTCCAGACGTGCACCGGCTTCTCGGGGTACCCCTCGTCGGGCCCGATGAAGTAGAGGCCGCGGCGCGGCGTGCCGCGATACTCGACCGCGATCGTCAGCTCGGCACCGGCGGCGAGCGCATCGGCGAGCTCGACGTGCAGGCGCTTGCCATCGTGGCGATGCCTCGCGGGTTTGCCGTTCGCGGTGACCTTCTCGATCGAGAGCTCGACCGCATCGAGCTCGACCGCGCGCGTGCCGGGTGCGATCACGATGCCGGTCAACGTCGCGGTGCCGGCGACCTCGCGCCGAGCCGGATCGACATCGAGCGCGAGCGCGATGTGCTGGATATCGACCACGCGATCGGGCGCGTAGCGAGCGCGGGTACCTGGAAACGCAAACTCGCGTGACATGTGCGCGCGAGTCTACACGCTAAAGATTCCCGTACACCGCGAGGTACTCGATCCGCACGCCGACCTCGGATGCGATGAACGACAAGCCACCCGGTGGCGCCGATCCGAGCCGCCGCGCGAACACGTTCTCCTCACCGTTGCCGTCGTCGAGCAAGCACTTCAGATCGGGGCCATCGATCGCCATGATGACGCGATGGCGCGTGCCCGCCGTGAGCGGCGTCGCCAGCACGCGCGTGTCGGTGGTCTGGGGTTGGCGAACCTCGAGGCGATCGACGTCGACGACGCGCGACAGCCCGCACGTCTCACCTTCGACCGTCCCGTTGTTCCCGATCGCGACCGCGATGCTCGCGGTGCCGCGATAGTCCTCGAGGATGCGCACGACGTACTCGAGGACGAGCGTCGAGGGAGTCGGAAACGGCGGCCCGAACACGAGGGTGTGATGCCCGGTGTCCCGGACCTCTTCGGGCGCGAACACCGCATCGTCATCGAGCTGCAACCAGTCGCCGGTGCGAGGCGCCCACTGGCCGAGCTGCTCGAACGACTCGAACAACAGCAGCTCGTTCGGAGCACCCGCGCTCGGATCGCACTCGTCGCCGAGCACGTCGGCATCCGCGTTCTCCTGGTTCGGGTTCGCGAACCCCGGACAGTTATCGCAACCGTCGGCGATGCCGTCGCCATCCTCGTCGTGCGAGCCGCAGACCTCGGCGGGGTGAAAGGTCGCGCATGCGCCAAGCAGCAACGTCGCCCACGCGATGAGGACCCTCACGACGCCTATTTCAGCACGAGTTAGCTCAGCGTGCCGAGTGCCTGTGCGAGGCGGCCGACACCATTCTCGATGTTCGCCATCGAGCAGGCATACGACAACCGCACGAAGCCCGGCGCGCCGAAGCCGGAACCCGGCACCACGGCGACCTTGCCGACCTCGACGAGCCAGTCGCAGAGCTGAACATCGTCGTCGAGGATCGAGCCCTCGGGAGACTTCTTGCCGAGGTAGGTGGAGAGATCCGGGAACGCGTAGAACGCGCCCTTCGGCTCGCGGCACTGGACGTTCGGGATGGCGCGGAGCAGCGCGAGCATCTTCTTGCGGCGCTCGTCGAACGCCGCGCGCATCGTCGCGACGCAGTCCTGCGGGCCCGTCAGCGCGGCCAGGGTGGCGATCTGCGAGATGTGCGTCGGGTTCGAGGTCGACTGGCCCTGGATCTTGTTCATCGCCTTGATCAACGCGACCGGACCCGCCGTGTAGCCGATGCGCCAGCCGGTCATCGCGTAGGTCTTCGAAACCCCGTCGACCAGCACGGTGCGCTTCGCGACCTCGGGCCCCACCGCCGCGATCGAGTGGTACTGCGCATCGCCGTAGACCAGCTGGCGATAGATGTCGTCGGAGATCACGAGCAGATCTTTCTCGACGACGACCTCCGCCAGCGCCTCGATCTGCGCTCGTGTGTAGACCGCACCGGTCGGGTTCGACGGGTTGTTGAGCACGATCGCGCGGGTCCGCGGCGTGCACGCGCGCGAGACCTGATCGGCCGTGACGGCGAAGTCGTCCTCGGCTTTGGTCTCGAGGATCACGGGCCGCCCTCCGGCGAGCATCACCATGTCGGGGTAGCTGACCCAGTACGGTGCGGGGATCAGGACCTCGTCGCCCGGATCGATCAGCGCCATGAAGAGGTTGTAGAGCGAGTGCTTCGCGCCCGTCGAGACCAGGATCTGGTCGGCGGACAGCTCGGTGTGGTGGACCTTCGAGAGCTCGGCGGCGATCGCCTTGCGCAGCGGCAGGATGCCGGCGACATCGGTGTACTTGCCGACGCCGCTTGCGAGCAGCGACGCTTTCGCCGCGTCCTTGATGTGATCCGGCGTGTCGAAGTCGGGCTCGCCGGCGCCGAAGCTGATGATATCGATGCCGTCGGCTTTGAGCTTTGCCGCCTTCGCCGTGACGGCGAGGGTGATCGAGGGCTTGATCGGATCGAGACGCGACGCGAGCTTGAGTGGGAAGGTCATGGCGTTTTCTTCGAGGCGTACTTTGCTTTGAGTGCAGTGACGACCGCCGCCGGCACGAGGCCGTTGACGTCGCCACCGAGGCTGGCAACTTCCTTCACGAGAGACGAGCTGACGTAGTGATTTCGCTCGTCGGTCATGAAGAAGATCGTGTCGACTCCCGGTGCGAGCCGGCGGTTCATGTGGGCGAACTGGAACTCGTATTCGAAGTCGGCGAGGGCGCGCAGCCCGCGGACGATCACCGAGGCGCCCCGGCTGCGGCAGAACTCGACGAGGAGGCCTTCGAAGACCTGGAACTGCAGCCGCTCACCATATTGTGGCAGCGCATCGCGGATGAAGGAGATCCGCTCGTCCGCGGTGAACAGCGGGTTCTTGCGGATGTTCGGCGCGATCGTGACGATCACCTGCTGGAACACCGCGAGCGCACGCTCGAGGATATCGAGGTGGCCGTTGGTGATCGGGTCGAAGGTGCCGGGGTAGACCGCGATGGAGCTGGATTGCGTCATGGGGCAGGCACCTCGGAGAATCCGTAGAACGAGAGCAGCGTGTCGCCGTAGCGACGTTCGTCCGTTCGTACCAAAGATCCGAGCGTCTCGGGCGGAGCGTTGCGGCGATCGTGCTCGATCACGATCACCGCATCCGCTGTGAGGCTCGCGACCGGCAACGCCTGCGCTGCACGCACCGCGAGATCACTCGCGTAGGGCGGATCGATGAAGATGAAGCTCCATGGCTCGAGGCACGGCTTCTTGACGAACGCGAGCGCATCACCGGCATGCACCGTGGCACGGTCCGCGAGCCCCAGCTCGCGCAGGTTGCCCTGGGTGACGCCGAGCGCCGGTTTCGCCGAGTCCACGAACGTCGCGTGCGCCGCCCCGCGCGACAGCGCCTCGATCCCGACCGCCCCGGAGCCCGCGAACAAGTCGAGCACCCGCCCGTGGACCACCTCGCGGCGGCCGAGGATATTGAACATGGCCTCACGGACCTTCTCCGACGTGGGGCGGGTCGCCGCGCCGGGGGGCGCGCGCAGGACCCGGCCGCTGAAGGTGCCTCCGACGATGCGCACGGGCGCACCCTACCCCCAGAACTCACCTCGGTTTCCGCCTTCGCCGGAAGATTCTTGGTCCTTCGGGTCGAGCTCGGGGCTCTCCCGAAGTTTTTTGGTGGTTCTCCCCGGACTCCCTTACACTTCGACGGCATGTCCGAGGTGGGCAACCTAGCGGCCTGGCTGATCGAGCCAGCGCTCGCTGCCGGGGCGGGACCGAGACCGGCACTCCGCGAGGGGGACCGCGTCTGGACATTCGACGAGCTCTCCGATCACATCTCGCGCCTGTCGGCGGGGTTGCGGCTCCTCAAGCTCAATCGCGGCGAGCGCGTCCTCATCCTGATGCAGGACACGATGGAGGCCGCCGCGGCGATCCTCGCCGTGATCCATGCGGGTGCGGTCGCCGTGCCGGTCTCCGAGCTGTCGACGCCCGATGACGTTCAAGAATACGTGCTGCACGCGGCCGCCGTGATGGCGATCGTCGACGATACCCACGAGCAGGTCGTCGATGCCGTGCGCACCGAGACCCCGGATCTCCGCGAGGTCATCAGCGTCCGCGCGAGCTACCCGGGCGTGCACGACTATCACTCGTTGGTGGCGGGCGCGTCGCCGCTGCCGCCGGTGCCGATGGGCGAGACCGACGTCTGCCTGCTCCTGTATTCCGCGGGCTCCGGCCCGGGCGAGCTCCGCGCCGTCCCTCACAGCAAGCGCACGATCTCGGCGGCGAACAACTCGTTCGCGCGCGATCTGCTGCAACTCACCACGTCCGACAAGATCCTCTCGGTCGCGCGGTTGTCGACGGCGTATGGCCTCGGCGCCGGGCTGTTGCTGCCGCTCGCGGTGCAGGCCGAGTGCTTGCTGTTCCCCGGGCAGCCGCGCTCGGATGCGCTGTTCAAGTCGGTCGAGAGCTATCGCCCGACGGTGCTGTTCGCCACGCCATCGATCTACGCGCAGCTCTCGCACGATGCCGAGCACGACAAGATCGACAAGCCGCTCGCTCGGCTGCGCCACTGCGTCGCCGGTGCGGAGGGCATGCCCGAGCGGCTGATCCCGCGCATTCGCTCGGTGCTCGGGACCGAAGTCGTCGTCGGTTACGGCCTGACCGAGATCTTCCAGTTCGCGCTCGCGGGGCGCAGCGATGATCCGGGTGCGCGGCCGGGCGTCTGCGGCAAGCCGCTCTCGGGCGTGCAGGTGCGGCTGGTCGACGAGGACAACGACCTGGTCGGCGTCGACGAGATCGGGACGCTCGAGCTGCAATGCGGCTCGCTGTTCACCGGCTACTGGGGTGGCACCACCGATTCCGGCGTCCACGATCTCCGCAGCGACGGTTGGTTCACCACGCGCGATCGCTTCATGGTCGATCGCGACGGCTACTATCACCACTGTGGCCGCGTCGACGATCTGTTCAAGGTCGGTGGCAAGTGGGTGTCTCCCAACGAGCTCGAGCGCGCGCTGGTGGCCCACGAAGCCGTGTGGGAAGCCGCGGTGATCGGTGCGGATGATGACGAGGGGTTGATCAAGCCGCTCGCGTTCGTGGTGACCAACGTCGGGCAGGAGTCGGGACCGAAGCTCGAGGCGGAGCTCAAGGAGTACGTCAAGGGCGTGCTCGCCCCATACAAATACCCACGGTGGATCGAGTTCGTCGACGCGCTGCCGCGAGGTCCAGGCGGCAAGCTGTTGCGCTACAAGTTGCGGCCGCAGCGTCGTCGCCGGAAGGCGGAGACCGGTCACAATCCGCCGCAGTCGTAGCCATTCGCCGCATCCAGCGGACCGTTCACCGCACCGCTGGAATTCTGCGAGTGGATCACGGCGATGTGAGCGCATCCCAAGCGGGTGCGCGGTCGAGCGGATCACCGGCGCGTGCACGCAACTCGGCGAGGATCACGAGCCCGCGTGGGCGGGGCAGGCGGACGGCGAGTTGTCGGCGCAGCAGGGGATCGGTGTACGGCGCGATCGTCCGGGCACCGATCACGAGCAACAGATCCGAGCCGGCATCGCCGCGACACCGCGCGATCGCATCTCGCGTGGCACCGAGCGCACCGGCACGCGGTGGTACGCCGATCCGGCGAACCGCGCCGACCACGCGGTCCGCCATCTCTCGGCCGAGGGTCGCGGCGATCGCCTGGAGCGCATCCGGCTTGCTGCGCAGCGCATACGCGAGCTGATCGGCACCGATGTTCGCGAGCCATCCGACGAGCGCCTCGGCCGACAGCTTCGGTGCTTCCTCGATCTCGCGCGGGGCAACCAGCGCTGGATCGACCGGTGGGAGCGGCGGGATCTCGGCGCACGCCCAGCGCACGAGCCAGACATCGATGGGATCGCCCGCGCTCCCGGCGAGCGCTTCACGCACGCGTGTTGGTAAGCCCTCGAGGCCCGCTTCGATCCACGATCCGTGAACGCCGCGCAGGCCGGGGGGAATCGGCGCGCGGACCGCCGCGATCAAGCGCGCTCGCCACGTGCGTGCATCGGTGGGTGACATCACCGCGAGCTCCGTCGACGCATCGCGCGCGGCCTCGCCGATCGATCCACCCATGCGTTTCAGCACGGATGGATCCTCGCAACTAGCTGCGATCAGCTCGCCGATCACGGCTCCATCGTAGCCTGCACGCCCACACTTCGTGCGCGATCTGATGTCGAATGAAACTTGTTCGAAGTTTTCTAGTGACAGCTCGCACTCGACTTTTGTACGGTTGTTTTACGACGACGATTGCGGAGTGATTGAGCAACGACTCTTACAAGGAGCGTGACGTTCATGACTCGAATCAGGGCAGGTCCTTCCTAGAAGGCACGCACGGCTTCGGTACTGACTGTCGATCTGCGTTCTGTGTCCACACCCACGTCCCGGCATGACCCGCGCACGTTCGGTCCCTCGACATTCGACGCTCACGATGACGGTGCCACTCACCAGGCAGGAACCATCCTGCGCCACGAAACGGCAACCCTCGCGCGAGCGAGGCAACGCAAAGCCACGGGACTCTTCGAGTCAGCCGAGCTACCGACGGAGGTCAATGCACGCCCGAGACGATCCGCGCTAACCAAGATCACCTTCCACCGCTTTGATTCGCGAACGCGCGTGTGTGGCCGCACAGCAGTTGCCCCGGCAAGGCCGGACTAGCACGCTACGGTCCCACGCCCGGCGAATGGCGGTACCTCAAACGAGATCAAGCTGAGCCCCTGCCATCCATCGTGGTGTCAGGGGCTCAGCAGTTTTCGGCGTGATATCGTCGAAGCGATGAAGGCGGGGCGCGTGATCAGTGGTGATGAGGTCGACGCGCGGACCGAAGCACGGCGGATCGTCGACGAGGCACGCGATCTCGCGACCATGCAGGTCGAGGAGGCGCGCGCGAAGGCACGCACGATCGAAAAAGATGCCGACACCCTCGCGAAGCAGATCGTCAAGGACGCGCGGGCCGAGGCCGAGCGCGTCACCGCCAAGGCGATGCACTCGGTGGCAGAGCGGTCGATCGAAAAGAGCGGCGACGGCAAGGTCTCCGAGGTCACCGGTCTCGTGATCCGCGCGAACGTGCCGGGCGTCTCGCTCGGCGAGCTCGTGCATGTCGATCGCCGAGGATCAAACCCCTTGCGTGCCGAGGTCGTCGGGTTTCGCGGCGAGCAAGCGGTGCTGTTGCCGCTCGGCGAGCTCGCCGGCGTCGCGCCCGCCGGTGCGGTGTGGCGTACCGGGCAGAGCCTGACCGTGCTGTGCGGCGACGATCTGCTCGGCCGCGTGCTCGATGGCGTGGGGGAGCCGATCGACGGCGGCGTCGCCCTCACCGGCGAGCGCTGGGATGTCGATCGCGCGGCACCCGATCCGTTGTCGCGCCCTCGCACGTACGCGCCCCAACCCACCGGGGTTCGGGCGATCGATACGATGCTGACGCTCGGGCGTGGCCAGCGGATCGGCTTGTTCGCGGCGGCCGGCGTGGGCAAGTCCACGCTGCTCGGTCAGATCGCGCGCGGTGCGGATGCGGACGTGATCGTGCTCTGCCTGGTCGGCGAGCGTGGTCGCGAGCTCGGCGAGCTGCTCGGGGACGAGCTCGCACCGGCGCGGGGGCGTGTCGTCGCGGTGTGCGCCACCTCCGATGCGCCACCCTTGGTCCGGTTGCGCAGCATCCATGTCGCCACCGCGATCGCCGAGTGGTTCCGCGAGAAGCGCGGGGCCCGCGTGCTGTTGCTGTGCGATTCCCTCACCCGCGTCGCGCGTGCGCAGCGCGAGGTCGGGCTCTCGGCGGGTGAGCCGCCGGCACGGCATGGCTATCCACCGAGCGTGTTCGCGTTGCTGCCTCGCTTGATCGAGCGAACCGGTGCCACGCCGCGCGGCGCGATCACCGCGATCTACACGGTGCTGGTCGCCGGCAACGATCTCGACGAGCCGATCGCGGACGAGGTGCGCGGCCTCGTCGATGGGCACGTCATCCTCGATCGCCGGCTCGCGCAGCGCGGTCACTTCCCTCCGATCGATGTCGTGCAGAGCGTCTCGCGGCTGATGCCGAAGCTGGTGGATGCGCAACATGCGCAGGCGGCTGCAGCCGTGCGCAGGCGGCTCGCGATCTATGAAGAGCACCGCGATCTGATCGTGCTCGGTGCGTATCAGAGCGGTCGCGATCGCGCGGTCGATGACGCGGTGGCTACGTTCCCGCGGATCGAAAGCCACCTTCGTCAGCCGGCCTCGGAGGTCGCGGACTGGGACCAATCGATCGCCACCTTGCTCTCGCTAGCCAACTGACCCCTTCGTCGGCTGACCTTGCCTGGCGTCAGCTGTCCAAATCGGCCCTCGATCGGGGGTTGCTGTCACCGGCCAACCCCTCAGCCGATGCGTCCGCATAGCGGAACTGACGTCTCGGTACCCGTGACGGCTGGAAGATAACCTACACTGTACCCACCCGTTTCAACGGGTTAGCCCGACGTACTCTCTGAAGATCCCAGCGACCATGCGTGGCTCGCTGCTTGCTGAATCGCCGCTCGTGAGCATGCGGCGCCGAACCTCGAAGATCACGAACCCCATGACTCCCATCGGCCTGGTGCCGTTCGTCGGTCGACAGCAGGAGCTGACCGCGCTCAAAGAGCACCTGGCCGTCGTTCCGTTGGTCTCGCTCCACGGCGCGCTCGGGTCCGGCAAGACCCGGCTCGTCTCCGAGCTCGCCCACAGCCTGGGCGGGACCACGACCACCGTCATCGAGTGCCACCCCGGCGATCGCGCGAGTGCGTTGCGCTCTCGCGCCGAACGGGCGCTGCGCTGCGTGCCCGGCTCGCTCGCGCAGACCCTCGCCCAGACCGCGCGGGTGCTCGTGATCGACGACATCCACAACCTGCGGACCGACGAGGCGACGAACCTGTTGTCGCCGCTATTGCTCGGCCAGACGGCGCTCGGTCGCATCGTCGTGGTCGGCCGCGATCCTCTCGCTGCGGCCGTCGGCGCCGCGCTCGCGGAAGTCGAGCTCGGGGGCCTCGATGCCGAGGCGGCCGGCGCGCTGTGGGGCAACCTCGAGGAGCTCTACGGTGAAGCGCAGGGCTTCGACGCCGCACTCGCCCGCACCCGCGGCGTGCCGCTCGGACTGCGCCGCGAGTTCGCGCGCGCTCGGTTCGGCGCGAACGCGTGGGAGGTCTCCGCACTCGACGCGCCGGCGCGTGCTGCGCTGCAGGCGCTCGCGATCCTCCGCGCACCTGTCGCTCCGGCGGCGATCGCTGCCCTCGCACCCGGCGTCGACATCGAAGCCGCCCTGACCAGCTTGCTCGCGCGCCAGCTCGCCGACGGCGTCGGTGATGGCCGCATCGTCGTCCACGAGGTCGTGCGCGTCGATGTGCTCGCGCAGCTGGACGGAGGTGATCGCGTGCGGCTGTCGAGTGCCGCCGCGGATCTCGTCGCCAGCACGGCCGCGATCTCGAGCGGTCCGCGGCTCGCCTGGCAAGCCGGCGATGACGGCGCGTTCGGTGCGATGGATCAGATCACGCGGGTGCGCGACGTCGTCTGGCACCATCTGGTCGCCGGCGATCGCGATCGCGCGGCCCAAGCTCTGCTCGCCGATCGCGAGCTCGCTGCCCGCAGCGGTGGCGCCGGCGAGTTCGAGTCGCTCCTCGATGCGCTCGGCGATCGCCCGCGCAGGAAGACCGGTACCTCCAGCGTCGCGCAGACAGGCGCCGCCGAGACCGTCCAGGCGCCGCTCGCCCCCGAGCTGTCGCGGGCGTTGGCGGCGTTGCGGATCGAGATCGCGGTTCGCGGCGGTCGCTACACCGAAGCCTTCGAGCGCGCCTCCGCAAATCCCGGCGCGGTCTCCCCGTTGATCCACGCCGAGCTCGTGCTCGCGTCGGGCGATGCCGCATCGGCACGCCGCGCCTTGAATGCACTCCTCGGCACCGCCGATCCGAGCGATCGAGTCCGCGCCCTCGCCGTGCTCGCCGAGCTCGAGCTGCTCGCCGGTGCGCCCGACGCTGCGTCCGCGCATCTCGCCAACCTCGGCGATCTGTCCACCGCCGAGCCCCTCGCACGTGCCCGGCTACACCTCGCGTCCGCGCGCGTCGAAGAATATCTCGGCCACGTCGCGGCGATGCGTTCGGCCCTCGCCCGCGCCCACGGTGCATGCAAGAGCGTGCCGGTCTGTCTCGAAGCCTCCGAGCTATCCGCGATCGTCGACGCTCGCCGCGCCGTCGGGCTGGCGAGAGAGGGTAGGTTGGTCGAGGCCGCCGCCGCCCTCGATGCCGCCGATGCCGCCGCCCGTGATCTCGATGCGGTCGCGGTCGCCGACGAAGTGCTCGCGGCTCGCGCGCTCGTCGCGCGCCGCCGTGGTGACAGCCTGAGCGCGGCGACGATGCTCCAGGAGGTCGTGCGTGCGCGTCGCGAACGCGGTGACGAGCTCGGGGCGTTGCGTGCGGAGCTCGATCTCGCCGAGCTCGAGATCGTGCGCGGTCAGCCGGCGGTCGCCGCCGAGCTGGCCAGCGCGGCCCTCGCCTCGAGCGTGCGCCGCGAGCTCGGGCACCTCGCGGCACGCGGCGCCGCCGTCGTCGCGGCGATCGATCTGCTCGAGCTTCGACTCGAGGTCGCGTTGCCCGCGCTCGAGGAGCTCCACGGCAAGCCGGCGCTCGACGCGATCAGCGCCGCCACCGTCGCCGTCGCGCTCGCCACCGCGCGCGCTCTCTCCGGCCAGCGCGCCGGTGCCGTCGAGCTCGCCCAGAACGCGGGTGCCGAATCGCGTGACGATCTCGATCGCCGGCTCGCCGGCGCCGACGTCGCGCTCGCCACCGGTGACGTCGCGCTTGCCCTCGAGCTCGCCCGGGATACCGCCGTGCTCGCCGAGCGTGCGCACCGCACCATCGAGCTCGCCTCGGCACTCGTGATCGTGGCTCGCCTCGAGCTCGCCCGCGGTGATCGCGGCAACGCTCGCGCCGCGGCCACGCGTGCGGCCCGCGAAGCCCACGCCGCCGGTCTGATCCGTGCCCGCGTCCACGCCTTGCTCGCTCTCTCCGCCCTCGCGCGTGACGACGATGACCCGGCCTCCGCCGTGTCATACGCCCGCGATGCCGCCGAGCTCGCCATGACCGCCGGCCTGCCGGTCGAGCGCCTGGTCGCCCACGCCGCCCTCGACGCCATCTCGGGTCACGAGGCGGTCGCCGATCCGTCGGCCCCGTCGGCGGCCACCATGGCCACCACCGCCATCGAAGGCGCCGCCCGCCTGCTCACCGACCTCGGTCTCACCGCGCAGCGCCCGTTCCGGGTGATCGACGCCGAGGGCGTGCCGAGCGATGTCGCCGACGCGAACCCCGAGGTCCTGCGGCTCGCCGGGCGCTCCCTGGCGGTCGATGGCGTCCGGGAAGTCATCTGGCGCCATGGCCAGGAGCTCGCCGACCTCCGCCGCCGCTCGCTGCTCAAGCGCCTGCTGTTCCTGTTCGCCTCGGCACCCAGCAAGGTGTTCTCCAAGGAGGCGATCGTCCAGGCGGTGTGGAACGTCGAGTACCACCCCCTCCGCCACGATGCCGCGCTGTTCACCAACATCATGCGGATCCGCCGCCTGCTCGGCGAAGACGGTTCCGAGATCATCCGGGTCACCGAAGATGGCTATCGCTTCGTCCCGCCCCGCGATTTCTTGTTCGTCATCCCTCGCTAGCTCTATGATCGGCTAACGCCGTGAAGAAGAAGCCCAAGGCAACGCCGGCGAGCAAGGCCACGCCCACGCAGGCTGCGAACAAGCGAGCCGCGACGGCCAAGAAGGCGGCCCCCAAGAAGGCGGCCCCCAAGAAGGCGGTCCCCAAGAAGGCGGTCCCCAAGAAGGCGGCGCCCAAGAAGGCGGCGCCCAAGAAGGCGGTCCCCAAGAAGGCGGCCCCGAAGAAGACGGCCCCGAAGAAGGCGGCCCCCAAGAAGTCCAAGCCGAAAGCCGCCGGCAAGTCGTCGAAGAACTGGGTGAAGTTCGTCGCGGATCACGGGGTCGTCCTCGCCTCCGCGCGTGGCCCGGTGCCGTCGGTCGCCGAGGCGATCGCCGGCGAGCCGATCATCGGTAGCTGGTGGTCGCATCCCAAAGCGCAGGTGATCTTCGACGCGCTGTCGTCGATCGACGACTCCGACGACGTCCGCTGCTTCAAGCTGATCGATGGCAAGATCACGTTCGTCCATCGCGCGAAGTGGCCGGCGCTGATCAAGCTCGCCGAGGCCGGCGTGCTCGCCCGCGATCGCGTCGCCTCGATCGAGCAGGAGCACATGCCCACCGGCGAGCACCGCAACATGACCACGGCGTTTCCCGACTGGGTGCCCGAGGACGTCTCGACGGCCGCCGCGGAGCTCTCGCTCGACGAGGCGAAGTCCGCGCTCGGCTCCTGGATCTAGCGCCAATGCCGATCCGTAGGGCTACGTGACCGGCCTTGGATCTAGCGCAGCTTGGTGACGTCGATCTCGAAGATCTCGAACGGGTTCGGCGACACGCCGAGTGCGAAGCGCACCGACTGCCCGTTGATGCCGTAGAGCTTGCCCTCCGCCTCGACCAGCGCGGTGACGCCGCCGATCGTGCGCGTCGACTTCACGGAGGCCTTGGTCCACGACGCATCGGTCGGGGTGACGCGCTTGAGGCTCGAGCCGAACGCCACGATCAGCTGGTTGCCGACCATCATCAGGTCGTCCGGACCGTTGAGCACGTTGAAGCCGTCCATGAACAGATCTCCCGAGAGCTTCACCTTGCGGACGTCGCGCGGGTTCGCGGTGCTGATGCGCACGAGCGAGGGCTCGAGATACACGGCGGTCAGCACCGCGCTGTGATCGGGCGTGAACACCAGGCTGTTGAGGCTGACCAGCGCGCCACCGAGTAGCGGGTCGTGCGCCCACACGGTGACCTTGCGGGTCTCGTCGATCCGATAGATGTGCGTGTTCTCGCGATCGGAGATGAGGGCGGTATCGCCATCGAGGAGCACGTCGTTGCAGGCGGCCTCCGGGTTCACCGATCGCAGATCGATGTTCGAGATCCGCTGGCCGGTCGTCAGATCGAAGATCCAGATCGAACCCAGCGAGTCCTTCGTCGTGCACACCCACAGCCGGCGTCGTGCTGTATCGATCTGCATGCCGAGCGTGAAGCGCGCCTTCTCACCGGTCCCGGCGAACCACGTCGACTCCGTTCCGGCGGCATCGACTTTTGTGATCGTGCCGTGCTCGAGGCTGCCCGTGTAGAACGCGCCATCCGTCTGGTCGAAGGCCCCGCCCTCGGGGAACAGCCGGCGATCGGCGAACCGGTGCACCGTCATGCGGTTCGCGCCCGAGGCATCGGCCTTGCCGTCGACGGAGGGGTCGGTGTCGTCGAAGCCGTCGTGGTCGGTCAGGGCGAGATCGTCGGCAGCGCAGGCGGCGAGGGCGACGAAGGCGAGGGCAAGTCGAGCGCGCATGACGGGACGTTCATCAGGGTTCGTGCCAGCGGTTCGCCCTGACGAACCAGGGACTTGCGGTGGTGCCGACTCTTCCCGTCGCCGGCTGTTCGAGCCCCGCCTGTGCAGCCACGGCCAGGCGCGGCACATCACGGGGCGGGGAACGGCGGGACCGGCTTCGACTCGCCGAGCTTCATCCCGCCGAGGTGCTTCAGGATGGAGGCGTAGTCCTTGTGGCTCGGTGGGTAGCTGATCATCGCGTCTCCGATCATCCCGCCTTCGCCGCGGGCCACCAGCTGCATCCGGATCGTGCCGTCGTCGAGCATCGTCGCCACGCCGATCGAGTCCGCGGCTTTCGAGGCCGGCGGCGTGTCTGGCGCGACCGGTCGCTTGGGCGCCTCGGGCTGCTTGGGCGCCTCGGGTTGCTTGGGAGCATCGGGGCTGGAGCCGCACGCCGCGAGGGCGAGCACGAGGGCCAGGAAGCGCATGCCACTGAAACTCGTCGCGCGCGATTTGGATCTACGAAACAAACTTCGTGCTGCTAGGGGCACGGCTGCCGCAGCGGGGTGCCCTGCGCGCGCATGTAGATCTCGATGTACTCGCAGGCTTCCGGATCGCGCGCGAGCACGTCGACGGTCGCATTCGGAGCACCGCCGTGAGACGCGAGAGACGTCCGCGCTGCGGACAGACACGCCTCGGGCGCGCCGAAGTCGCAGACCTGCGACCACCGCTCGTAGGCCTTGCGATACACCCCTTGCCGCGCGGTCGGATCCGGCGTCAGCGGGACCAGCCGATCGCACGCGACGACGACACCGCGATCACACTCGGCGGTGCAGCTCGCTACCTCGGCACACGCCGACCCGGCGAGCTCGACACTCGGTTTGCTCTTGCACGCGAGGAGGAGCACCGCGAGCAGGAGGAAGCGCATGCCTCACGATATCAGTTGAGCAGGCTCGGATCGCGCGGCTTGTCTTCGTCGGGCTCCTCGCCCAGCGGATCTTCACCGGGCCACGGCACGTAGGGCGGGGCGACCACCCGCGACGTTTCGCGGGCACGCCTCGCCAGCTCCTCGGACTCCCACTGCGCGATCCGGCGCCTGGCCTGTCCGCGACGGCGACGCCACGCGAGGACGAGCAGGAGCGCGACGAAGATCCACGCGGCAAAGCCGAGCAGGCCGATCGGCATCAGCCGGTAGCGCCGACCGAGATCCTGATGCCACTCCTCGAACAGTCCCTGGATCGGCCGGCCGTAGGCGCGGATCGCGGCGGCATCGATCGAGGCGCCGTGCCCGAGCTCGTAGAGGAAGCGGCGGAACGGGAACCGATCGCCGTCGTCGTCGCGATCTTCCCAGCGACCGCGGTTCGCGAGGAAGCCGACGAAGTCGTAGCTCTCGGCGTACGCGCGATTGGCGGGCAGCTCGTCGGCGGGGAACGAGGTGTCGAGCTCGCGGAGCGGGATCACGCTTCCGAACCACGCCATCCCGGCGAGCGTCTCGACGCGCTCGCGCGAGTACTCGGGCGAGTGCTGATAGGCGAAGCCCTCGTGCAGCCAGCGCGGGGCCCGCGCGCCGATCGCCGCCCCGAGCGCGAGGTGAGCGAGCTCGTGGCGCAGCGTGAACACGGGATCGAGGACGTTCGGTCCGCGGCGGAGCGCGACGGTGATGATGCCGAGATCGGGATAGGCGACCCCGACGGCCCAGGTCGGGGCACCGCGTCCGGGAGGCGCGACAGCCGGCAGATCGGCGGCATCGCGAACGAGGCGGAGCTCGACGGCCCGCGGCACCTCGAGCGACGACAGGTCGGCGCTGATCTCGGAGAGCGCCGCCTCGGCACGCATCGCGAGATCGCTGGCCGTGTCCTCGAGGCCGGCTTCGGCGTAGGCCGTGACGCGCCCGGCCTGGGTGACGCGCTCGAGGTGCTTGCGCGTCACCGCCATGGTGATGTCGGGGGTGGGGGCGGCTGCGGGCGGCGGGCCGCCTGCGCGCTCCGACGCGACCGGGCCCATCGTCGCGGGTGCCGCCGAGGCGGGGGCGAGCATCGCGACCAGCGCGATCAACATCACGGCGATGTGCTTCATCGGACGTGGAGCTCGACGCGTTGACGATCCGAGCCACTCTCGGTCGCGAAGATGATCGCGGCACCGGCGGCGACCGCGCCGACGACCGTGGCGTAGACCCACCACTTGGTCGGCGGATTCTTCAGCTTGCCGTCGCGGTCGCGCAGGCGGCCGTCGTCGAGCAGCAGCGGTTGATCCGGATCTGGTGCGCGATCGTTCCACGTGTGGACGCGGTCATCGAGCAAGGCGATCGCCCGCTGCATCTCGGTCACTGGGATCTCCTCGTCGCCGAGCTTGTGAGGCGGGTCGGCGAGTCCGAGCCGACCGAAGGCTTCGAGTGTGGTGCCGCGGCGGAGCAACACGATCCGGGTCTGGACCTTCGCCATCACCCAGCCGAGGTCCTGCGGCGAGGGGCGCTGGCCGTTCCAGCTCGCGATCCGCGTCGCCACGTCGGACCACTTGCCCGCGCGATCCTGGGTCGGCACCGCGAGCTTCGTCTGGGTCTTGACCGCGGAGCCCGCGGCCCAGCCACGTCGCGTCCCTGCAGCCACGCCGATCACGTGCTCGCCGGCGGGCAGGGTGACAGTGAGCGGTGCCTTGCCGGCGCGCGCGAAGTCGATCCACACCTCGGCATCGGCCACGTCGGTGGTGATCTCGAGCGGGACCAGATCGCGATCGAGCACGGTGTCGAGCGCGGGGTACTTCTTGAGCACGTCGGCGGGAACGTCACCCTGGGTGCCAGGAGACGCTCCACCCGCGGCACGGAACTTCCCGACCGCACGCATCGCCGCATCGACATCACCGGCACGATCCGCACACAACACGATGTACGCCGTCGCGCGCGGCAGTTCCGGAACCGCGAGTCCGGCGGCCTGGCGTGCGGCACCGAGGCCGATCGCCTGGTTCGCGGCGATCACCGTGGCGGCGCAATCGAGCGCCCCGAACGCGCGCTGCGCCTCGGCCATCGCCGCGGCGAGCAACAAGCCGTCGGCATCGGCGCCTTCACCGGCGAGCGCGTCCTCGAGTCCGTCACCGGCGAGCGGCTCGAACCCCGCGGCGACCAACTTCGCAGCGAGGGCCATGCGGAGCTGTGGATCCGTCGGCCCCAGATCGATCACCGCGACGCGTTCACGCGGTTTCGCGTGGGCGCTCTGGGTACCGATCGCTACAACGAGGGCAGCTGCTTGAAGTACTCGTTGAGGGCCCATACTTCACGCGCCCGCAGGCCGTCGAACTGGAGCCCCACGCCATTCGCATCCGACCATCGCACCGTCGCGCCGACCTCGATCGCTTCCTCGATCGTCGGCAGACGAAACACGATCTGCATGCGTGCGCCCATCGGGTGCTTCATACCGGAGTCGACCAGCGCACCGCCGAGCGACAAGTTGATCATCGTCGCGTCGCGTTGGGTACCGTCGATCGTCAGCTGCGAAGCGATCGAAACGACATGACGAGTAGATGTCCGGCGGTTGTCGGTCACGAGCCATCATCTTATATGGCTCCGACCGGAGCTGGAACCCGAAGCCATCGCACAAAGGATAGGCCTGTTCCGGCGATTTGCACCTACCCGCGGAGCTAGGCGCCGCGGTTTGTCCCGGCCGCTACCTCACGCGAGCTTGATCTCGATGTACGCCTTCTTGCGGAGCTCCTCGATCCATGTCCGGGTCAGCTTGGCGAGCTGGGTCCGCCGGAGCTCCGAGGTCAGCTGCTCCTTCATCTTGGCGAACGGGGGTAATTCCGTCCGCTTGAGCTCGTTGGCGTAGAGCACATACATCCCCTTCGCTCCCGAGATCGGCCCTCTCACATCGCCCTTGTCCATGCCGAACACGACCGACTCCCAGGCAGGGTCGAGGGTGCCTGGCTGGAGCCAGCCGATCATGCCGCCGTTGCCCTTGGTGGTCGGGTCCTCGGTCAACTCGGAGGCGACCTTGTCGAACGCCTCGTCATGCTTGACTCGCTCGATGGCCGTCTGGGCACGGGCCTTGGCGCTGTCGAGCTGTTGCTGGGTCGGGTGCTCGGGGAGCGCGAACAGGATCTGGGAGACGTTGACCGCCGCGACCTGTGCACTCCGCCGCGTCAGCTCCGCGTAACGCGCCTTGAGGTCGTCCTCGGTCACCGCGATCTTGCGGCCGACCAGCTCGTTGACCGCGCGCTGCCGCAACACGTCATGCTTCACCGTCTGACGCGTCACCCCCTGCGCCTTCATCGCGGCGGCGAGCTGCTCGTCGGTCATCTTGTTCTGTTGCTTGATGTAGTCGATCGCCGCGTCGACCTCTTGCTCGTCGACGGTCAGCTTCGCGGCGATCCCGGCCTGTAGCACCAGCTCGTCGTTGATCATCTCGTCGAGCACTTGCACCGCGAGCTTCGCGAGCCGGCGTTCGCGCTCGGCTTGATCCGTGATCTGCGCGGCCTCGGCACGCAGCGGCACCATCCGCTGATCGAGCTCGCTGATCAGGACCACCTGATCGTTGACCACCGCCGCGATCCGGTCGGCGACGACCTTCGCGGACGTTGACTTTGCCGGCGCTTCCGCACCTGCGAGATCCGTAGAATGTCGAACCAGGACCGTGAGGAAGAGGGCGACGCGCGCGAGTCGCATGGTCACTACGACCGTGCCGCCCGCGACGGGGTTGCCTATCGGTCGATCACCGCAATTTGATGTCGATGTACGCCTTCTTACGAAGCTCTTCGATCCACGTCTGGGTCTGCTTCTCCATCTCCTTGCGACGGAGGTCCCGCGTGAGGCCTTCCTTCATCTCGGTGTAGGGCTTGAGCTCGTTCTTCTTGAGCTCGCTGACCATGAACACGTGGAGGCCCTGTGGACCCGTGATCGGGCCGCGCACGTCGCCCTTCTCCATCGCGAACACGATCGGCTCCCACTCGGGGTTCGCCATGCTGCCGCGCTGGAACCAGCCGAGCGTGCCGCCCGTGGCCTTGGTGCCCTCGTCCTCGGAGATCTCGCCGGCGACCTTCGCGAACGCCTCGCCCGCCTTGACGCGTGCGATCGCGTTCGCGGCCTTGGTCTTCGCGTCGGTGATCTGCTGCTCGGTGGCGTGCTCGGGTAGCTTGAACAACATGTGCGAGAGGCTGACCGCGCTCACCGATTCGCTGCGGCGCTGCAGCGCATCGTACCGGGCGCGAACGTCTTCCTCGGTCACCGTGATCTTCGGCGCGACGAGCTGGTTCTGCGCGCGGAGCCGCAACAGCTGACGACGCAGCTCCTGCTTGTAGTTGGTCAGGTTGTAGCCCTGCGCCGCGAGCACCTGGGCGAGCCCGGCGTCGTCGAAGTTGTTCTGCTGCTTGATCTCGTCGAGCGCGGCCTGCACTTCGCTGGCTTCGACCTCGACCTTCGCTGCTTCGGCGGCCTGCACGATCAGCTCCTCGGAGATCATCTCGTCGAGGATCTGCGTGGTCAGCTTCGCGAGCCGGCGCTCGCGCTCCTTGGAGTCCGCGATGCTCTGCGCTTCGTTACGGACCGGCACCATGCGGGCATCGAGCTCGCTCGCCAGGATGATCGAATCGTTGACGATCGCGACCACCCGCTCGACGACGACCTTGCGGCCGGAGTTCGGCGACTTGGTCTTGGGTGCGGTCTTCGGCGCGGCCGGCTTGCCCTTCTCCTCGTCGGCGAACGCGGCGGAGCTGACCAGACCGAGCATGACCAGGACGATTGCAAAACGACGCATCACTCGTCTCCCTTCTTACCACCGGGCACGACCGGGACCGTGGGTGGCGCGACCGCTTGGCCGTGACCATCATCGACATTCTGCGACGTATCGATCCGGACTCGCGCCAGGTTCGCTTCGTTGATCTCGATCTTGCTCTTCGCCCGCAAGCCGTCGACGAAGTCTTTCTGCGCCTGCAGCCGCTTGTCGCGGAACAGCTTGTTGCGGATCTGCGGCTTCGCGTCGTCGAACGTCTTCGTCACGCTCTTGCGACGGCCGGTCTGCTTGAGCACGTAGAACGTGCCGTTGCCGGCATCGACCGCCGTCGAGACATCGCCGGTGTTGAACAGCGTGAACGCCGCCTTGACGACGTTCGCAGGGACGTCCTTCGTGGTCGCGTCCATGTAGCGGAGGTCGCCACCACGGAGCTTGGTCTCCTCGTCGGCGGAGTACTTCATCACCAGATCGCGGAAGCCCTTGTTGGTCTTGCCGGCATCGCCGCGCGCTTCGATCGCGACGCGATCGGCCTGTGCCTTATTTTTGACGATGACCGCGGAGACGCGGACCTCCTCGGGCTTGACGTACTCGCCGACGTTCGCGTCGTAGTACGCCTTCATCTCACTGTCGCTGACCGCGCCCTCGGCGGTGACCTTGACATCGAACTCGTCGCGAATCAGCTTCTGGATCATCACCTGCTTCATCGTGCGAACGACTTCAGGGTCCTTGTCCAGCCCGCGGCGATACGCTTCCTTCGCGAGCACCTCGAAGCGCACCAGCGAATCGAGGAACTCCTTCTTCTGCTCGAGCGACGTGTACCGCGCACGGATGTACGGCGACTGCCGGTTGATGCGCTCCTGAAACTCGGCCAGCGTGATCGTGACGTCGTCGATCTTCGCGAGCACCGTCTTCATCTCTTCGGAGCTCTGCTGCGATGGCGTGTTCGGTGCGCCGGGTGCGTTCGAGGTCTTGGTGGCGATCGGCGCGTCGTCGTTCTTGTGGCAGCCAGCGACGAGCGCAATGGTCAAGAGAATGCCAGGAACCCGAATCATCACGATAGGTTCACGTACCACGCCCCAATGCCTCCAACAAGCAGTGTCTTGCGGCGGCAGCGCCTCCAGGTGACGGAGGCACGATCGCGTAACGACCATCCGGGAGCTTGCGCCAGTGGGCGGCCACCAAGCGCCGGGCCGCGTCTCCGTCGGAAAGCCCGACCGCGATGCGCGAGCGGGAGATCTCGAGGGTGGTGACCCCGATGCCGCGGGCGATCGCCTTGACCCCCATCAGCTCGCCGAGCAGCACCACCTCGCCGGGCCACGGGCCGTAGCGGTCGCTGATCTCGGCCATCACGGCGGTCAGATCGTCGTCGGTGTCGACGGCGGACAGCCGCTTGTAGAGGTCGAGCCGCTGCCCCGGATCCGGCACGTACTCCTCGGGGATGAAGCCGGGCGTCTCGATCGTCAACTCGGGATCGATCTCGCTGTGGATCGGCTTGCCATCGAGCCGGGCGACCGCGTGCTCGAGCATCCGGACGTACTGATCGAAGCCGACCGCGCTGATCGCTCCCGATTGCTTCGCGCCGAGCAGCTCGCCGCCGCCGCGGATCTCGAGGTCCTGCGACGCGATCTGGAAGCCCGCACCGAGCTCGGTGAATCGCTGCAGCGTCTCGAGCCGGCGCCGCGCTTCCTCGGTGATGTGCTCGGGCTCGGGGACGAGCAAGTAACAGTACGCGCGCTCCTTGCTCCGGCCGATCCGGCCGCGCAGCTGGTAGAGCTGGGCGAGGCCGAACGCGTCGGCGCGCGCGACGAACATGGTGTTCGCCTTCGGGATGTCGAGGCCGCTCTCGACGATCGTGGTCGCGACCAGGATGTCGAGCTCGTGGCGGACGAACTTCGTCATCACGTCCTCGAGCTCGGTGGGTGTCAACGAGCCGTGCCCGATGCCGACCCGCGCGTTGGGGACGAGCGCGCGCAGGTACGTCGCCCAGTCGTCGATCGAGCGATCGTCGTCACGGGGTTTGGCTTTTTTACGGAAGCTCGCTCCGCTCGCCGGCCGCGCGTCGTTCGGCAGTTTCGGATCGACCACGCGTGCGCCCTTCTCGGCGATCGTCGGCGTGATGAAGAACACCTGACCGCCGCGTGCGAGCTCGCGGTCGATCGACTCCTTGATCACGCTGTCGTCGACGCGCGACACGAACGTCCGCACGGCGCGGCGATCCGCGGGTGGGGTGGCGATGATCGAGAGGTCGCGCAGGTTGGCCATCGCGAGGTGCAGCGTCCGCGGGATCGGCGTCGCGGTGAGGGTGAGGACGTCGACCTGGGTCTTCGCCTTCTTGATCCGCTCCTTGTGCGAGACCCCGAAGCGCTGCTCCTCGTCGATCACGAGCAGACCGAGATCCTTGAACCGCACGTCGGCCGACAGCACGCGATGTGTCCCGACGACGATGTCGATCCTGCCCTCGGCCAGCTTGTTGATCGTCTCGATCTGCGCGGCCTTGCTCTGGAACCGCGACAGCCGGCCGATCTCGACCGGGAACCCCTTGTAGCGCTCGGTCATCGTCCGGTAGTGCTGTTCGACGAGCACGGTGGTCGGCGCGAGCACGCACGCCTGCTTGCCGCCCTGGACGGCGCGGAACACGGCGCGCAGCGCGACCTCGGTCTTGCCGTAGCCGACATCGCCGCAGACCAGGCGGTCCATCGCGCGCGGCGCTTCCATGTCGGCGAGCACGGCCTCGATGGCCGCGGCTTGATCGGGTGTCTCGTCGAACGGGAACGTCGCCTCGAGCTCGCGGTACGAATCGTCGGCGGCGGGGAAGCGATGGCCGGGGAGGGAGGCGCGCTGGGCGTAGAGCTGCAACAGCTCCTCGGCGAGGGCCTGGACGTGGCGCTCGATCTTGGTGCGCGTGATCTCCCAGGTGACGCCGCCGAGCTTGTCGAGCTTCGGTGCGTGACCCTCGGCGCCGACATAGCGCTGGACCTCGCCGAGCCGGTACACCGGCAGGTACAGCGTGCCGCCGTCGTACTCGAGCTTGAGCGTCTCGACGTTCGCCGCGCCGACGCCGGCATCGCGATGGGTGATCGACAGCTTCGCGAGCTCGACGTAGCGACCGACGCCGTGGCGCTGGTGGACGAGGTAGTCGCCGGGCGACAGCTGCGAGAAATCGCCGACGCTGCCGAGCAGCGCATCGCGCGCACGCTTGCGGCGCCCTCCGGACGTCACGTGATGGACGCGCTGGCCGAAGATGCTCTGCGCGGGGATCACGGCGACGCCATCCTCGGGGGCCGCGAAGCCGTGGGCGAGGGCGCCGGTCACGATGGTGACGCCGAGCTGCACGGTCGGGCGTTCGCCCGGTGCCGCGA
>JANNBP010000196.1:0-21531 GCA_031385555.1 Deltaproteobacteria bacterium | reverse complement strand
CGGCGCGCGCCCCACCGCCGGCAACGCCACGGCTGGAAGCGCGACCGCGGAGACCCGACCGACGACCGGCTGCGCGCCCGACGGAGTCCGTCCGATCGCCGGCTGCGCGATCGATGTCGAAGGCAGTCCCATCATCGTCTGCGCCGTCGGCGCGCGACCCACGACCGGTTGTCCTCCGGTGATGGTGCGAGGCAACGGCGGCGGAAGCGTGTGCGCGCGCGAAGTCTGTGCGCGCGGAAGGCCCATCATCGTCGCGTTCGGCTTCGGCAATGCGACCGCGGGATCGCTCAGCGGAGTTGCACCTGGCGAGACGGGAACGGCTGGCGTGCCCGACGGCTGACGACGCGGGAGCGGGGGTGGCGCCACCGAAGTCGACGAATCGCGCGTCGCCCAGACCGGGGGATCGACTGCTGTTTGCTCCTCGTTCGCCATCGCGGGACGATCGGGGATGCACCGAGTGAGCCAGAGTTCTGGTTGTAGATCCGATGAGTTGAGCGGCGAATGTCTGTCGAAAGTGGCTAGTTGGCATGCCGCGTCAAAACCGCAACTGGCTGGAATGTAACGGAACTGCCGGTCACCGGATCTGCCAGTGCGGGATCTCGCTTACGAAACGACGCCGTAGACGTTCTTGTGCTGGCGCTGGATCTCGATCGAATCGCGCAGCTGCTCGAAGAGCTGCCGCGACGCCGGCATGCCGACGATCTCGATCTTCGGCGTGGTCTCGTCTGACGTGAACACGACGATGTGCGCGATCCCGAGCATCCGGTCGAGCAGGTTCTGCTTGTACTGGACGTCCTTGCAACGCCACAGCTGGAGGACGTCGATCCGCTTTGCGAGCAAGCCACGCTCGGTCTCGATGATCGTGTTGGTGACGCGGAACTTGATCGACCGCCGGTAGAGCATCAAGCCGACGGTGAACACCGCCGCGATCGCGACCGGGATCAGGATGTGAAACGTCCGCTCGAGCATCGACGATTCGGTGTCGACACGCACGATGATCGCGACGACCACGAGCGCGAACAAGCCGGTGAGGATGTAGTGACCGAGGAAGGCCTTCCACGACGGCACGCCCTCGTAGAGCATCTTGCGCGCCTGCTCGGGCTTGTCTTCGGTGGCGCGCGCGAACGGTGGTGCGTTCTCAGCCTTCGCAGGTGTAGCTGCTGCGGCAGTACCCGCCGGCGCCGCACTCAGGAACGTGTTGCAGAAGCGACACTTGATCGCTTCGTCCTGAATCTCCTCCGCGCAGAACGGGCATTTCTTCATGCGAGACCGAGGCTACATCCGGTAGCCGACGCCGACCATAAAGTCGATCGCCGTAATCGACGAGATGTCCTTGCCCTCGGCACGCAAGCCGTCTTTGCCGGGGGAGTACGAGAATGCGAACGGAGCGAGCGTCGCGATCACGTTGGGTGTGATCGCGTAGTCAGCGGAGATGCCGACGCGGACGAGCGGCATCGACAGCGTACCCGTGGTCTCGGCGAAATCCGTGAACGGGCTCGCGCTGACGCCGCTGAACAGCAAGAGACCGACGCCGAGCTCGCCGCGCAGGCTGACCTTCGGCGCGACCGCGTAGACCGCACCGACGTTCGCCATCACGGTGGTCATGCTCGCCGACTTGCTGTCGCCCATCGCGTCCTCGAACGGGACCGGCGTGAACTTGAAGCCGGCACCGAGCTCGACGATGAGCTTGGCGCCGAGCGCGAGCGGATAGCCGCCGATCAGTGCACCGGAGGCCTGGACCGGAACGTCGAGCTCACCAGTGGACAGCTTCGAGCCACCACCGACGAGGCGCAGCGAGATGACCTTCGGCTGGCCGACCTTCGCGGGGAGCGGTTCGAAGACTCCGCCACCCGGCGGCAGCGGGTTGACTGCACCACCCGGCGGCGGCTCGATGCCACCCGGCGGCTTGTCGGCGATCGCGTTCTGGGTCTTGATGCACTCGTCGAGCTCTTTGATCCGCTCCTCGATCTCCTTGCGGCGCTCGGGCTCGAGGGGCTTCTTGGTATCGCTGTCCTTGAGCGACAGATACTGCTTGTACGAGAACTGGGCCTTCTTGCAGTTGTTGAGCTGCCTGTACGCCTGCGCGATGTTGAGGATGTAGGCCGACTTCTTCGAATCGTCGGGCTCGAGCTCGAAGCCCTTCGTGAACGATTCGATCGCCTTCTCGAAGTTGCCGAGCCGGTATTGGTTGCTGCCCTCGCTGAAGAACTCGTCGGGAGTCTTGGGCTGCGCGAAGGCCAGCGCCGGGGCCAGCAGGATCGTTGCGAGAACTGTTCGCTTCATGTCTTCCCTCAATCGCCCGGGCGGACGATGTCGTCGCCGAGCTTCTTACCTGAACCGGAGCCGGCCTTCGCCGAACCGGGACCGACAACCTTCGCCGAACCCGGGCCGACCAGCTTGCCCGACCCACTCCCTGCCTTGACGGCGCTGCCACCACCGGGCGGCACGTAGCGACCTGACTTCTTCTTCTCGAACACCTTCTCGAGGTTGAGCGTCTGCTCCGGCTTGATCGAGAACGTCAGCGTCTCGTACTTGCCGTCGAGCGGCTTGAGCGTGACGACCACCTCGTCGCTGCTGCGCGGCAGCGCGAACGGCTCGCCCGTCTTCTGCCGAATCACCACGCCATTGATCGCGATCGTCCCCGGCATCGCGGTGGAGATCGTGACGCTGATGTTCTTGTCGACTTCCTTCGCCGAGCCGCTGCCCGGCGTGTCACTGCCAAGGGCCGTGCTCGAGCCCGCATCGGACCCCTTCGCGCTACCGGCTTCCTTTGCGGAGCCCGTGCCTGCGGCGACGGTGCTCGATCCCGAGGGACCCGTCGTCGACGATCCCGAGGGCGTGGTGTCGCTGCCACTCGGCGCGGTCACCACGTTGGTGTCTTTGCGGGTGGCGAGCACGATCGCGACGATCGCGGCGATCGCGACGACGAGGACACCGATGATCAGCCCGACCTTGCTCTTGCCCTGCGCCGGCAGTGCCGTGGCAGTAGGCATCATCGGCATCGGCATCGGCATCGGCTGAAGCCCCATCCCCGGCGTCGGGATGTGCGGCTGTTGATGATGCGGCGGCGTCAGCGTGCCAGGCGACGGCGTGGGGAACGGCCCCGTCAGCGGTGACGGCGTCCGGATGTCAGGCATCGGTGCCGACGACGGCATCAGTTGCACCTGACCGAAGGTCGCGATGCCACCGTGCTGCTCGACGAACGCGACGGGATCCGACATCGCGCGCGTCATCTCGTCCATCGTCGGGTAGCGCAGCTCCATGCGCTTCTCGAGGGCCTTGAGGATCACCGCCTCGACGTGCGGATTCACCATCCGGTACTGCGACGGTGGAACCGGTGGCTGCGTGAGGTGCTGGACCAACACCTCGCCGTAGCCCTCACCGAGGAACGGGACGCGCCCGGCCAGCATCTCGTACATCACGACGCCGAGGGCGTAGACGTCGGTGCGGTGATCGATGTTGCCGCGACCATCGCACTGCTCCGGCGACATATAGGCCGGTGTGCCCATCACGATGCCGGTGCGCGTTTGCCGCGAACCCGCGGCACCGCCCGTCAGCTTCGCGATCCCGAAATCGAGCAGCTTGACGAAGTCTTTCTCGCGGCCGCGCGAGGTCAGCATGATGTTGTCGGGCTTGAGATCGCGGTGGACGATGCCGCAGCGATGCGAGGCGGCGAGCGCATCGGCGACCTGGAGCGCGATGTTGAGCGAGCGCTCCGGGGACATTGGCGACTCGGTCCGGATCAGCTTCGCGAGCGTGACGCCACCGAGGTACTCCATGATGAAGTACACGAGGTGCTCGCGGCCGAGCCCCTGGATCACGCCGTAGTCGGTGATGTCGACGATGTTGGGATGGCCGATGTTGTTGACGGCCTTGGCTTCATTGAAGAAGCGGGTGACCACGTCCTCGTTTGCCGAGAACTCGGAGTGCAGGACCTTGAGCGCGACCTTCTTGCCGATCGATGGGTGCTCGGCCAGATACACCGCCCCCATCCCGCCCTCGCCTAACTTCTGGGTGACCAGATAGTTGCCGATGGTTTGCCCGATGATGGCGTCTTGAGGCCCTTGTTGGGGGTCCATGGGTCCTGTCCGAGGAATGCCTATCCTAGCTCACGGGATATGAAAAGTCGCCGCTTCCCCGAGGGCGTGTCAGGATGGTCTCGGACGTCGATGCTGTCTCGGTTCCTCGTCGTTGCGTGTTGCCTCCTCGGCGTGCTCGCCGGTCCAACCTGGGCTGGCGACCAACCGGATGTGTCCTCCAGGGCTGTCGTGGTCCTCGATTCCGAGACCGGCGCGGAGCTCTACGGCAAGGACGCCGACGAGGTTCGCTCGATCGCCTCGACGACCAAGATCTTCGTCGCGATGGCGGTCCGGGCCGCGAAGCTCGAGCTCGACGGCTACACCGAGATCACCAAGTCCGACGCCCGCGAGGCCAAGGGCGGCGCCCGCACCCGGCTCGAGGTCGGCCAGAAGTTCAAGAACAAGGACCTGCTCCGCGCGATGTTGATGTCGTCGGACAACCGCGCGCCGACGGCCCTCGGCCGCGCCGCGGGTCTGGGTCACGAGGAGCTCGTCGAGGCGATGAACAAGGTGGCGAAGGGCCTGCACCTCAAGCGGACCCGGTTCACCGATCCCTCGGGCCTGCATGGCAACGTCTCGACGGCGCGCGAGATGGCGCTCGCGTTGCGCGCTGCGCTCGCCGATCCGGTGCTGCGCGAGATCATGGGCGACGACTACGAGATGGTCTACGCGAAGGGCAAGAGCCGGCGCGGGATCGGCTACGGCTCGACCAACCAGCCGCTGGTCGCGAAGCGCTACGACGTGGTCGGCGGCAAGACCGGCTACACCAAGCCAGCCGGCTACTGTTTCATCACCGCGGCACGGTTTGGCGGTCGCGAGTATCTGACGGTGTTCCTCGGTGCACCCACCAAGCCCGCGCGGTTCGAAGACTTCAACAGGATCGCGGCGTGGATCGATCGCGGTGCCCCTGGGGCAAAGGTCGCGGTCAAGCGGCCGCAGCGTGCGAAACCGACGCTCGATGTCGATGCACGTGGTCGCGTCGCGAATCCCTGATCACCTCCCTGATCACCTGATCGTGATCGCGGCCGACAGCGGTGACACGGCGCCGCTCGCGTCGACGTAGCTGATCTTGATCGAATCCCCGACCGCCGACATCACGGTGCCGTTCGGCAGCGGCGTGCAGTCCAGCTGGTAGAAGCCGTAGATCTGTTTCGCCCCGGCGCTGGCCGCCCACCACGAGCGCGGGGTGCCCTTCGCGTCGTGCAGGATGACCGCGACGACGTTCGCCGGCAGCGGGCTCGCGAATTCGAGCTGGACGCGCTCGGGCTCGTGATAGCCGTTGCGCTTGCCGGAGTGCGTGGCCTTGGTCACGGCGGGTGCCGTCAACGCGGGCTTGCTGGTCGAGACCTTGAACTTGAAGAGCGACGTGCCGCGCGCGTCGAATAGTTCGTCATCGGTAGGCGCGCTGTAGAGCGCGAGTCCCGGCGCGAGCGTCTTGATCGTCGGCTTTCCCTTCTCGAGCCTCCAGGCCTGCTGCACGGCGACATCGCCCTTGTCGAGCTTCGCTCCCTGCACGCCGATGCTACCGACGACCACGCCGCCGGTGATGGTGCTGTTGATCGGCGACAGCACCAGGGGTGCCAGGCCGACCATCGCGCAGTCGGCGCTGGCGACAAGGTGGGAAGTCGAGAGGGTGAGAGCGATCCATGCGAGTCGAAGCATCTCGCCTCCAACGTACCGCAGACGGTCGGCGGTCTAGTCGACACCTCGCGCCGGGGCGCTGACATATAGTGGTCCGGTGAATCGCCGCGAGGTCCTCGGCGGGCTGGGCATCGCATCAGCGCAGGCGCTGCTGTGGGCGCTTGGCTGCGGCGGTCCGCAACTCGCGACGACCAAGGTGTCCGAGGCGGTGACCGATCGCGACGAGGTGCGTGCGTGGTTGCGCGAGGCCGTGGCGCGCCTGCGCGGCGTGTTTCCGACGGTGCATACCCTCGCCTTCGAGCGCGTGCGCAGCCTCGCCGCGAGCGACGTGCTCGGCACCGGCATCGGCTACACGCGACGCGCCGGCGTGGTGCTCACCGTGCGCGACGAGGCCGGGCAGTGGCGCGAACAGGTCTCGTCGGAGCTCGGCAAGGCGGGAGTCGCCGCGGCCGTGCGAGCGCTGATCGGCACGTCGAAGAAGACGGCGTCGGTGGACTTCGGGCCGGTGCCGCGCGTGCCGGAGCCGCCGCAGGCGTTCACCGACGGCGAGCTGCGCAATCGCGTCGAGGCGATCACGCGCAAGCGCGTCGACAGCCGCGTGGTGTATGGCGTGCAGCTGTTCGATGTCGAGGACTCCTGGGTGTTCTCGATCGCACCGGGTCACGATCGAGAGCAGCGCGCACGACGAGTGCGGCAGAGCGTCCTGCGCGCGGCGTGGAACGGTTCGCGGCCGGTGGTGGGCAGCATCGAGCGCGGCTGGATCGGCTCGCTCGTCGATCCGCGCGCGCTCGGCGAAGCGGATGCGCAGCGCGCGACCGACTCGGCGCTCGAGCTGATGACCCCGGCGGCCTTTCCCGACGGGCGGCACCCGGTGCTGCTCGATCCGAGCGTGACCGCGAGCCTGCTCGATGCGGGGACGCGCGCCCTGCTGACCACCGCGGCGTCGCGGCGACCGGAGGTCAAGCGCGGCCTCGCGATCGGCGCGATCGTGGCCTCGCCGCTGATCAGCTTGATCGACGATCCGACGACCAGAGGTTCCTACGGTGGCTTCGAGTTCGACGACGAAGGCGAGCCCGCCGCGCCGCTGACGCTGATCGATCAGGGCAGGCTCGCGGCGATCCTCGGCGATCGTGCGGGTGGGAGTCGGGGTCGCGGGCTGCGACCCGGGCATGTCGGGCCGGTCGATCCCGGCATCACGCACCTCAAGCTGATGCCCGGCGCCAGCACGTACGAGACGCTGCTCGACGAAGGCTTCGTCCTCGAAGGCGGGCTCACCGCGATCGTCGATCCCGGGACGACGCGCGTGGTGATCGCCGCGGCGCGTGCGCGGACGGTGCGCGCCGGCAAGCTGACCGGTCACGTCTATCCCGACGTCGAGCTGATCGGCGATCTCGGTCCGTTGTTCACGAGCGTGCGCGGCGTGTCGGTGGAGCGGCAGCGGTTCGATCTGCGCGACGAGCACGAGGGCGAGCCACGCTGGCGATCCGTCGAAGCACCGTGGCTCACGATCTCGCTCGGCGAAGGCGTCAAGCCCGGCGTGCTGCGCGCGCGCCGGAGGTTCGGATGATCACGCGGCGCGATCTGATCCGGGTGGTGTCACGCGAACGGCGCGTCGCCGACTGGGTGGTGATCGAGCGCGCGCAGGAGGTCCACGTCGTCGATCAGCTGCGCCAGGTGACGCGGCGCGAGACCCGCAGCTCGTTCACCGTCGTGTTGCATGTCGATTCCGCGCTCGGTCGCGGCAGTGCGCGCGTCACCGTCGATGCGGGGGAGAGCACGGCGGCGGCGGTCGCCGGGCGCGCGCTGTCCCTCGCGACCACGGCCGTCGGACCGGGCTGGCGATCGGTGCCGCCCGCGGCGCCCGCACAGGTCACGGTGATCGATCGCGATCTGCCGAAAGATCTCGGCGAGGCCGCCCGGGCACTCGTCGCGCTCGGTGGGGACAACGTTCGCGTGCGCGCCGAGGTCGCTCGCGAGTCGTACGCGATCCAGGCGAAGAGTGGCTTCCACGAGGAGTGGCTCGCGAGTCAGGTCCGCGTCGATGCCCTGGTCAGCGATGGCCAGCGCAGCCTCGAGCTCGTTCGCGAAGCGCGGCGGATCTCGGATCTCGTCGATCCCGAGGCGATGCCTGCGGCGCTGGCGGCGGCGCTCGCGGATCTGGCGTCGCTCCAGACCGCGCAGGCCGCCCCGTCGCTCGGCGAGCCGGTCGACATCGTGCTCGGCGCCGATGCCCTGCTCCACGACCATGCGCTCGGCGTGTGGTCGGTGTTCGCGGTCCAGGCAGATGCCACGCTCGAGCGCAAAGGCCTGACGCGCTATCGCGAGGGCGCGCCGATCGTCCCCGGTGCCGCGCAGGTCGCCGAGCCACTCACGATCACCAGCGACGGCTCGATCGATCACGCGCTGCGCTCGTCACCGGTCGGCGAAGACGGCGATGCCGTGCGCAAGTTCGATCTCGTCGAGCGCGGCCTCTCCGCCGGGCTCGCGCTGACGATGCGCGAGGCTGCGCTGCGTGGTCGCGATCCGAACGGCGGCATTCGCAACCTCGTGGTCGCGCCCGGCACCTGGGACGGCACGCCGGTGCGCCGCACGATCGAGATCCGCCGGCTGCGTGCGCTTTCGGTCGATCCGTACACCGGCGATGCGAGCCTCGAGATCGCGCTCGCGCTCGACGCCGGGCGCCCGTTCTCGGGCGGCACGATCCGTTTGGATCTGATCTCGGCGCTAGCGCGCGCGCGTCGTCGCAGCGCCGACAAGCCGCTGCGCCGCGGCGCGTACATCGGTCCCCCGGCGGTGCTGATCGAGCGCGTCGACCTGCTCGCGTAGGCATTTCTCCGAGCGGGGCTGGCATCCCCCGTGCTCCTCCTCTCGGGATGAGCACCTTCGATCAGCGCTACCTACGCTCCGCGCAGGGCGTTGTCGTGCCCGCGCACACCGAGACCGAGCGGTCCGTGCTCGCGAAGACGATCAAGGCGCGCGGTGGAAACATGGAGGTCCACGACTACCACCTGTACACCGCCGAGGATCACATCCCACCCGGCGACTTCAACGAGGCCGACTTCCTGAGGCGTGGCTGGATGGTGCTGTTCGCGCTGTCGGTGATCGGGATGTTCGCGCTGTTCGGCGTGATGGTCGCGCGCGGTTAAGCCATCAAGCGCGACGCGGCGAGCGCAGGCTCGACGGCCGACACTTCGCGGCGGCGCAGCTTCGCGGCGATCTCTCGAGGACGGACTCCATCGAGGCAGCCTGTGCGCTGACCCACGGCGTCCGGCAGTCGCTCGGCGATGTAAGGGCGCTCGCGCCATCGCGTTGCGCTGTGGTGAAGTGGTTGCTGGCGATGGTGCTCGCGTGCGGTCCGCCGCCGCGTAGCAAAGGCGCGCCGTCTGTTACGCTCCTGCTATGTGGCGTGGCGCGCTGATGGCCGACAAGAACCCCACGAGCGATCCGCGATGATGCGGCTCGCCCTGCTCGCCCTCGTCGCCTGTGGTGGCGGCAGGCCCGCGCCGACGCCAGCGGAGGCGAAGCTCGCGGATCGGTTTCCGCTCGCGAAGCTCGACGATCGCGCGCTCTGCGATCAGTTGCTCGCGCGTGGAGAGGCCTTCCACGTCACCACCGACGCGGAACCGAGGCTGCGCCGCAAGGTGATCGTCAGCGACCTGCACCTCGGTCCGGGGACCACCGACCAGCGGTTCTCGGGGATCGAGGACTTCTATGCGGAAACCGAGTGGCGCGCGTTCCTCGACCGCCACGGCAGCGCGGGGCCGACCGATCTGATCATCGCCGGTGACTTCATCGAGTACTGGCAGATCGCCGCTGCGTTGCGCGCGTTGCCGAAGCGCGATCCGAACGCGCCCGCCGGCACGCCGGTGCTCGCCGCCGATCAGACGTTCAGCCTCGACGCCACGCGCCTCGTGATCGCCGCCCACCGCGACGTGTTTCGTGCGATGGGCGACCTGATCGCGCGCGACAACCACCGCGTGGTCATCATCGCCGGCAATCACGATGCGGATCTCCTGTGGCCGAAGGTGCAGCTCGAGATCGCGAAGGCCATCGCGCCGTCGGATCCCGCCCGCCTGCTGTTCGTCGACGCGGCCGCGTACGAGCACGGTGGGGTCCACGTCGAGCACGGTCACGCCTACGATGCGGCGAACAAGTTCGCGACGAAGCACGCGCCGTTCGCGCGCGATCGCGATGGCCGCTGCCGGCTGCAATCGTCGTGGGGCGAGGTGTTCGTCGACGCGTTCTACACGGAGACCGAGCGCCAGGTCCCGTTCATCGACAACCTCTACCCGGAGAGCGCCGCGATCCTGTGGGCGATGAAGGACAACCCCGATCCGAAGCGCGATGTCGGGGCGGCGTTGCGGTTCATCGATCTGCTTCGCATGGCGGAGACGCGCGAGTTCAACCGCGATGCCATAGGTGCGGCGCTGCAGGGCGTGTTCGGAACCCCCGGTGGCGACGGCGGTCCATCGGCGAGTGACGTGATGAGTCAGGTCGCAGACCGGCTCGCGAACGGTGACACCAAGGCGATCGGTGTCGTCGACGGCCTGACGCGGCTGCTCTACGATCCGGATCTCGCATCCCTGTGGACCACGGTGGTCAACGCGGTGCGGGCGTTGCCCGACGTCCGTGCTGCGCTCGGCGAATTGCAGCGCACGGACCTGGCGGCGCTCGGCCGGTTGCGCGAGACGCTGTTCGGCGAATCGATGGAGACCGCGGCGAAGCGCTTGCTATCGCAGAACCCGGCGCTCGCCGTGATCGTGTTCGGCCACACGCACACGCTCGGTGGAGCGCTCGTGCCGATCAACAAGCTCGGCTACTACGCGAACACGGGCTCGTGGCTGTCGGTCGCGTCGGTCAAGGAGCTGCGCACGCGCGGCATCCGCTGGGATCAGCTCTCGGTGGTCGACCGCACGCAGTTTCCGCAGCGCTCGACGGCGATCGTCATCGAGTACCAGGATCGCCGGCCGCTGAAGCCGATCCTCGAGAACGCGAGTCCGGGAGTACAGTAAGCGCGAGGAAGCCGTCGACGAGGGCGTGGCCGTCGGCAAACCGATCCTCGACAGGTGCGCCGCGATTCGCGAGGAACTCCGCGGTGGCCTCGGGATGGGTCTGGAACGTCCAGATCGGCAGCTCGCGATGGGTGTAGCCATCGTTGGGGACCTCGGGGCGCTGCGCGGTGACGACGAGCTCGGCGGGGCAATCCACCATCACCTCGCGATGCGACTGGAACAGCTGGCACGTCCGCGCCTCGCCCCACAGCGGATCGGCGGCGAGCTGGACCGGCGCGAACCCCGAGAGCTTGTGGTGATCGGGAAACAAGAAGTCACAGCGCGCGCCGAATAACCCGCCGATCAGCTGGTGACCGAAGCACAGCCCGAGCGTGGGCACGCCGTCGCGCATCCGCTTGTCGAGCCACGCACCGAGCTCTGCCTGCCACGGCAGCTTGTCGTTGATCGAGCTCGCGCTGCCGAGGACGATCACGCCGGCGAGGTTCGCCTCGTCGCGCTGGATGCTGCCCATGCCGTGCATCGCGGGCAGGTGATACGTCAGCGGGAGCTCGGCGACGGTGGCCATCCGGTTGAAGCAATCGAGCTCGGGCGTGTGCATCGCCGGGTCGATCACCATCACGTGGCGCGGTCGCATTCCCACGATGCTACGGTCAGGTGTGCGGTTCGCCAAGTATCACGGCCTCGGCAACGACTTCCTCGTCGTCGATCTGCGCGACCGCCCCGAGGAGCTCGCGCGGTGGAAGGCGCACGGTGTGGCGATCTGCGATCGACAGTTCGGGGTGGGCGGTGACGGGGTGCTCGCGATCCTGCCCGGTCCGCGCATGGAGGTGATCAACAGCGACGGCAGCATCGCCGAGATGTGCGGCAACGGGCTGCGCTGCGTCGTGCGGTACTTGCACGATCGCGGTGGGCTCGGTCACGAGATGACGATCGACACCGACGCGGGTCCGCTGGCGTGTCGGGTCCAGGGTGAGGCGATCACGGTGCTGCTGGGCAAGCCGCGGATCGAGCGCGCCGAGATCCCGATGACCGGGACGGGGACGTGCATCGACGAGCCCTACCTGATCGACGGTGTGGAGCGCCGGATCACCGGCGTCTCGACGGGGAATCCGCACCTGGTCGTGTTCGTCGACTCTGCCTCCGAGGCTGCGCGGCTCGCGCGCGACCAGGGCCCGAGGCTCGAGCGACACCCGTGGTTCCCGCTCAAGGCCAACGTCGAGCTCGCCCATGTGCGGTCGCGAAGCGCGATCGACGTCCATGTCTGGGAGCGCGCCTGTGGCCTGACGCTCGCGTGTGGCACGGGCGCGAGTGCGACGGCGGTCGCTGCCGTGCTGACGAACCGCGCCGACGAGGCCACGCCGATCGAGATCTTCCTGCCGGGTGGCCGGCTCGTGATCGAGGTCCACGCGGGGCTCTCCAACGTGGCCATGACCGGCCCGGCAACCCACGTGTTCGACGGCGAGCTGGATCCCGATGCCGTGGTGGCCCGTCCTCGACAGCCAACGTGAGCCGTCGGACAGGTCACTCTCCGTCGACGAGGCCGCGAAGCTGCTCGCCTGTGTACCGTGAGCGGTCAGTTGACCGGGCGCGTCTCGGGGAGCGCACACGAACCGTCGGGTGCACAGCGGCCGGTCAGGCGTAGGCGATTGGCGGCGAACGCCCGATAGCCGAGCGACAGCAGGTGCGAGAGGCCGGGGATGCGCGTGACCGCCACCAGCCAGCCGAACCCGATCGCGGTGTACAGCCGGCGGAACACCTCGACCCCTTCGATCCAGGTCCCATCGGGGAGCCGGCCGCGGATCCGGGCCATCAACGCGGCGTAGGTCGTGCCATACGCGGTGGCGTCGAACGTGGGCGCGGCGATATCGGTGAACACGATGCGTGACGCGCGGTCCTTCCGCATCAGCATGCGAATCTCGCGCATGCAGAGGGGACAGTCGCCGTCGTAGAACACTTCGACGGTCTTGCCGGTGGGGAGCACGTCTCTGAGAGACCGCTCGCCGGGTGAAGGTTACGCCCGCTTGGTGACGTCGATCCCGAACACGGCCATGGCCTCGCCGGCAAAGTCGTCGTCGTCGATCGTCAGCTCGCGCAGGAGCTCGAGCGCGATCTTGCGAAACTCCTTGCGGGCACCGTGCAACCAGTTGGTCACGTCGGTCACGCTGCACCCGTAGGACGCCGCGGCATCCGCGTAGGACGGCGCCGTGTCGCCGACGTGGAACGCACGAAACAAGGCCGCGTGGGTCGGCTTGCCGGCAGCCGTGAGGCGCTCGTCGAGCCGCGACACGGCGAGCTGCATGATGTGCCGCAGCCACTCCGCCTCGAACAGCTGTTCAGGATCGACGGCCTCGTCGGCGAGCGCGTGCTCGGCGCTCGCCAGCTCTACCTCGGCTGCGCCTCCACCGCGACGCTGCGCAGAGCGCCGGCGGTGGTCGTCGACGGCGTGATGGTCGAGACAGGTGCGCAGGAACGTCCGGAAGCGCGCGCGCGCCGGCTGGTAGGTCGCGAGTAGCCCGCGCCGCACCACGTTCTCGAAGAACGCCTGCACCAGATCCGCAGCCTCGCTCTCGGTCGCACGCCACCGCAGCTGCATGTACCGGCGCGAGGGCTGCCAGTACGCCTCGGCGATCACCCCGACGCTCCGAGCCTGCCGCTCGGGATCTCCACTCAGCAGGTCGGCAATCGCCGAAGATCGCGTCGTCGGGAACACGGCTGACCCGAGCTTACCGCGCGTTCGCGAACAACTCACGCTGGCGACGTGTCTCGTACGCGACACCGGGCCTATCGAGCGGTCAGGCAGTTCACGCCCGCGAGATGACGCGCACACGCGGCCGTCCGCACCTGTCTGGCCTGGTCCCGCATGCCGTCGTCGGCCCCGTTGTTGGGATCGCCCGCCATCTCCAGCAACCGATCGCAGGCCGACGCGCGACCTCGTTCGCACGCACGGATCACCAGCTCGAACGCACGCGCAGGATCCGGAGGAAACGGACCGCCCTGCCCTTTCGACAGTTTTCGACCGAGCAACTGGCACATCTCGAGGTCGCCGCGGTCGCACGCGATCACGTACATCTTCTCGGCCTTCGCCAGCAGCAACCGGGCCGCGGTGGGGTCCGGCGTGTGCTTGGTCGCGACTCCGATCAGCGAGCTCGCCGCCATCTGACAGGCGCGTGTCTCGCCGCCTTCGCAGGCCGCCACATCGAGCTCGCGGGCCTTCTCGTGGTTGACGAGCTCGGTGTGGTTCTCGTCGTGCAGGATGCGCGCGTAGAGGTAGCACGTGGTGGCGTCGCCTCCCTCGCAGCGCTCCGCGCAGACGTCGGGCCGTGAGGCGCTGCACGCCGGTACAGCGTCATCGCGCGTCACCACGATCACGAGCACGATCGCGATCGCCGCTGCGACCAGCGCGACCCCGACGACCCACCACCCGCGCCGTCGACGATAATCGCGGTGTAGCGACCTCGGCGTATCGCGCAGCGTCGCATCGTTCGCCGGTCCTGGCGTGGGGACGGCATCGGGTCGCAAGGCGAGCGCCACGTCATCGCGGGCCTCGAGCGCACGCCTGAGCTCCCGGAGCTCGGTCACCACGATCGCGGCATCGCCGAGCCGGCGAGCCGGATCCTTCGACAGCAACGAGTTGATCAAGTGGACGAAGCGAGGCGGCAGGTCGCTGATCAGATTCTCGATCGGCTCGGGATCCTCGAGCAGCAGCCGCGCCAGGATCTCCATGACCTCGACCCCGCCGAACGCCTCCTTCCCCGAGACCGCCCTGTACAGCACGCACCCGAGCGCGAACAGGTCGGCGGACGCGTTGACCGTCTTGTCACCTCGGACCTGCTCGGGAGCCATGTACCCCGGCGTGCCGATCAGCTGACCGGTGTGTGTCAGATCGCGATCGGCCTGCTTGGCCACGCCGAAATCGATCAGGTGCGTTCCGCTCGCCTTGCCCTCGACCAGAAAGATATTCGACGGCTTGAGGTCGCGATGCACCACGCCCGCGTCGTGCGCATGCGCGAGCGCATCGGCGATCCGCTCGCCGAGGATCACGGCCTCGACGATCGACAACCGCTCCCGCGAAAGGCGCTGCGACAGGCTCTCGCCGACCAGCCACTCCATCGCCAGATACGGCTCGCCGTCGACGGTCTCGCCGTGCGCGACGTAGTCGACGATCGCCGGGTGATCGAGCCGTTCGATCACCTCGATCTCGGCGGCGAAGCGCGCGACCGCCGAGGGGTCGGCCAGGCCGGTGATCACCTTGATCGCGACGCGTCGCGAGGTCGCCCGCTCGATCGCCTCGTACACCTTGCCCATGCCACCGGCACCGGCTTCGCGCACGAGCTCGAACGTCCCGCCGAACAGATCGTCCTGGGAGTCCGCCAGCACGGCGCGCAACCGGGCGACATCGCGGTCACGCAATGGGGTCGCCACCGTCGGTGGCTCTCGATCCGTCTTGTCCGGCACGCTCGCCCGGAGCCGATCCTACCTCACGAGCAGACCTCGACGCGGCGACACTGCTGGCGCGTCGTACACACGCTCGACGTCCGGCCGCGGGTCGACACCGTGGAGCACGTCCGCACGGGCGAGCAGCGGTTCGTGAAGCTGCAGCGCTTGACCCGAGGCACGGTGCACGAGGTCATAGATCTCGAGCTCCGGTTGTTCCTCGAGCTGGTGGTGACCGTCGTCGTGGAGCACCCGGCCTCCACCTCGGGCGTGAACAGCACCGCCGCGCCGATCGAGATCACGAACGACAACAGGATGACCACGGCGATCCTCACAGCCACCTCCGTTCGAGCAGCGCGAGCCGGCCGCTGTTCGCGATGGTGGTCAACGCGCGATCGATCGCCGTCGCCAGCTCGCGATTGGGCTTGCCGGTCGCGACCACGTAGGACTCCGCGTTCGACGCCAGCGTCTTCGAGATCGCGAAGCTCGTGACCGACGAGCGCATCAGGTGCTCGGCGATCGGACGATCGGTCGCCACGTAGTCGACCTCTCCCATGTCCATCGCGTGGATGATCTCCTGATAGGTGCGGAACGTGCGCGCCACCCCGACGGGAGCGCTGCCGGTCGCGCCGTCGAGCTGGGCGATCACGGGCTTGCTGCGCGTGACCTTCGCCGCGGCGAGCAAGACCTTGTCGGTGCGCAGGTAGACCTTGCTGGTTGCGAGCTGCGCCGCGCGATCGGGCGTCCACGAGAACGCCGCGATCATGAAGTCGCACGCGCCGTCCTGGACCCGTTTCATGCGCTCCGCCGCGCTGACGACCACCCAGGTCGGCGACAGCGCCTGTTTGTGGTCGATGCTGAGCTGGTCGATGATCTCGTTCGCGAGCGCGATATCGAAGCCTCGCAACCCTTGATCACCGAACGACGCGAACGGCGCGACATCCGCGCGCACGCACACGCGAACGTGCAACGACTTGAGCATGCCATCGACCTGAGATCCGGCGGCGGGTGGTGCCACCGCCTCGGTATCGACGTCGAACAGGGGCTCGTTGGAGGGTGGCGGTGCGGGCTGGCGCTGCGGCTGAGCGTCCGCCGAGCCGCACGCCGCCAGCAGCGCGAGCAAGAGGGTTTGGTTTGCCATCGACTCCCTTACGCAGCCTGTAAGCGGTGCTTTTCGGGGAGTGATGATTTTTTTCTAGAGCCGCCAAACCGCGACCGCCAGGCCGTTCGCGACGGCGAGCCGCCCATCCCGTGACCAGGCCACGCGGGCGAGCCGACCCGCCGGATTCACCGCCATCATCACCTGACCGCGATCGAGATCCCACACCGAGATCGAGTCGCCGTGCACGATCGCGAGGCGCTTGCCGTCCGCGGTGGGAACGATCGACGTGACGAACCCGGTGACCGTCCCGAGCTCGCGCGCGGTGCCAGTGCTGCTGACGGTCATGATCCGCTGGTTCTCGGCATAGACCAGCTGTGGCGTGCTCCGCAACGGGCCGCGACGTACCCCCGCCACACGCGCGTCGCGAAGGGTTGCTTGCACAGCGACGACACAGCGACGGGATCGCCCTGCTCGTCGATCGACGCGCCGCGATCACCGAGCGACTGCACGTCGCGACGGTTGCTCGTCCACCGCACGCGTTGATGCAGGAACACGGCGAGCAGCCCCTTCGCGTCCCAGAACAACCGCGGGGTGAAGATCGTCGACGGAAACTCGCGGCGTTCGATCAGTCGCGTCCCTAGCTTCGCGACGAGCACGGCATCGCCGCCGGTCACTGCCAGCTGCTTGCCGTCGGGCGAGAACACCATGTCGGTGACCGGACCGTGCGGGTTCAGCTCCGGCACGACCGCCCCGTCCCGCGTGAGGTCGACGGCGTAGGCCGTCTTGCCGCCCGCGATCACCATGAACGACGCATTGCCGGCGCCGATCGTCGCCGCACCCGCAGGCCACCGCGTCAGCTTCACCGGCGCGATTGGTGGCGCGCCGAGCGTGCGCACGGTGGCCGTCGGACCGAGTTGCTGCACGAGCTGGCTCCCGGCCCAGAACATGTTCGATCCGCGCGCCTGCGCATCGATCACGTCGAGCACGTCAGGTTGATCCGCCGGACGCCACCGTGCGAGCCCGCGCTTCGTGCTCTCGACCACGAGTGCATCGCCATCCCAGACTGCTCCGAACGCCGTCGGTCCGACGTGGAGCCCGCCCGCATCGACGACGTTGACGACCCCGCGCTCGGCGAACGCGATCGCCGATCCGTCCGGTGCCCACTGCACGCCGCCGAAGCTCGGCAACGCCACGGTCGTCTGCCAGCTCGTCGCGAGGGTGCTGCCGCTCCAGGTGCTCACCGTGCCGTCGCGATCGAGCACCGCGATCCGCCCATCGCCCAGCAGGCCGAGCTGCGACAGCGTCGTCGTGTGCTGCACCTTGCGAGTGCGCCCGCCCTCGAGGATCACCAGCCGGTCGCGCTCGCTAGCGACCACGCGGGCCTGGCGATCGCACACGATCCGATTGCCGAAGCCGAACGGACGTCCGAGGGAGCCGAGCGGAGTCAGCACACCCTTGCGGTCGATCGCGACGACGTCACCGGAGTCGAGCCACACCACGGCCCGTCGCGACTGTTCGCAGAACGTCCCACCGCGCGCCTCGCCGGGAAGGGCGATGCCTCCCGCACCGATCACGGTCTCGGTCTTCGGAGCGGCAACGGCGGGGGTCGCGAGGGCAACCAGAGTCAGTACAGAGCGGAGAGCTGTCATACAGATCGAGACGCAAACGCCGGGCTGGCCTTTCGGCTCGGCAATGCAGACATCGGCGACCTGCGCTTACCCTCGGACGCCATCACGTAGAACGCCCAGTACCCGATCGAGCCCCCGTATCTGGTGGCGATCGTCGCTGCGTCAAACGCCTCGCCGTACACCGCCCTGCCCGCCTCCTCGAAGTTGCGATGCGACGGCAGCTCGTCCATTCGGCCGAGTCCGCGCAACAAGATCGCGCCAGCCGAAAACGGTCCGATGCCGGGTAGCTCCAGTAACGCATCGCGTGCCTCCGCATACGGAGCGGTCTGCAGCCAGTCCTCGCCGAGTGCCGCGACGCCGCGCACGACCTCGGCGATCCGCTCGCCCTTCATCGAATGACCGATCGCCTTCGCGATCTCCGCTCCGTCGAGCTCCGCCAACCGCGCGAGCTCCGGCATCGCGCGCAACACCTGCCTTTCCACCGTCACCTCGTATCCGAAGGCGGCCAGGAACTTCCGCTTCAACGCCGCCGCCATCGTGATCGGTGCGCGCTGCATGAGCACGCTGTACACCGCGATCTCGCCGAGGCTGAGGAACCGCACGTGGTGCAAGCCGTACAGTTGCTCGATCACCCCGCTGAGCTGGGCATCGCCCTTCGCCCGCGCGTAAAACCCGGCGACATCATCGCTCGCACCGACGAAGCTCGCCGCCATCCGAGCTGCGCGCTCGTCCTCGGTGTCGACGACCAGCTCGCCTCGCAGCGTGAAGGGCACCGCGCGTCCGTCGATCGCCACCGCGGCGGTCAGCGAATCGTCGGTGACGATGTACTCGCCCTTCACCGCCGGAAACCGGCGAACGAACGCGAGGGTCTGGTGGAACGAAAACGGCCGGGACGTCGCGATGGCGTATTGCACGCCAGCAACATGCGCCGAGCCAGTGTCAGCCTATTGTCAGCTTTTAGTGTTCGAACCGGACTCCGAGTGTCCGAGGTTCACCTTCCAGCGGGATGGGACCCGACCACCGACAGCTCCACGCCCTACTCCGCGATCGAGAGCTGGGTACGCACGAAGATCCGGCGATAGTCGCTCCCGGATTCCGCTGCTCGAGCCGGTCGAACCCGCGAGCCGCAGGCGACGACGAGCAACACTACTCTGTCCGGGTCTCGGACAGATGAGCAAGGTTGAGTGTCAGACCAGTGCTCTACAAGATCCTATGCGTCGCACCAAGTACACCGCCGAAGTACTCGGACCCATCGTCGCCTCGTCGCGAACGTTCACGGAAGTGATTCGCAAGCTCGGCCTGAAGCCCACTGGCGGCAACCATCGCTACATCTCGTCACGCATACGGCTCGCGGAGCTCGACATCTCGCACTTCCACGGCGGCATGCGAGGCAAGGTGGATGCGCTTACTGCCGAGACGCTCGCGCCGATCGTCGCGCGGAGTCGTTCGGTCGCAGCGGTGTGCGCTGCTGTTGGACTGCCGCCAAAGGGCCGTCCGCACCGAGAGCTCGCGCGTCGACTTCGCGAGCTCAACCTCGACATGGCTCATTTTCTGGGCGCGGGCTGGTCGCGAGGATTCACGGCGGCGGCAACCCATCCTTCCCTCAACAACGCCATCCGTGCGAACAGGATCCCGGACGAAGGTCTTCATCGCGAACGGTGCGGCGCTCAGCGGAACGAGCATCACCAAGCGGCTGCTCAAGCTCGGCGTCGAGTACCGCTGCGCGATTTGTGGCATCGCCGAATGGTGCGGTCGTCCGTTGGTCCTCCACCTCGATCACATCAACGGCATCCACAACGACCACCGCCGCGCGAACAGGGATCGATGATCCCGATCAGCGCGTGCTCGCGATGCAGGGAGCGCGCGGCAGCGTCGAACTGACGGCGTTCGTGGCAGTGGCGTGGCAGTGGCCACTGCCTCGTCGGAGGGAACCGCAGCGATCATCGCTGTTTGAGTTGTGCGAGCGGGGGGACTCGAACCCCCAAGGACTAACGTCCGCCACGACCTAAACGTGGTGCGTCAACCAAATTCCGCCACGCTCGCAAGGACTTAGGCGAATATACGCGATTCTGAGTTGTCCGCAATAGCTCAACGCGAGGCGACCAATTGTAGGGTGCGGAAGGCTCACGAGCCTTGTTGCAGTAAGTGTTCGCGGACGATTTCGGGCAGCTCGCGGTGATGCGCTTCGGCCACGTGGACGTAGAGCATCGTCTCGTCGATCCGCTTGTGACCGAGCCACGCCTGCAACCGCCACGGGTTCACGCCGAACAATGCAGCGTGGGTTCCGAAGCTGTGACGGAGCGTGTGGAACAACCGAGCCGGTAGTCCGGCGCGGCGGCAGATCCGTTGGATGCCGGCTACGCGCTCGGAGAGGCCATCACGATCCAGGAGGAGCCCGACCGAGGGGCGATTTCATCCTGCAGCTCGACGACAGCTTCGGCATGAAAAGGGAAAGCGCTCCGCCGCCAGGGTGCGAAGCGCAGACGTCACGCCCTGGGTACTGCGACCCCGGCCGCGTTCGTGGTCGCTTGCGGCACCGGGCGACCGGCTCGACCCGAGCTGAGCGAGGAGCTCGAGCATGTAGAGAACGGTTCGGACGAGCCGAGGAGATTCCAAGCCCTCGGCCAGGGTTCGTCATCCCGCTCGACTATGATGCTGGGGCTATGAGTTTCATGCGCGCGTTAGCGGCAGCATGGTCCGAGCCCGAACTCGTGCAAGCGCCGCTTGCACAATTGACCTGGTACCGCCACGTCACGCTGATCGAGAAGCTCGACACCAATGAGCGGCGTGCTTGGTATGCAACGCACGCGGGCGGTGCTGCGTGACCGGCAAGAAGAAACCCGGCGCTGCTCTCGTCCGGTCCTCGGCGGCCGAGTACCTGAATTTCGTGGCGGCTACCGGCACGGGCGGTGTCGAAGCGGTCTACGCCGACGAGAACGTGTGGCTGAGCCAGAAGATGATGGCGCAGCTCTACGACGTCGACGTCCGCACCATCAACTACCACCTGAAGACGATCTTCACGGACAGCGAGCTGGAGGAGAACGCAGTTATCCAGCCTTTTCGGATAACTGCCGCCGACGGCAAGAGCTACGACACGAAGCACTACAACCTCTCGGCCATCATCGCCGTCGGCTACAAGGTCAACTCCGAGCGCGCGGTGCAGTTCCGCAAGTGGGCCACGCGCGTCGTCGAGGAGTTCACCATCAAGGGCTTCGCGATGGACGACGAGCGCCTCAAGCGCGGCGGCTCCGTCCTGGGCGACCGGTACTTCGAAGAACAGCTCCAGCGCGTCCGCGAGATCCGTCTGTCGGAGCGCAAGTTCTACCAGAAGATTACCGACATCTACGCCACGTCGGTCGACTACGACGTGACGGCGCAGGCCACCAAGCGCTTCTTCGCCAGCGTGCAGAACAAGCTGCACTGGGCCATTCACGGGGAGGCGGCAGCCGAGGTCATCCTGACCGAGTCGGAGCTCGCGCAGCTCTCGCGGTTGGTGAACGCCTACCTCGACGTGGCGGAGGACATCGCGCTGCGCAAGATCCCCGGGACCATGCAGGACTGGGAGACGCGACTGAACCGCTTCCTCGCCGCGACCGACCGCGAGGTGCTGCAGGACGCGGGCATGGTGACCGCCG
>JANNBP010000189.1:0-5455 GCA_031385555.1 Deltaproteobacteria bacterium | reverse complement strand
GGCCTTGCGATCAGTCGTCCGACACGACCACCGTCAGGTGGCTCGTGCGGTGTTGGATCCGGTTGGCGCGGCCCATCGAGCGGGGCATCCAGCGCTTGTCGATCGAGCCGCATCAATCATCGGTCCAGCAACCTGACGGTGGTCGTGACCGACGAGAAGCTGTAGTAGGAGCTCGCCATGGGTCAGTAAACACATCCGATCGGCTTCCGCCTCGGCATCATCAAGACCTGGTCGTCTCGGTGGTTCGAGACGAAGAACTACGCCAAGTGGCTTCACGAGGATCTGAAGCTCAAGGCGTTCATCAAGAAGAAGCTCAACCACGCGGGCGTCTCGTTCATCGAGATCGAGCGCGCGGCGAACAAGGCGAAGATCAACATCCACACCGCGCGCCCCGGCATCGTGATCGGCAAGCGTGGCGCGGGTGTCGAGACGCTCAAGAAGGAAGTCCAGGCGCTCACGGAGAACGAGGTGTTCCTGAACATCATCGAAGTCCGTAAGGCCGAGACCAACGCGCAGCTCGTCGCCGAGAACATCGCGACGCAGCTCGAGCGCCGCATCGCATTCCGCCGCGCCATGAAGAAGGCGACGCAGACCGCGATGAAGTTCGGTGCCAAGGGCATCAAGGTCGCCTCGTCGGGTCGCCTCGGCGGTGCCGAGATGTGCCGCCGCGAGTGGTACAAGGAAGGCCGCGTTCCGCTGCACACCCTGCGTGCGGACATCGAGTACGGCTTCACCACGGCCAAGACCACCTACGGTTCGATCGGCGTCAAGGCGTGGGTCTTCCACGGCGAAGTCCTGCCGGCACCACGCAAAGACCCGGCGGCTCGCGCCGCGGCAGCTCGTACACCGAGCGCCACCTAAGTAAAGGCAACGGAGAACTTCTATGTCGATGCTCTCACCCAAGCGCAGCAAGTTCCGCAAGAGCCACAAGGGCCACCTGGCCGGTATGGCCAAGGGCGGTAACGAGGTCTCGTTCGGCGATTTCGGCCTCCAGGTCACGTCGCCGGGCTGGATCACGTCGCGCCAGATCGAGGCTGCTCGCGTCGCGATCAGCCGCCACGTCAAGAAGCTCGGAAAGATCTACGTTCGCGTGTTCCCGGATCACCCGGTGACCAAGAAGCCCGCCGAGACCCGCATGGGTACCGGTAAGGGTGGCGTCGAAGGCTGGGTCGCGGTCGTCAAGCCGGGCCGCGTGATCTTCGAGGTCGAAGGCGTCTCGTACGAGATTGCCAAGATCGCGTTCGATCGCGCGCACCACAAGCTGACCGTCAAGACCCACCTGATCTCTCGGGAGTCCCCGCTATGAGCAAGTCCTCCACCACTCTCGCGTCGTTCCGCGATCAGCCTGATGACGAACTGAAAGCTGCACTCGTTCGCACCCGCGACGAGCTGTTCCGCCTCCACCTCGGTCAGCACACCAACCAGGTGACGTCGACCGCGCAGCTCCAGTCGAAGCGCAGAGACATCGCGCGCATGTTGACGATTCTCAACGGCCGCGCGCAGGGCTTCGAGGCGCAGGCGCAGAAGAAGGCGGACGCACCTGCCGACGCTCCTGCGGCTGACGAGGCCAAGAAGAGCCAGAAGAAGAAAGCTAAGTAGTCATGGCTGACACGACCGAAACCAAGCCCCCCGTCCAGGATCAGCGCGGCAGCCGCCGCGTGATCGTCGGCATCGTCACGTCGACGAAGATGGCCAAGACCATCACCGTCACCGTCACACGTCGCGTCCGCGACCGCCGATTCCACAAGTTCCTGACGAATCGCGAGAAGTATCACGTGCATGACGAGAACGGCGTCGGCAAGGTCGGCGACCTCGTCGAGATCGTCGAGTCGCGCCCGATGTCGCGCACCAAGCGCTGGCGTCTGCTCCGCACGATCACCAAGGCCGTCGAAGGAGCGCAGTCATGATCCAGATGACCTCCGTCCTCGACGTCGCAGACAACAGCGGCGCCAAGAAGGTGTACTGCATCAAGGTGCTCGGCGGTTCGCGCCGGCGTTACGCGGGGATCGGCGACATCATCGTCGTCTCGATCCGCGAAGCGATTCCGGGTGCCAAGGTCAAGAAGGGCGAAGTCTCGCGCGCCGTGATCGTGCGGACCCGCAAAGAGCTCGCCCGCAACGACGGCAGCTACATCAAGTTCGACGGCAACTCGGCCGTCTTGATCAACAAAGAGAACGAGCCGATCGGGACTCGTATCTTCGGCCCGGTCGCCCGCGAGCTGCGCGCGAAGCGGTTCATGAAGATCATCTCGCTCGCGCCGGAGGTTCTGTAATGCCGCATGTTCGTAAGGGCGACCTGGTGATCGTCACCGGTGGATCCAACAAGGGCAAGAAGGGCAAGATCCTTCGCGTCGTCGGTGACCGCGTGGTCGTCGAGAAGGTCGCGATGGTCAAGCGCCACAGCCGTGCCACGCAGGCGAGCCCGCAGGGCGGCATCATCGATAAAGAGGGCACGATCCACATCAGCAACGTCGCGCTGTTCGACGACAAGCTGGGCCGTGGAACGCGCACCAAGTCTGTCGTCGACGGGGACACCAAGGTCCGCGTTGGCGTGAAGAGCGGGACCAAGTTCCCCACCGCAGGAATGGGCTGAGTCATGGCTGACGAGGACAAAAAAGATAAGAAGCCTTCGGCAGAGGGTGGAGCTCCGAAAAAGGAGCGTCCGGCCAAGGCCAAGGGTGAAGGCAAGAAGAAGGTCGCGGAGCCCACGGGTCCCGCGCCGAAGTACAAGCGCGAGAAGGCTCCCAAGCTGAAGGCGCTCTACGACGGCACGATCCGCCCGGCGATGGTCAAGGAGTTCTCCTACACCACCGTCATGCAGGTCCCGCGGATCCTCAAGATCACGGTCAACATGGGCCTCGGCAAAGCCAAGGACGAGCCCAAGATGATCGACAACGGGATCGAGGAGCTCAAGATGATCACCGGCCAGTCGCCGGTCGTCTCGCGCGCCAAGAAAGACATCGCGGTCTTCAAGCTTCGCAAGGGGCAGAAGATCGGCGTGATGGTGACTCTCCGTCGCGAGCGGATGTGGGAGTTCCTCGATCGCCTGATCAACATCGCGCTTCCCCGCGTTCGCGACTTCCGCGGCATCTCGCCGCGCGGCTTCGACGGTCGCGGCAACTTCACCATGGGCGTGAAGGAGCAGATCATCTTCCCCGAGATCGAGTACGACAAGATCGACTCGATCAAGGGCATGAACATCTCCATCGTCACGACCGCGGCCAACGACGCGGAAGGGCGTGCACTGCTCACCCACTTCGGTATGCCGTTCCGACAACCCGTTGTGGTGCCGCCCACGGCTACGACCGCTACGACTCCGGGAGCTGCCTAGTCATGGCCAAGCTGATCGATACGCTTCCCAAGAAGCACAAGTTCAAGGTGCGCCAGAAGTCGCGCTGCAAACGTTGCGGCCGTCCCCGTGCTTATATCCGCAAGTTCGAGATGTGCCGGTGCTGCTTTCGCGAGCTTGCACTACGCGGTGACATCCCGGGCGTCATCAAGTCGAGCTGGTGAACTATGTCGATGACCGATCCGATCGCTGATTTCCTCGCCCGTATTCGCAACGGTATTGGTGCCCGCAAAGCGGACATCACCTGCCCGCGTTCGAACATCAAACTTCGCCTCGCAGAGATCCTGCGCGACGAGGGTTTCCTCGGCAGCGTCGTTGCCACCGAGGACAACAAGCAGGGCCTTCTCAAGTTGACGCTACGGTACGACGGCCGCGTGGGCCACGGTTCCGCGATCACCGGCATGCGCCGCGTGTCGCGCCCCGGCCAGCGCGCGTACGTTCCGCATCACCAGGTGCCGAGGGTCCGTAATGGCCTCGGTATCGCCATCCTCTCTACGTCGCAGGGCGTGATGACCGACCGCGAGGCGCGCACCAAGGGCGTCGGCGGCGAGGTCCTCTGCGAGGTCTGGTAAGCCATGTCGCGCATTGGACGTAAGCCCGTCGAGATTCCGAAGGGCGTCACCATTTCGATCACCAACGACCTCATCTCGGCGAAGGGCCCCAAGGGCACGCTGCAGATGCCGCGTCACAAGGACGTCGCCGTCAAGCAGGGGAAAGACGAGGGCAAGGACGTGATCACGTTCGAGCGCTCCGGCAACCTCGGCCCGCAGCGTGCGGCCCACGGCCTGATGCGTGCGCTCGTCAGCAACATGCTGACCGGCGTGACCACGGGCTTCACCAAGACGCTCGAGATCAACGGCGTCGGTTACAAGGCCGAGATCAAGGGCACGAAGATCGTGCTCTCGCTCGGCTACTCGCACCCGATCGAGTACGCGCTGCCGGAAGGCATCACGGCGAAGGTCGACAAGAACAACCTGATCCTGTCGGGCATCGACAAGCAGGCTGTGGGTGCAGCAGCCGCCAACGTGCGCGGCTACCGTCCGCCCGAGCCGTACAAGGGCAAAGGCATCAAGTACGTCACCGAGACGATTCGCCGCAAGGCGGGTAAGACCGCAGGTAAGTAGTAACGAGCTCGCTGTCGCTGCGCGTCGTCTACAAAGCACGAAGACCGCAGAGCACGACACGAGCAGGAGACTCATATGGCTGGACACGTCAAATACGCGACCCCGAAGCTCCGCAAGCGCCTCAAGCGCAAGGTGCACATCCGTCTGCGCGTCACCGGTACGCCGGAGCGCCCGCGGCTCTCGGTGTTCCGCTCGGCTCGCTACGTCTACGCGCAAGCGATCGACGACACCACGAACCGCGTCCTCGCCTCGGCGAGCGAGCTCGATGCGAGCCTCAAAGAGGCCGTCACGGGCAAGCCCAAGAAGGAGCGCGCGCGCCTCGTCGGTAAGACGATCGGCGAGAAGCTGATCGGCGCAGGCGTCAAGGCGGTCGTGTTCGACCGCAACGGTTTCATCTATCACGGTCGCGTCAAAGAGATCGCCGATGGCGCTCGCGAAGCCGGCCTGGCTTTCTAAGGAACGAGCGAGCTAAAAATTATGAGCATCAATCCAGAAGAAGTCGGCGAGCTCGTGGACCGCGTCGTCCACATCAATCGCGTCGCGAAGGTCGTCAAGGGCGGTCGTCGGTTCTCGTTCTCGGCCCTCGTTGTCGTCGGTGACCAGCACGGTCACGTCGGCGCCGGTCTCGGCAAGGCGAACGAAGTGCCGGAAGCGATCCGCAAGGGCACCGACCGCGCGAAGCGGAACCTGATGAAGATCCCGCTGGTCGGTGGCACGATCCCGCACGAGGTGGTCGGTAACTTTGGCGCGGCAGAAGTGCTGTTCAAGCCGGCCGCGCCTGGTACCGGTGTGATCGCCGGTGGCGCCGTCCGTCCGATCCTCGAGGTTGCGGGCATCACCGACATCCTCACCAAGTCGATCGGCACCTCCAACAAGCACAACGTCATCCACGCGACGGTCGAGGCGCTCAAGGCGCTCCGGTCGATCGACCAGGTGGCGAAGACCCGCGGCAAGACGGTGTCGGAGCTCCAGGCCGGCAACCG
>JANNBP010000010.1:0-17450 GCA_031385555.1 Deltaproteobacteria bacterium | reverse complement strand
CACCAGCGGACTGGCTGCACCAGCGAACTGGCTGCACCAGCGAACTGGCTGCAACACCTGGCGTGTAATAAGCACGCTCGGTTTCGCCAGCGACACGAGCCCTTGATACGATGTGCCCGATGCGTCGGTGGCCCATCGTTGCGGTGCTGTTGGCCGCTCACACTGCCTACGCTCGTCCTGCCTCGAGTGGCTGGTACGCCGAGGGCGGCTTCGGTGCCGTCGCCGTGCTGCCGAAGCACCGCGACGACGTGGCGGTCGGCCCAGGCCTCGACGTCCGTCTCGGGCGAGATCTATTTTCGTGGCTCTCGCTCGGCATCTCGCTCGCGGCCTCGAGCCACGAGGCCACCGTGCCGGCCCCGCCCGAGGGAGAGTGGTTCCAGCTCTACCGCGGCGGCGGTGACCTCCGGATCGGCGGGCGCTTGGACCGCCTCGCGTTGTTCCTCGAGGGTGGGGTCGGGCTCGCCGTGATCTCGTCGAACATCCTCGACAAGGTCATGGTCACCGAGCCGGGCGAGAACTTCTCGATCGGGTTCCATGGAGGCGCGGGGTTCGAGTATCAGCTCGAGAATCGCCACTACGCGCTGGGGCTCGGCGTCGATGCCTTTGTGCTGCCGCAGTTCGACACGCTGAAGGCGATCGATACCCGCCTGTATCTTCGCTACACGTACTAGAACATCGACGAGAACGCGTCGCGCACGACCTTGATGTTGTTCGGACGGATCATCGCTTCGCGCGAGATCAGCTTGCGGATCATGCCGACCATGCTGCGCGGCACGTCGGGCGGAAACTCGAGGTTACCGGCAGTCGGCACGGAGCCGGTGAGCAGTTGCGCGAGCAGCATGCCGACCGAATAGAGATCCGAGCGGACATCGGGTGGCCCACCTGCCGCGAGCTCCGGCGCTTGATACGGCGTGGGGCGACCGAGCGTGATGCCGAACCCGGTGAGCTTGGCGCTGCGCCCGGACAGCCAGACGCAGGCCGGGCGCACGTTGCGATGAAACACGCCGTGCTGGTGTGCGAACCCGAGGGCGGCGCACACCTGATCGACGATCGCGATCGCCTGGAGCGCCGACACCACACCGCCGAGCTCGGTGATCAGCTGCTCGAGCGACTTGCCCTCGACCAGCTCGGTCACCAGATAGCTCTTCGTCGCGTCGGTGACGTGCTCGTAGAACTTCAAAATATTCGGGTGCTCGAGCTTCGCGAGCGTGGCTGCAGGGACCGCGAGCGAGATCTCGCGCGGCAGCTCCTCGATCCAGACGTCGCGCTCGGCAGTCTCGTCGCGACCACGGTAGAGCGCGCCGAGCACACCGGCACCTGCGCCGCCGGTCTTGCGATAGCGGGTGCCGACCAGGCCAGCGGCCGCTGGGATGGAGGGCCGCGAGGTCCGCTGCGGTGGTGCGGACGGTGCCGGCGTCAGCTCGAAGTCGTTGATGTCGGGCGTCGGGGCCGCCACGGATGTGCGCGGTGCGGGGGCATACACCGGCAGATCGAGCTCGATGTCCGCGACCGACGCTGCGGTGACGGCAGGGAGCTCGAGTGCAACAATCGGCTGGGGTGCACCGAGCTCGCCGATCGCGAAGTCACCGATGTCGACGTACGACCGCGGTGCCTCGGCACGCGACTGCTGGGTTGGCGGCGCCAGATCGAGATCGGGGATCGGACCGATCGAGAGCTCCGCGGGAGACCTCGAGACGAGCTCGTCGACGGCAAAGTCCGCGACCGCGTTCGCCGCTTGCTGGCGATCGGCCTTGGTCAGTTTGGGCGGCAGCGACGGCGTCTTCCCGCGCGGCGGCATGACGACATCGCGCAGGGGATTCGGTCGCGACTCCGGCAGCGACGGCGGCGCACCTGCCAGAGCCGACGGACGCACGGGTTGCGGCGGTAGCTGCAGCGTGGTCGCCGGCACGTTCGGCAATGGCAGGTCGAGGTCCTCGTCGACGTCGAGCTCGAGCGTCCCCGGAGGTGCGGGGTTCACACGGGGCGCTGGCATCGCCGAGAAATCCAGGTTGAGCGGCGGGGCCTTCGTCGTCGGTGGATTGCGCGACGGCGCGGGGCGGTCGAGCTCGACATCGATCAAGCCCGCGAGCTTGTCGCCGAGCTCGGCCTGCGTCGACGAATCGGGGTAGGCACGCGCCGCCGAGGTCCGTGGGCTCTGCGCCCGAGCGATCACCGGCACCTGACCGGACGAGGCGCGCGAGATCCGCTCCTTCGTCAGGTTGATCGGCATCCGCATCTTGCGAATGCTCGGCACCTGGATCGAGCGGGTGAAGGTCTCGGCGCCGACCTCGATCGTGACCTCGTGCGTGCCGATGGGGAGGTTCAACACTGCCTCGCCGAGTCGATCGGTCGAGACGCGCATGCCCGCGTGGGTCGTCACGGTCGCGCTCTCGTCGGTCTCGATCACCAACCGCACCTCGGCGAGATCGCCGGCGAGCCGTTGGGGCTGCTGCTGTGCCTTGCGGCTGCGGGTGCGGCGACCGACCAGGAGCAGGATCGCGAACGCGGCGAGCGCGACCCCGGCGATGATCAGGGGCGTCGTCGGGACGGGCTGCTCTTCGGGAATCTTCTTCGACGCGGCGGGAGCATCGCTCCCCGAGCCATCCGCATGCGCGAGCCCAGCGGCTGCGGTCAGCAACAGGACGGACAGAGCGCGCCTCACGTACCCGCACGATAACGCGAAGCGCTCGGGTGTAACTACAGGCCTTGGCCGCCATCCAACTAACGTGCACCACGACTACGCGATCGTCGGAGGCGGCCTCCAGGCCGGGCTGATCGCCCTCGCCGTCCGGGCGGCCCAGCCCGGTGCACGGATCGCGATCGTCGAGCGCGGCCCTGCCCTCGCCGGGAATCACACCTGGTGCTTCCACGCCGGGGACCTCCCCGACGGTGCGGCGTGGATCGATCCCGTGATCGTCGCGCGGTGGGACAGCTACGACGTCGCGTTTCCCGCACATCGCCGCACCCTCGCCTCGCCCTACGCCTGCGTCACCAGCGCACGCCTGGCGGACCGGGTCGCGGCCGCGGTCGACCTGCTGTGGCTCGGCGAGCCCGCCACGGCTATCGAGCCACACCGGATCGCCACCCCGACCCGCGCGCTCTCCGCCACCGTGGTGATCGACGCGCGGGGCCCCCATCAGCTCGCCACGGCGAGGTGCGGCTGGCAGACGTTCGTCGGTCAAGAGGTGATGGCCCCCGACCACGGGGTCACCCGCCCGATGGTGATGGACGCGACCGTCGAGCAAGCGGGGACGCGCTCCCCCGCGATGCGGTTCATGTACGTCCTGCCGCTCGCGGCCGATCGCTTGCTGATCGAGGACACCGCCTTCGATGACTCGCCGTACCTCGACGTCGCCGAGGGTCGTCGCGCGATCGCCGCCTACGCCGCCGCGCGTGGCTGGACGCTCGGCGAGGTCCTACGCGAGGAGACCGGCGTGTTGCCGCTGCCGCTCGCGCTCGACCCACCGTCGCCGACGAGCTCGCCGCTGATCGCCGGCTATGCCGGTGGCTGGTTCCATCCGGTCACCGGCTACTCGTTCCCGATCGCGGCGCGGCTCGCGTCGCTCGTCGCGTCGCATCGCCCCACCGAGCTGTTCGGGCCAGCGCTCGCGGCGTTCGCGGCATCCCACGCCACCCAGCTCGCGTTCGCGACGCGACTCAACCGCATGCTGTTTCGCTGGTTCACCGGCGACCGCCGCTACCACGTCCTCGAACGGTTCTACCGGCTTCCCGAACCGACGATCCGCCGGTTCTACGCCCTCGCGCTGACGCGCTTCGATCGCGCGCGCTTCTTCCTCGGTCGTCCGCCGCGCGGACTGTCGTGGAAGGCCCTGCTCACCTCTGGAGAGGCTCGATGAAGGAAGCTCCGCCTCGCGCACTCGCTCAGCCGATCGAGCTCCCCGCGCTCGTGGTCGCGCTCGCCGAGGCCACCGCTCCCGGTGGTGCCTCGGCCCTCCTGGCCTCGGTGCCGAGCTCGGTGTGGAGTGCCGCGCTGACCGGGCCCGCCGCCGCGTTCCTCGCGCGCCCCGGCAAGGATCTGCGTGCGCGCTTCGTCCGGCTCGGTGGAGCGCTGGGCGCCTGTCGCGGAGTCTGGCCCGCCGACGCGATGCTCGACGCGATCGCGCGCGTCCTCGAGATCCTCCACGCCGGCTCGCTGATCGTCGACGACGTCGAGGATCGCAGCGAGCATCGCCGCGGTCAGCCGGCCCTGCACTGCCTGGTCGGCGATGCGCTCGCGATCAACACCGGCAGCTGGATGTACTTCTGGGCGCTCTCCGAGCTCGCGCAGCTCCAGCTCCCCGGCGCGCTCGAGCTCGCCGTGGTCACGCTCGCGCGATGCCATCAGGGACAGGCGCTGGATCTCGCGACCCGGATCGTCGATCTCGCGCCGCGCGACGTGCCGGAGGTGGTCGCCGCGACGACGCAGCTCAAGACCGGTGCCCTGTGCCGGCTCGCGCTCGAGCTCGGCGCACTCGCCGCCGGGGCCTCTCCCGAACACCGCGCCCAGATCGGTGTGCTCGGCGAGTCGGTCGGGTGCGCGCTGCAGATGCTCGATGACCTCGGCTGCCTCGTGTCGCCCGCACGGCGCGACAAGGCCTTCGAGGATCTGCGCGCGCTGCGGCCGACCTGGGCCTGGGCGTGGCTCGCGTCCACCGGCGACCCGTTCACCTGGGCACGGCTGACCTCCGATGCGCGCGCCGGCCACGACCTCCCGGCACTCGCCGATGCGCTGGCGAGCTGCGTCGAGGCAACCGGTCGAGCCGCGATCCGCGCTCGTATCGATCAGGCGCTCGCCGGCGTCCGCGTGTTTGCCCCCCCTGCTGTGGTCGACGAGATCGCGGCGGACCTCTCGAACATGGAGTGCATGTATGGCTGAGAAGTCGGCTGAGCTACGCGCAGCAGTGATCGGTTCCGGGTTCGGTGGCCTTGCAGCCGCGATCCGGCTCGCCAACGCAGGGGTTCGAGTCACCGTGTTCGAAGCGCGCGACCTGCCCGGCGGGCGCGCGTACGTCTACAAGGACCAGGGCTTCACCTTCGACGCCGGCCCGACGGTGATCACCGCCCCCGACTGCATCGACGAGCTGTTCACCGAGACCGGGCGGCGCCGCGCCGACTACTGCGAATTCCTCCCGGTCGCGCCGTTCTATCGGCTCGCGTGGTCCGACGGCGCACGCTTCGACTACGACGGAGACCCCGAGCACATGCGCAGCCAGATCGCGGCGCGCTCGCCCGGCGACCTCGACGGGTATGCGCGGTTTACCGAGCACACCCGCAAGGTGTTCGATGCCGGCTACACCAAGCTCGCGCACACGCCGTTCCTGCGCTTCACCGACATGCTGCGCGTCGCCCCCCAGCTCGCGATGCTGCGCGCGGATCGCTCGGTCTACTCCACGGTCGCGAAGTACGTCAAGGACGAGCACCTGCGCGAGGCGCTGTCGTTCCATTCGCTCCTCGTCGGTGGGAACCCGTTCGAGACCTCGTCGATCTACACGCTGATCCATCACCTCGAGCGCGAGTGGGGGGTGTGGTTCCCGCGTGGTGGCACCGGTGCGCTCGTCCAGTCGCTGTGCTCGCTGCTCGGCGAGCTCGGCGGCGAGGTCCGGCTGTCCTCTCCAGTTTCGAGCATTCGGCTCGATGGCAAGACTCACGTCGTGACCACGGCCGCCGGAGAAGAGCGCTTCGACCTCGTGGTCTCGAACGCCGACGTGCACACGACCTATTCGAAGCTGTACGCCGGCACCAAGGCGGCGGCGAAGCGCGCGAGGAAGCTCGAGCGGATGGACTGGTCGATGTCGCTCTACGTCCTCTACTTCGGGACCGACAAGAGCTACTCCGAGGACATCGCGCACCACACCGTGGTGTTCGGCCCGCGCTACAAGGGCCTGCTCGCCGACATCTTTCACGGCAAGACGCTACCGGAAGACTTCTCCCTCTATCTCCACGCGCCGCACGTCACCGATCCGTCGCTCGCGCCCGCGGGGTGTGGCAGCTTCTACGTCCTGTCGCCGGTGCCGCACCTCGGCAACGCGCCGCTCGACTGGGACAAGGTCGGACCCGCGTACGGCGACCGCATCCTCGCCGCGCTCGAGCAGCAACTCCCGGATCTCCGCAAGCACGTCGTCGTGCGCAAGGAGCTGACGCCGCTCGGCTTCGAGCGCGACCTCGGCGCGTACCAGGGCAACGCATTCTCCGTCGCACCGCAGCTGACCCAGAGCGCGTACTTCCGCCCGCACAACAAGGACACGCGGATCCCCGGCCTCTATCTCGTCGGTGCCGGCACCCATCCCGGTGCCGGGGTCCCCGGTGTGATCAACGGAGCGAAGGCGACGTTCGCATGCATCGCGAAGGACTTCGGGCTCGCAGCGAGCGCCGCCCGTGCGGCGGCGCCGCTGTCGACGCTGGCCGAGGCGTCGTGAGGATCGCCTCGGCGGTGTCGCGGTGACCGCGGCAGTCGCCCGGCCGGCACCGATCGCCCTCGCGCGTGCCGAGATCGAGCGCGGTAGCAAGAGCTTCGCGATGGCGAGCAAGCTGCTCGACACGCGCACGCGCGATCACACCGCCGTGGTCTACGCGTTCTGCCGCCGCGCGGACGATGCCGTCGACGAGATCGCGCCGGTGCACCAGCCCGCGGCGATCGTCCGGCTGCAGGGCGAGTTGTCGGCGATCTATCGCGGGGACGTCGAAGATCCGGTACTCGCCGCGTTCAACCACGTCGCTGGGGAGCGCTCGATCCCGCGCCACTACCCCGCCGAGCTCCTCGCCGGGATGGCGATGGACGTCGACGGCGCGCGCTATCTCGACTTCCGCCAGCTCCATCACTACTGCTTTCGCGTCGCGTCCGTCGTCGGCTTGATGATGTGCCACGTGTTCGGCATTCGCGACGACGAGGCGCTCGTTCCCGCCGCACGCCTCGGCATCGCGATGCAGCTGACCAACATCTGTCGCGACGTCGCCGAGGACTGGACGCGGGGGCGGCTGTATCTCCCCGACGATCTGCTCGCCCAGCACGGTGCAGGAGGGTTGGTTGGTGAGCTGGGCCGCCCCCTGCCGCAGAGCGCACACCGCCCGCTCGCCGGCGCCATCCAGGAACTGCTCGCGCTCGCCGACGTGCACTACCTCGCCTCCAAGCGCGGCATCCCGGCGTTGCCATGGCGCGCCGCCCTCGCCGTCCGCGCGGCCAGCCGGATCTATCGCGCGATCGGTGACCGCATCCGCGCACAGCACCACGACGTGCTCGCCGGCCGCGCCGTCGTGCCTCGCAACACCAAGCTCGTCCACGTCGCCCACGCCTCGCTCGCCACCCTGCTCGCCGCACCGGGGCGCGCGCTCGCTCGCCGCGCCCACATCCCGACTCGCATCCTCGAGGTCACCGATGTCCCACTCGTCTGACGCGATCACCAACGAATCAGGCAACGCGTTCATCCGCTACGTCTCGCGCATTCGCGAGTTCGATCGCGTCGACTGGTTCGTCTACCTCGGCTGGGTCGGCATGATGCTCGGCCTCGTCGCGTCGACCGGTGGCTTCCTGCTCGCGGGTCGAGCCCACGGCGTCGCATGGCCCTCCGAAGCGTGGCTCGTCCCCGGCGGCGCGGCGGTGTTCGCGATCTCGATCGCGATCGACACCATCGGTCACCGCACCGTCTACAAGGAAGTCCTCAAGGGCGGCGAGCAGCTCGTCCACCACATCACGATCGTGTGCGGCGTTGGCAGCGTGGTGCTGCTGTGCCTCGCTTACGAGCACGCGTGGGCCGCGATCCCGGCGATGGTGCTGACGGTCCTATCGTTCGTGTACTCGCTGGTCGACGAGGCGTTTCACTGGAAGCGCTACACCTCGTCGAAGTCCGACCCGGTCGAGATGTGGAGCCACCTCGGCATCCTGATCGGCCACGGCGTGATGATGCTCGGCTGGTGGTGGCTCTATCAGCAGGGCTACCCCGGTGTGGCGGAGACGCTCGCGAAGGCGTTCTGAGAATCCGTAGCATTCCCAGACGGTTAGGCCACTGCATCCGAATTCGCGCCGGCGGCGAATTGGTCTCTCGATGGACCCCTCAGCGCCGATGCCCGCTGTTACATGCTCTCGGTGACCCGCCGCATCCTCCGCTGCGAGGACGTCGTCGCCGACGCCACGCAGGACGCGATGCTGCTCGCGCACCAGCACCGCGACAAGTTCCGCGGCGACTCGGCGTACCGCACGTGGCTCCACCGGATCGCGGTGACCACGGCGCTCCAGTACCTCCGCAAGAAGAACCGGTCGCGCGAAGATCTCGTCCTCGAGTCGCCCGACGCCCCCGCCTTCGATCCGCGGTGCTCGGCGCCATCGCCCGAGCACGTCGTCGCGACTCGCCAGTTCGCGGCGCGCGCGCGCGACCTGCTCGATGCGATCGATGACAAGCACCGCGACGTGTTCGACCTGCGGGTCGAGGATCACACCGAGACGGAGATCGCTGGGCTCCTCGAGATCTCGGTCTCGAACGTCAAGATCCGCGCGCATCGCACGCGCAAGAAGCTCCGCGCGTCGCTGGAGAACATCTTCGACGGCGACCTCGCGCTCTCGGCGTGAGCGAACCACAGCGCGGGCGTTGGCGATGACATCATCATCATCACACGCGCGAAGGGCCGCACCCTCGCGAGCCGGAGTAACTCGCGACTACAAATCGCGAGTCGGAGGTCGTCGCGCCAGCGGTCCGTCATCACGCTCGCGAGCGCGAGGGGCTTCATCGCCAACGCAGGCGCAACATGGTCGCGTCAACGCAGAGCGTGCTTGCCCTTGCCAATTCTCTCGAGCAGCACGCGGCGAAACGGCGCCTTCGCATCGAGCATGCCGAGCACGGCCGAGACGCCGAGCCGTTGGCGCCACAGCAGCAACACGCGCGCCGGCAGGTGCATACCACCGGCGGCGAGCACGCGGCCCGTGGTCTCGGCGAGCTGACTCGCGAACGCGGCCGACCAGTGAAAGTCACCGTGGGTCGACAGCGGAGCGGCGAGCGCTTGCTCCCATTCGCGATGCACCACGGTGGCGAGCCGATCCGTGCGCGCGAGCAAGCCCGTCGCCGCGAGGCCCATGCGGAACCGCTCCGCACCCTTGATCACGTCGTCGTCGAGCAGCGCCCACCACAGCTCGCGATCCGTGTCGCGGACGGCTTCCGGAAGCTCGAGCGCGCACCCGAAGTCGAGGCACCACACGAGCACGCTGCCATCGGCCTGCTCCTCGACGAGGAAGTTACCGGGGTTCGGATCCGCGTTGAACAGGCGATACTCGATCGGCGAGGCCCACGCGTACTCGTAGATCGCGAGGGAGGTCGCCCGCCGCGTGTCGACCGAGCCCGACGCCGCGGTCTCGAGGATCGTCTTGCCGCGGGCGCGGGTCATCGTCAGCACGCGCGTGCTCGACAGCTCCGGGATCACCCGTGGGATCCGGATCGACTTGTGCCCCTCCCACGCCGCGCGCATCGCCTCCTGCGACCTCGCCTCGGCGCGATAGTCGAGCTCGCCCTTGACGGCTTCGCGCAGCGCGACCAGCGAGTCGGCGGGCAAGGTGCGCCCGATCTCGGCGCCCGCGAGCCTCCTCAGAAATGCATCGTCGTCGAGGTCGGCGCGCAGCGACTCCGCGACGCCGGGGTACTGCACCTTGACCGCGACCGCGGTGCCATCGGCGAGCTCCGCGGCGTGGACCTGGCCGAGCGACGCGGACGCCAGCGGAGACGGATCCCACTTCGCGAACAGCGCCTGCGGCGACTTGCCGAGATCATCCTCGATCACCTTCGAGATCGACGCCGCCGAGATCGCCGGTGCGCGATCCCACAAGCCGCCGAGCACCGCGCGTGCAGTTGCGGTCGCGCCGGCACGGCCCCCGAGCGTGGCCCCGGGGTCATACGCCGCGAGCTGCGCGACCTTCGCGAGCCCGCCCTTCAAGCGACCGGCATTCGCCGCCAGCACACGTGCGGCTTCCTCGTCGACGACGTGATCGTCCTCGTCCGAGCCCGTCGGATCGGTGGTGACGATCTGCTTCGCCCGCGCCCACAACCGCGCGAGCCCGACCCGCCGCTCTGCCTGTTTTCGATCGTCGCTCACTTCGCCTCTGTTTCGTCGTCGAGCCCGAGCCTGCTGCGATCGATCTTCACGGTCGGTCGACTCGACGCCACAGCCGGGCCGTCGACCTTCTCGACGCGCGAGCTGCGATCGATCTTCTCGATCGGCCACTCCGGCTGCGGCTTCTCACTCGCGCGATCGGCCGGGCCCTCTGGCTCGAGCTTTTCGACCCTCGCACTGCGATCGACCTTCTCGACCTTGGTGCTGCGATCGACCTTGTCGACCTTGGTGCTCCGGTCCAGGGCGCGCACCTCGTCCGGGTCGGGCGTGTTGAACTTCGCCGGCCCGGTGTCGTCGCTCCAGAACAGCTCGACGCGGTTCTTGCCGGTCTTCTTCGCGCGATACAGCGCACGATCGGCGCGCCGCACCAGATCCTCGCCGTTCGCCGCCTTGGTCTCGGGATACGACGCGATGCCGAACGAGGCGGTGACGCTCAGCACCTTGGGTGGCTCGCTGTCGGTGGTCACGCGCTGCTCCGCGATCGCCATGCGGATGCGCTCGCCGACGTTGTACGCGTTCAGCATGTCGGTGCGCGGCAGGATCAACGCGATCTCCTCGCCGCCGTAGCGCGCGGCCGTGTCGACCCCGCGCATCTGCGCCTTGACGACGTTCGAGATCGCCCGGAGCACGCGGTCACCGATCAGATGCCCGTGCTCGTCGTTGAGCTTCTTGAAATTGTCGACGTCCATCATCACCACCGAGAACGGGGTGCCGTAGCGCTTGCTGCGCTCGACCTCCTCCTCGATGCGCGCGTCGAAGAAGCGCCGCATGAACAGGCCGGTCAGGCCGTCGACCATCGCCAGCTCGTAGAGGTGCGCGTTCTGGAGCGCCGCGGCGATCTGCAGCGCGAGCGATTCGAGCAGCCGCTCGTGATCGGTGCGAAACGCGGCTGCCTGCGACGACTGCACGACGATCACGCCCTCGCACCCGCCGTACATGAACAGCGGCACGCCGAGCCACGACCGGATGCCGCTGCCCTTCTCGTCGATCGCGATGTCACTCTCGGCGAGGTCGTCGATCCGCTTGCTCTGCCCGCGTGTCATCACGTAGCCCGCCGCGCCCTCGCCCTCCTGCATCGCCTGGCGGAAGAACTTGTCGCTCGCGCCGTCGTACCCATCGAGCACGAACCCGCTCTCGCCGCCAGCGCGGCGGTGCACGAGGGCCACGGCCTCGGCCTCGGGGATCGCCTTGATCGTCTCGCGCGCGACCGCCTCGACGAGCTCCTCGAGCTGCAGCGAGGCGGCGAGCCTGCGCGCCGTGGCGGTCAGGATCTCGAGATCGTGGACGCGCTCGTGGAGCTGCTTGCTGGTCCGCGACAGCCGCGAGAACACCAGGTTGATCAGCAGGTACGTCAGCGACAGCAACAGGAACCCGAGCGGCTGATCGGGATCGTAGAGCAGCACGAGCACCACGCCGATCGGCATCAGCGACGCCTCGGCGATCACGCCCGGGAGCGCGAGCTCCTTGAGGTACGCGCGCCACGGCCGACCGAGGATGCGCAGCCGGATGCCCTGGACCGTGTAGTGGATCGCGAGGAACAACGTGGCGATCGAGACCACCCGCATCGCGACCTGCCACGGATTTGTCGGGCTCACGTGATCGGCGCCGAACAACCAGCCGCAGAACACCAGGAGGCCGCCGGAGAACCCGCCGAAGTAGAGGACGTAGCCGAGCTCCGCGAGTGGCCCACCCTCGTCGCGCTTGCCGTGACTGCGTGCGAGGTACAGCCGCACCGACGCGTCGATCGTCAGCGCCACCGCGACCAGCCGCCCCGCACCCACCGAGCCAACGCACAGCGCAGCGGCGACGTAGTACGCCGAGTCGAGCGACAGCACGCTGCCCTCGACCCGGAACGCGAGCACGCGCGCCGCGAGGATCACGGTGACGAACAGGGCGATCCACAGCGCGGCCGTGGGCTCGGGATCCGGCAGGATGCCGGCGATCGGCAACCCGACGACGACACCCCAGCCGACCAGCCCGACGGCGATCGTGAATGTCTGTCCAACCGAACGCGCCACCACCGGGTACTTATCTCATCCCTCGCGCCGGCAGGCCTCTCCCGATCGAGTGAGATCCGAAAACGCGAAACCGGCCGTTCCCCAGGTGAGGAAGCGGCCGGTGTTGAGGAAACCAGCCCCGCGGGCCGGGGCAGATGTGGGTCAAATGTCGATGATCATCACACCACGCTCACCACCCTCTTCGCGGGGTGGGGTGACGGAGGATCGTTCGCCCATGTCGGGCCGATGCAACGGGAGCTCGGCGGGAACCCGCTCTTGCTCGCGCCGCAGTTGCTCTTCCTTCTTCAGGATTTCTTCGATGATCCAGGGATCCAACATCAGGGACCGCCTTTCCAGAGAGTGCGTCTAGTACGACCGAACCAAGCTAGTGAGCTGCTACGTAACTCCTACTTAGTACGTGTGCAACCAGTGGGCCTCTGCCTATCTCATCGACCAGGAGACCCACATTTCTACTCTAACGCACGTGGTTTCGCGGGGCTCCAGTTCGCATCGTGGAAATCTTCGAACTGCGAGATCGGCCACAGCTCGTCGGGAGCGAGGCAGGAGGTGTCGTGTGGAGTCCTCAGAACGACCCGTGTCATCAGCTTTCTTGAAGCCGGGCACCGAGTTGAGGCACTCACGCGGACTCTGACCTTTTTGCGGCCACTGCCAAGAAACGGCCAGCGGTGTCGGCAAACACGCACACCTCCTGGCCAGTCGACTAGCCAGCCAGCTCAGTCGAGGTCCTTGAGCTTCCAGACGCCATCTTCCTTCGTGAACCGAACTTCGAAGCGATCGCCGTAGGTCATCTTCGCGTCGTTGCCGCGCTCGATGATCGGGTCATCGATGTTCGCCTCGAGCGACTGGATCATGTTCTCCATCGCCTCTTTCGAGGGGCCGGTGAACTGCGCCTTCATCTTCGTGGCGTCCATCTTCTCGCGGTACGTGTTGGGCACGAACTTCAGCATCACGTCCCAGCGCTCGAGGTGGTACGCGCGGAGGAACGAGCGCAGCGCAGCACGCGGCGTTGCCTGGTCGTAGAAGCCGAGCGGGTTGCTCGCGATCCGCCACCGCCCGCCCTCCTGGACGAGCAGCATCTTGTCGCCGACGCCGTAGGCAAACTCCGCCGAGACCTCGAGGCTCCCCTTCTTGCCTCGCAGGCGATCCGCGGTCTCGTCGACCTCGCGGACGTTGTCGCGCATCATCCGCACGTAGTCCTCGCGCGACACGCGGCCGCGGAAGCTCGACGACATCAGATCGTAGGCCGCACCGAAGTCGCGGTTCTTGAGCGAGCGGCCGTAGGTGTCCAGCGTGCCGCTCGGGCCCTTACCGCCGCCGCACGCACCCAGGGCAACGAGAATCCCGATCAGCAGAACGCGCATCGCGTTGGTTATAGCGAAGCCTTGGTGGCGGTGCCATCCCGAGACCGTGCCTTGTCCCTGGCATAGCTCCCCGTCGCCACCGCCATCGCCGCCGCGGCCACGACGAGCGCCCCCGTCGGCACCCACAGCGCGGTCTCGATGGACCACTCGCGCGAGATCAGCCCGAGCACCCACGACGACGGCGCCGTGCCGAGCATGTGCATCGTGAAGATCACGAGGGCCTGTGCCGACACCGCGAGGCGCGGCGGCGCCAGGTCGTCCACCGTGGCCGCCATCGGCGCGTGGTACCAGCTGATGAAGAACAGCGTGGCGACGCCGATCACGTAGAGCAGCGGGCCCGCCGGGATCACGATCGACAGCGCGGCGCACGGTGCGGTCAGCGCCATCCCGAGCACGATCGTCCACATCCGGCCGGCCGGCGTCCGCGTGCTCCAGCGATCCGCGATCCGCGCCCCGGTGACGATTCCAGAGAGCCCGCCGACCAGCGCGATCACGAGGAGCATCGTCGCCTCCTCCTTCGAGAGGCCCTTCTCGCGAACCAGGAACTCCTGCAGCCACGCGCCGAACCCGCCGGCGGCGAACGCCATCACGGTGGTCGAGAGGATCACCCAGCGGAGCGTCCGGATCTGCAGCAACTCGCGCACGTCGGCGAGGAAGCGCGCCACCGCGGCGCCGAGGTTCGCGGGACCGGGGGCAACGGCCTGCGGGGAATCGACGGGCGCGCCATGCGCCGGGATCACGAGGGTCATCACCCACGCGCCGCAGACCAAGCTCGGCAGCGCGAGCACGATCACCACCAGCGGAAACCCGAGCGCGGCGCCGGCGCCGAACCCGATCACCCCACCGACGAACAGGCCCAGGTTGAACATCGCGAGGCGGCTCGCCTTGTGCGGCCCGTCGAACACCTGGCCGAGGATCGAGTTCGCGATCGGCACCACCGCTGCGGTCCCGAGGCCGACGACCGCCCGCGAGACAGCGAGCGTCGTGTAGCCGGAACCGATCGCGCCCAGCGCACCCGCCAGGCCGCAGATCGCCATGCCGACCGCGATCACCCGCCGTCGATCGTAGCGATCACCCGCCCAACCAAAGCCGAGCGTGGCCGCCGCGTGCGGCAGCATGAACACGGTGGTGAGCAGGCCGAGCTGGGCGTCGTCGACGCCGTAGCGCTCCTTGAGATCCGGGTACACCGAGAACAGCGCGTTGCGCGCCGCGTACGAGAAGAGATTCGTCACGGCGAGTGCGACGAGGATGTACGTACCGCGAACCCTCATGCGAGTTGGCTGATCGTACGCGGGGTTCCGGCGCACGGCGCGTGGAGCCGGCCGTTAGTTCTCGGCAGGGACCGTGTTCTCGCTGGGCTACTTCTCGCTGACCTTGATCTCGTACGTGCCCTCGGCGCCGGTGTCCGAGCCCCACACGCGAATGATCGCGCGCGCGTTGCCGGGCACCGCACCCTTGAGCTTTTCGGTCGCGCCCTTCCCCTTGGCCTCACTTCTCGCGAGCGATTTCCCATCGACGATCAGCTCGGCAGACAGATCCGCTTCGGCCGGTGTCTCGACGGTGATCTCGAGCGTGCGGTTGCCACCCTCGGGCGCGACCGCGAAGCAATCGATGTCCCCCGGGCTCCACTGCGCGTCGACCCGCGTGCGGTCCGCAGGAATCTGCATCGGCTTGTCGGCGGTGTCGTTGGGCTCGACCTCGGCGTCGTTGCCGTCGAGGTTCTTCGGCACCACGCGGAGGGCGTAGGCGGTCTCCGGGTTCGACGGTGTGCCCTTGATCGTCAGGTAGTGGAACGGCGGTGCGCCCGCGGGGAGGTCGGGCAGGATCCCGCGCACGGTGAGCGGCCCTCCCCGCGCGCCCTTGCGCACCACCAGCGGTCTTCCGACGGCATCCGACAGCTCGACGGTGAGCGCCACGCCCTCGACGGCGCCGAGCTCGAGATCGATCGTGTTCTTCGCCGACAGCGCCTCGAGGCCCAGCTTCCACGCATCGGCATCGCCGGTCCATCCGACGAACCCCGTCACCGGATCGCCGACGATCAGATCGTTGGCGGTGCCGCGATCGTCGTTCGGTTCCTTCTCCGCGTTGGTCGCCGGCTTGATCAGCCCGGTGGTGATGTCGTACGGCAGGATCGGTGGCGCGGGCTTGACGACCTTGCCACGCACCACGAGCTCCTTGCCGCGCACGATCGCGGTGTAGCGGCCCTTGGTGACCGCGAAGTTCGGAATGGCCTCCTTGGTGTTCGCGCCACCGCGATCCGAGCGCGCGACCACGGCACCCGTGGGATCGTGCAGCTCGAGCGTCAGATCGGTTTGCTGGACGCCCCCGACCTCGACCGCGAGCACGCCGGGATCGGAGACGTCGATCCGGAACGCGTCGGCGTCGGTCTTCACCGGATCGATCCGGCCGTGCACCGACGCGCCGAGCTTGAGCTCGATCGCGAGGTCCTCGGTGTCGTTCGGCTCGACCTCGTCCGAGCTGCCCTGCGGAGCGTTGGTCGCGTCGCTCGGCGGCGGGGCGGTGATCGGCTCGACCGCCGCGGCGTCCGTGGTGCGCGCCTGCCGCTTCTTCGAGCCGCAGGCGGCGAGCGAGAGCGCGACGACGACGAGCACCAAGATCCGCATCACGCGACCTTGGACTTCTCCGCGAGCCCGGCGAGAAACTCGGCCTCCGAGACCACCTTGCCGTCGACCTTGCACTCGCCACGCATCTTGAAAATCTTGCCCTTCCGCAGCGGCACGACCTCGATGATGATCTGATCGCCCGGCACCACGGCCTTGCGGAACTTCACGGCGTCGATCGCCATGAACAGCATGACGTGCGTCGTGGGATCGAACGTCACCGACTTGCTCGCGAGGATGCCGCCGGCCTGCGCCATCGCCTCGATCTGCAGCACGCCCGGCATCACCGGCACGCCCGGGAAGTGCCCCTGGAAGTACGGCTCGTTGAACGACACGTTCTTGAGCGCGATGACCTTGTCCTCGGTGCACTCGAGCACGCGATCGATCAACAGGAACGGATAGCGATGCGGGAGGAGACCCAGGATCCCCTCGGCCTTCATCGCGGAAGAGTCGTTGTTACCGTCGGGCATCGCCCTTGGTTAACACGCCAGCGAGCTGTCAGGTGCCAGCGAGCCGTCAGGCGAGCCAATGCCCTCGGGGTGAGCGCCGGTACCCTTTGGGGTGAGCCACCAGGCCGATTCACTTCATCTGGGCGTTCAACTTCTCGGTCAGGTTCACCGCGGGGTCGGCCCACACGGTCGCGCTCTGGTCGAGGATGATCGTGATGCCCTCGGCCTTCGCCAGCTTCTCGATCTTCGGCTCCGCCTCCTTGAGCAGGCCCTGGATCAGCTTGGTGCGATCCTGCGCGAGCTCGCGCTCGAGCTTGACGTACGTCTGCTGGAGCGAGACGAACTTCTTCTCGAGCTCGTCGCGCTTACCCTTGAACACGTCGGGCTTGAGCACGGCCTGCTGCTTCTCGAGGTCAGCGCCGGCCTTCTTGAGCTCCTGCTGCTGCTTGTCGAGCTCGGCCTGCTTGGCCTTGCGGGTCTTCTCGAACGCGTCGTTGGCCCGCTTGCCGGAAACACTCTGCGACAGCGTGTTCTCGATGTCGATGATGCCGATCTTCGGGTTGGCGGGCACGGCACTCGTGGCAAGCCCGCCGAGCAGCGGGGACACCATCAAGCCGAGACCGAGACAAGCGAGAGCCGTGTAGCGATTCATGTGGACCTCATACGACGACTTCGACGCACGTCAAAGCGGAAGCTTCAGACGAGGCAGTTAGCCCCAGTTTCCAGCGAGCCTGCGAGCTCTCACAGGGAGTTCCCGGCGAGCCTGCGAGCTCTCACAGGAAGTTTCCAATCGTGAACTCGAAGACCAGCGGGTCCTCGCCACGTTGGGCGTCGAGTGGGATGCCCCACTCGAACCGTAGCGGACCGATCGGGGAGAACCAGCGGAAGCCGAAGCCCACCGAGTGGAACAAC
>JANNBP010000561.1:0-29371 GCA_031385555.1 Deltaproteobacteria bacterium | reverse complement strand
CGTGGTCGCGCTCGAGCGGGCCTTCAATCACCTCGCCGTCGCCCGCGAGGTTCGTCGCCTCCGCCATGTCGCCGACCTGACCTCGCCGATCCCGACGGTGATCGGGACGAGCTCTGCGGTCCGCGAGATGACCACGATGATCCGCCGCGTCGCCGATGTCGATGCCACGGTGTTGATCAGCGGCGAGAGTGGCACCGGCAAGGAGCTGGTCGCCCGTGCCCTCCACGATCTGTCGCCGACCCGGCGCAGCGAACCGTTCATCGCGATCAACTGCGGCGCGGTCCCGGCGAATCTGCTCGAGAGCGAGCTATTCGGTCACGTGCGCGGGGCGTTCACCGACGCGAAGTCGTCGCGCCCCGGGCTGTTCCTCCAGGCGGGTCGCGGCACGATCTTCCTCGACGAGATCGGCGAGATGCCGCTCGAGATGCAGGTCAAGCTGCTGCGCGTCCTCCAGCAGCGGACGATCCGTCCGGTCGGCGGCGACGAAGAAGTGCAGTTCGAGGCGCGCGTGATCACCGCGACCAACCGCGACCTCGAGACCGAAGTCGAGGAGCAACGGTTCCGCGAGGACCTGTTCTACCGGATCAATGTCGTCGCGATCACCGTGCCCCCGTTGCGCTCGCGCGGCGGCGACGTGCTGATGCTCGCGAAGCACCTCGTCAACAAGATCGCCGGTCGCAGCGGCAAGCCGGCGCCCACGCTCGGCTCCGAGGCCTCGCGCAAGCTGGTCGCGTACGACTGGCCGGGCAACGTTCGCGAGCTCGAGAACTGCATCGAACGCGCGGTCGCGATGTGTGGCAGCGGCGAGATCGAGCCGTCGCACCTGCCGAACAAGTTGCTCACCCATCAGCCGGCGCGGATCGAGCTGACGACGTCCGTGCCCGCCGAAATGATCACGCTCGACGAGATGGAGCGCCGCTACGTCCGTCAGGTGCTGGCGAGCGTCAATGGCAACAAGACCCACGCCGCGCGCGTGCTCGGCATCGATCGCCGGTCGCTGTATCGCCGGCTCGAGACCCCACAACCGCCGACGGGCAGCGCGAGCTAGTCCGAACGAAGGCCGACGCGCCCTAGTCCCCCGACGCGACGGTGTCGTGAAACTTCCACATGAAGTCGAACGCGTTGCCCGGGCGGCTGACCACCAAGCGTAGCGAGCGAACGTTCGGGTGGAACAGGTCGCGCTGGTAGAACACGAAGTCGGCCTTGCCTCGGAACACCGAGAGCGAGCCGAGCGTCTGCCGGCGACGCCAACCATCATCCTGGTAGCCGATGGTGTTGAAGCAATTGCCGGAGGCATCGCGACCGGCAGCGCTGCACACCGCGCTGCGCTGCTCGCGATCCCACATCGTGGTCATGATCTTGGTGCGGACGTGCTCGACCGACTCCGGCACCCAGTGACGGCCCGTGTCGTCGGTGAGGTAGACGTCCCACGACTTGAGGTCCGCCCACTCCGGCCACTTGTGATCGATCTGGACGTGGAACCGCAGGCGATCGCGCGACACGATCGTGAAGCTCGCCTGGTTGATCAGCGGGTACTTGTTCGGATGCGCGACGCGAGCGCGTTGCGTCTCTGCACCGCCCGCCATGCTCTGGTAGTCCTCGTTCGCCGAGGCCGGCGCCGCGAGCTCCATGTCACCGGTAATGATCGTGATCCGCTCCGACTCGCGCAGCGTCTCGGTGGGGTTCACCAGCGGGTTGGGCTGCACCGTCTCGCCCTTGAAGGTGCGCGAGCAACCGCTCGCCAGGAACAGCAGGATCACGCCGACACGAAAGCCCCGCATCTCGTTAGCGTGCCGTGAACTACGAGATAGGTCAATGGTTCGCAACTCGGCGGCCACCCACGTCGCAGGCGAGGTGTACGTGTCTCTAGCCGATCAGCGCTCTGGCGTGCGCCTCGGCCTCGGAATTCCGGTTGGCTTCCACGACCTGCGCGAGCGTCGGCAGAGAAACCTTGAGATCGGGGCGGTCCGCCGTGCCGTAGCGGCGGGTCAGGTAGATCGCGCGCAGCACGTTGTACGCGCGCTCCACTTCGTCGTTGACGATCAGGTGCTGGTACTCGGCGAAGTGGCCGAGCTCCTCGCGCGCCTTGTTGATCCGGCGAGCGACCACGTCGGGAGCGTCGGTCGCCCGCGAGCGCAGCCGGTTCTCCAGGGTCGTCAGATCGGGCGGCAGGATGAAGATCTTGAGCGCGTCCTCGGGCCAGATCGCAGACAGCGCGGCGCCGCCCTGCCAGTCGACATCGAAGATCACGTCCTTCCCTCGTGCGAGGGCTGCCTCGACCGGACCTCGCGCCGTGCCGTAGCGGTTCTGGAACACGAACGCGTGCTCGGCGAACTCGCCGGCGCGGACCATCCCCTCGAACGTGTCGGTGGTGACGAAGTGATAGTCGCGACCATCGACCTCGCCGGTGCGGATCGGGCGCGTGGTGTACGAGACCGAGAACTCGAGGCCGCCGGGTTGATCCGCCGGCTTGCCTCCGTACTCGGCGAGCAGCCGGCGCGTCAGCGTGGTCTTGCCGGCGCCGGAGGGCGACGACACGATGACCAGGACTCCGCGTTCAGACCGATCGATCCCCACCTCGACATCTTACAAACACTATTCGACGTTCTGAACCTGCTCGCGAAGTTTCTCTAGCTGCGCCTTGGATTCGACGATCGCGGACGTGATCTCCGCGAGGGTCGACTTGCTGCCGATCGTGTTGAGCTCGCGGCCGATCTCCTGAACCAGGAAGTCGAGCCGCCGACCAGCCGCCGTTGATGGGCGCGTGATTGGCTCCCCCGCCAATCGCGTGCCCATCTCGTTATCCGGAATTGGGTTGGCGATCAAGGCGCGGGCCTGATCGAGGTGCGAGGACAGCCGGACCAGCTCCTCCGTGATGTCGGCGCGATCGGCCAGCATCGCGACTTCCTGGGCGATCCGGCCGGGATCCAGGGTGGTAGGGTCCTCGATCAGGCGCTTGATCCGGTCGGCGAGCCGCTTCGCGATCGCGGCGGGCACCCCACCGGCGAGCGACGCGATCGTGGTGCGCTGCTGATCGAGGGATTCGAGCCGGGAACGGAGCTCGATCGCCAGCGCCGCCCCCTCCTTGACGCGCATCTCGCCGAGCTGGCCGAGGGCGGCCTCGAGCGCCGCCGCGACCGCCGGCAGCTGGGCCTCGTCATCGCGCTCCTCGCCGGCGACCACACCGGGCTGCGAGAGCACGAGCGCGAGGTTCGGGCCGGGCAGTCCGAGGTGCGCGGCAACGGCGGTCAGCTCGTCACACGCCAGCTTCTCCGCGTCGCGGTCGATGCGCTGGACGGCGCCGCCTTCGCGTACGACGTGCACGGAGATCATCACCGCGCCGCGCTCGAGCTTCAAGCGGGTCTTGGTCGAGATCATGTCTTCGATGGCGGCGTTCGAGACCCCTCGCAACTTGAGATCGAGGAACCGATGGTTGACCGACCGCACGTCGACGGTGGCACGAGCGCCACCGTGCGTTGCGACGCCGCGACCGAAGCCCGTCATGCTGCGCACGGCGCGGTGATACCACCACGGGCGTGTAGAGTGTGGGCGTGAAGCTGCTCGCCCTGCTCGCGCTCGTTGCTTGCGGCGGCGAGTCCACCAGCTCCTTGCCACCCATCCGGTTCCTCCACACCTTCGGTGCCGAGGAGACCGAGCTGTTCAACGCGGTGATCGCCGAGAAGGGGATCCACGTCGAGTCCTCGATCGTGCCGTTCGCGCGCGGTCAGCAGGTGATCGCCGAGCTGTTGCGCGCCGGCACGAGCTGCCCCGATCTGATCCGGATCGACGCGACCTGGCTGCCCGCGCTGCGGGCCGAGCTGGTGTCGGTACCCGCCGAGCTCGCGGGGCGCGACTGGACGCCGGAGGCGGCGAAGCTCGCCGAGGATCCCGGTGCAGCCGGCACGTTGGTGGCGGTGCCACAGGCGATCGACGGCCTCGTCGTGGTGCGCGATCGATCGCGACCGGCACCTGCCTCGTCCTCGATCGACGACCTGGTGAAGGCCGCGCGGGCCGCGAAGGGCACCGGGTTTCCGCTCGGCCTGCGGGTCGACGGCTACTGGCTGGTGCCGTGGTTGCGCGCCGAGGGCATCGAGCTGGCGATCGACCCTCCGCACCCCTCCGGGGTGCTGCGCGGTCCGGGCACGCCGGACCTGGCGATCGACGGCACCGGGATCGATGGCGACGGAGCCGTCAAGGCGACCGCTCGCTTCGCAGCGCTGTTCGGTGAGGTCGCGGCACCACCGCCACCCGCGGGCAGCGAGACGCCCGACGAGCTGCGCCGGTGGAATGCCGGCGAGCTCGCCTACTGGGTGACCGGCCCGTGGGCACTCGGCGCACTGCGCGATCGATCCCAGCTCGCGATCAGCGCGCTCGCGCACGCGCCGCGGGGCGGGCAGTTACTCGTCGTGCCGAAGTGCGCGAGGCGCCCCGCCGAGGGGTGGTCGCTCGCCGCCGAGCTGACCGATGTCCCGGCGCTCGCACGATTCGCCGAGAGTTTCGGAACGGTCCCGACGAGGAAAGCCGCCCTCGCGGTGGCACCTCCGATCGCGCGCGAGCTCTACACCGCGCTGACGTCGACCGAACCGTTGCGCCGCGATGCGAGGACGCCGCTGTTGTTCGACGATCTCAACCCCGCGCTCGCTGCGGTGATCGCACAGGACGCCACGCCGGAAGAAGCGATCGCGGGTGTGCGGCGCGGCTGGAAGCGGTTGCGCGCGAAGGCTGCGAAGTGAAGCCCGCCGCGACGCTGCGGTGGCGCGTCCCGCTCGTGATCGTGCTCGCGGCGATCGTCCCGACGGTGATCGTCGGTGCCCTCGCGATCTCGCGGGCACGTGCCGACGTCGAGCGCGAGGTCCACCGCGGTGCGCTCGCACATATCCGCGCGCTCGGTGCCGCACTCGACGGCACGCTGCAGGATGCGCGACGCACCGTCGAGCTCGCCGCGGCGACATGGGCCGACGATCCGAACGATCCACGCAAGACGCAGCTGCTCGCGCGGCGCCTGCGCCGCGACGTCCCGATCGTCCTCTCGTTGTCGATCCTCGACGTCGATGGAAAGCGGAGGCACGGAGATCAGGTGCCGCCGGGTGTCGATGTCGGCTCGCACAGCTTCGGCGGCTATGTCGGCGATGCGCAGCACGTCAATGGCAAGACGATCGTCAACCTGGTCGTCCAGGCGCGCGGCCGCACCGGCGAGTTGATGGGCGTGTTCGTGGCATCGCTCGATCTCGAGTTCGTGCGCGACGTGATCGCGGCGGCGCGGCTCGGCGAGGGTGCGCGGGTGATCGTCGTCGACGGTGCCGGCGTGCCCGTCGCGGTGTCGCGCGCCGGGCTCGGGACGGCATCACTCGCGAGTGTGGATCCGGCGGTCGATCGCGCGCTCGCGTCGAGTGTCGAGGGCACGCTGACCGCGAATGGCTGGGTCAGCGCTTACAGAAACCTGTCTTCGTACCAATCGCTGCGCGGCGTGCGCTGGGCGATCTTGCATCAACAACCCGAGAGCGAGGCGTACGCCCTCGCCCGCCGCACCACGCGCGACACGTTGATCGTCGGCGGCGTCGCGCTCGCGATCGCGCTCGTGCTCGGGCTGTTCTTCGCGACGCGGTTGACGCGTCCACTCGCGGCGCTCGCGCAGCGCGCCGATGCGATCGCCGCCGGCACGATCTCCGACGCGCCCCCGATCAAGGGTCCCGGCGAGATCGGGGTACTCGGCCAGCGGATCGACGAGATGGCGAAACGGATCAACGAGCGCACCGAGCTGCAGCAGGCGTTAGCGCGGGGCGATCGGCTCGCGTCCGTCGGTGTCAAGAGCGCGCAGGTCGCGCACGAGATCAACAACCCGCTGACCACCGTGCTCGGCTACGCGAAGCTGCTGCAGGAGGACAAGGCCGATGATCACCCGGATCGCGCGGCGCTCGAGATGATCGCGGACGAGGCGGAGCGCATGAAGGGCATCGTCGGAGGTCTGCTCGAGTACGCGAGAACTCCACGCGCGAGCGAGCGCGTCCAGACCCCGATGCTGGGCATCAAGGTGCACGAGTTCACCTGCGAGCCCGCCGCGGTGGTGCGCCACGTCGGGGCGCTGCTCGGGCCTCAGCTCAAGAAGGCGCGGGCCACGCTGTCGAGCGAGATCCAGGCGACGACCCACGTCACGATCGAGGCGCACTCGCTGCAACAAGTCCTCGTGAATCTCGTGCAGAACGCCGCGCAGGCGATGACCGACACAAAGACGCCGGAGGGCGCCACGATCACCGGTGGCCGCATCCACATCACCGTCAAGTCAGCGCCCGGGGGCATCGCGACGCTGATCCTCGTCGCCGACGATGGCCCGGGCATTCCAGAGAAGGATCGTCCGAAGGTGTTCGATCCGTTCTTCACCACCAAGGCCGCAGGTCAGGGCACGGGGCTCGGCCTCGCGGTGTGCAAGCACCTGATCGCGACCGCCGGTGGGTCGATCGAGGTCGGCGTCGGCCCCGACGGTCACGGCGCCGAGTTCCGCGTCGTCGTCCCGAACGCCAGCTAAGGAAGAGCTGTTCGAGTTGGAACCACTCGAACAGCGCGGATGGGGGCGAGGTACGAGCCGGAACCCCGTCAACAATGATCAGGTGAGCGCGAAGCGCGAACCCGCCAATGCGACTGTGCGCAACGTGTCGGACGTGACCTGAAGCGAAGCTGAAGGACGCGGCTCGACTCGCCGCGGTCGCATCAGCGATAGCGTTCCGTCAGTACCGCGATCTTGCGCAGCACCGCGTCGGACTCACCCGGCGTGGTGATCGCCGACGACAGATCGCCGTAGTGCATCTCGAGGCAGTGCACCAGGTGCGTCCGGATCAACGGTTCGTCGGGCCCGTACGGCACGTCGCTCGAGTGATAGACCGCCTCGAGTTGCTTCTCTTTGTCCTGGGCCCAGGTCTCGAGCTGTTCGAGCGTCCACTCGCCCCGCCGGATCGCCTTGAGCTGCTCGCGATCGCGCTCGAGATCGATGTCGCGCGCGACCAGGATCTGCTCGACCTCGAGGAGCAGCCGCACGACGTGATACGCGAACTTGACGTCGTAGCCGAACTCCTCGACGAGCTCGGCGCGCTTTCCCGTCGGAGCCTTGGTCCGGATCTTGTTCATCTGGCTGTACGCGTAGCCCTTGAACTTGTGCCACGCACCCTTGTGCAAGAAGTCGCGACGGTGCTCGCGGATGTACTCGCCGACCGCCGTCGACGACAGCACGCAGCGCCGCGGCGTGAAGATCGAGTCGATGATGTTCGGGTTGTTCTCCATTGCGAGTTGGAAGAACTTCACGATGCCGAGGATCTGGAAGTCCCACTCCTTGTCGAGCGCCTGGACGTGGTGCTCCTGCCAGGTCTCGAAGCGTTTGAGCTGCGTGCCGAAGCCGAAGATCTCGCCGGCGAGATGCGGGAACACCGTGTCCTTCGGTGGGAGACAGATTCCATAGACATCCATGTCGGAGCTCTCCGACGCGACGCCGTACGCGACCGAGCCCATCATCGTCTCGTAGCAGAGGTTGTCGGGGAGCCAGCTCGGTGGATGGAGCTTCGCGTTCGCCGCGATCACCTTGCGGAGGCTCACGACGCACCCTCCGGTCGAACCTGGTTCGACCTCACATTGACCGTCGGCAACCCGCCGGCGCGAAACCACGCGCGCGCTTTCGCCTGCACGGCCTTGTCGACCTGCGCCCACGTCAGCTTCGAGGCTTCGAGCTCGGCGACCGACTCCTTCTTGACGTCTGCCGTCACCCACGCGAGGAACGCGCCCGTGTTCTTCGCCTCGTAGCCACCAACCACCGCGAGACCTTGCGCGAGTCGCGCTTCGGTCACCATCTGCTCGACGAAGTCGTCGATCGACGCCGCGGCCGACGCGTCGACCTGCACGGCTTTCTTGCCGGCGGTGCGGTGCTTGTCGCCCTTCGCCTTGAACATCCGCGTCTGATCGAACGGCGTCGGCCGAACTGGATAGAACACCAGACCCTCCCCGAGCCCGGTGACCCCGAGGACGCGCTTGCACCACGGATCCTCGCGCTCGACGGCAGCGACACGATCGTTGAGGGTCTCCGCCGCGGCATCGAGCGCCTCGCGCGAGCTGAAGTCGATCGTGATCGGCTCGCCTTCCCACGGCAGCACGTGGATGTCGGCGGGCGTGGTGCCGAGGATCGCCGCGATCTCCGACGGCTCGTAGATCAGCTCCTCACCTCGCTGGATGCCGAAGACGCAGAACAGCTTGGTCGGCGACGCCGAGATCGCCATCCCCTTCTCGATGCCGGGGCCGCACCACTCGCCGAACACGACGAGCCCGACCGGCAGCGACGTCCAGTAGCTCGCATGACCGTGCGCCCACTTCGCGAAGCCCTTGTGATCGGCTTCGGGCGTCAGGATCATGTTGCGGCTCTGGCAGACGATGCCGGCGTCGGTCGTCTGGACGGCGCAGTTGGTGCCGTGCAGCTTGATCTTCGCGCGGTACTCGACCGTCGGCAGCGGCTGGTTGCCGTACTCCGGCTCGGCGAGGTGGCTCAGCGTGCGGAAGACATTGTGGAGGAGCTCGATGCTTCCCCAAGTGACGTGCGTGGACATGGCGGACGGATCCTTCCGATCTCGTTCTGCAACAGTACAGAACGTCCACCAGCGCCCGTACGACGGATCGCCTGGACATGGTAGCCGGGCTCGTTCGACCCGCAAGTGATTGTTCGGCGGGGAAAGGTCCCGGTCGGGAATCGCCGTGAGATATTCGCTAGTCCCAGATGAAGTCGATCCTGATCGTCGACGACGAGCGCGGCATCCGTTCGCTGTGTAGCGAGGTGCTCGGCCGCGCCGGCTACGAGGTCGAGGCCGTCGACTGCGCCGCGGGTGCCCTCGCCGCGGTGTCGCGCAAGTGCTTCGATCTGATCCTGTGCGACATCAACCTGCCGGACCAGGACGGCGTCTCGATCTTGCCGCGCCTGCTCGCCGGCGAGACGCCACCCGCGGTGTTGCTGATCACCGCGTTCCCGTCGATCGACACCGCCGTGCGCGGCATGAAGCTCGGTGCGCGCGACTACATCGGCAAGCCGTTCTCGCCCGACGAGCTCCGCATGGTGGTCCGGCGCGCGCTCGATGAAGACGAGCTACGCCGTACCCACAACGAGCTGACCAAGCGCCTCGCGTACGGCTCGATGCTCGGCGAGTCGAGTCCGATGCAGAGCATGCGGAACACGATCGACAAGGTCGCGCAGTCCGATGCCACGGTGCTGATCACCGGCGAGAGCGGCACCGGCAAGGAGCTGGTCGCACGCGCCCTCCACTTCGCAGGGCGTCGCGCGGGTCGTGCCTTCATGCCCGTCAACTGCGGTGCGCTGGTCGGCACGCTGCTCGACTCCGAGCTGTTCGGTCACGTGCGCGGTGCGTTCACCGGCGCGGACACCGCGAAGCGCGGGCTGTTCCTCGCCGCGGATAGCGGCACGCTGTTCCTCGACGAGATCGGCGAGCTGCCGCTCGACCTGCAGCCGAAACTGCTGCGCGCGCTACAGGATGGCGAGGTCAAGGCGGTCGGCGGAACGTCGTCGATCCGCGTCGATGCGCGCGTGATCGCGGCGACCAATCGGACGCTCGACCAGCACGTCAAGGCCGGCCACTTCCGCGAGGACCTCTACTACCGGCTCGCGGTGATCACGATCGAGGTGCCCCCGCTGCGCAATCGCCCCGGCGACATCCCGCTACTCGCGCGCCACTTCGCCGAGCAAGCCGCGCTCCGCGCCGAGCGTGGCCGCCCGCACCTGACCGACGCGTCGGTCAGCTACCTCGCGTCGCAGCCGTGGCCCGGCAACGTGCGCGAGCTCGAGAACACGATCGAGCGCGCCGTGATCCTGTCCAACAGCGACACCCTCGACGTCGCCGATGTCGCGTCGTTCCGCCCGGCCGCGCTGACCACCGGCCTGACGACGTTCACCGGCGATCACGTCCCGACGCTGGACGAGCTCGAGCGCACGCACATCCTGAAGGTCCTCGAGCTCTGCGAGGGGCAGAAGACCAAGGCGGCGTCGATGCTCGGCATCAACCGCACGACCCTGTGGAAGAAGCTGCGGCAGTACGGCATCGAAGGCGACTGACGCATGACCGAGGAGCTCGTGGAGGACCCGGATGATAATGACGACGACGAGGTCGTTCCGGAGAAGCCGGCGGTCGCCGACGTGGTCATGAAGGTCACGGTCGACGAGGCGCATCACGGCGATCGGATCGACATGACGATCGCGGAGCTCACCGCGGTGTCGCGCGCGACGGCGCAGCGGCTGATCGAGGAGGGTCGGGCGAAGCTCGGCGATGTGGTGGTCGCGAAGTCTGGTCAGCGCGTGCGCGCCGGGATGGCGATCGAGCTGGTGATCCCGGCGCCGGTGACGATCGAGCTTTGCCCCGAGGACATTCCGCTCACCGTGCTCTACGAGGATGCCGAGCTGATCGTCGTCGACAAGCCAGCCGGCCTCGTCGTCCATCCCGCCCCCGGTCATCCGCGCGGCACGCTGGTCAACGCCCTGCTCCACTACTGCAAGGACCTCCGCGGCATCGGCGGAGAGATCCGTCCGGGCATCGTGCATCGGCTCGACAAGGACACCTCCGGGGTGATGGTCGTCGCGAAGACCGAGCACGCCTTGCTCGGCCTGCAGGCGCAGTTCGCGGCGAAGTCGAAGGGCGAAGGCACGATCGTGCGCGACTACCTGGGGCTGACGTCGCCGGCACCGCTCCAGCTCCGCGGCACGCTGCGCACGTTCCACGGACGCCACCCGACCGAGCGCAAGAAGTTCTCGACCCGCGTGATGTGGGGCAAGTCCGCGGTCACCCACTTCGAGCGCATCGAGGCCCTCGCCGAGTCCGCGCTGATGAAGTTCAAGCTCGAGACCGGGCGCACGCACCAGATCCGCGTCCACGCCGCCGATCACGGCTGGCCGCTGCTCGGCGATCAGCTCTACGGTAAGCCCCTGCGAAGCGCGCTACCGCTCGCCTCGATCGCGAGCAAGCTCGGCCGGCAGGCGCTCCACGCCGCAGTGCTCGACTTCGATCACCCCGTGACCGGCGAGCGCATCCAGTGCTCGTCCCCCTTGCCCGCCGATTTTCAAGCAGCGCTCGAGGCGCTACGAGCGCTCACCAGATCTTCGACTTGACGTGACCCTTGCTCTTCACGAGCACGTCGACGATCGCGCGCTCGTAGATGTGCTGGCCGAAGATGTCTTCGGTGACGCGGCTCTTGAACAGCTCCCGGCCTTCGTTGATCTCGTCCGCCATCACCTCGAACAGGTTGTCGTTCGAGATGCCTTCGAGGATCTTGGGCTCGTGATAGAGGGTCAGGTCGGAGGCGATGGCGCGGGCCAGCTGGCGCGCACGCTTCGGGTTATCGATCAGGGTCGCCATCTCGCCATCTTAAACCCAGAGTTCGCCTGGGTCGATCCTTCGACCAGACGAATGATGGGACCGGGGCGGCGCGTCTCCGCGCCGGGGGACCCCGAATACAATCGACCGAATACGCGCGACAGCGCGAGCTCCTGATCCCCGAGCTCAGCCCGGAAGACCGAGGTCCGCCGAGGTGAGCTCGGGGATCAGTCGAACGGCGGAGCGCATGCGAATCGTCTATGGATGTTCTTGATCGTCGTCCAACGACGGCCGCGCGGCGCGGAACCGAGCGAGGTACGTCGTCTTGACCCGCTCGGCGTCGAGCCCGAGCGAGCGTGCGTACTCGGCGAGGAAGCCGCGCACGTAGACCGCCGCCGGCAGCTTGCCGAACACCTCGCCCTCCAGGGCCTGGAGGTACGCCATGCCGATCTTCGACCGCTCGGCGATCTCGCGGAGCTCGACCCCGATGGCCTCGCGGATCTGCCGCAGCAGCGGTCCGGTGAATTCGGTGAGCGGCGACAGCTCAGGCATCGGTGGGCGCGCCGCGATCGTGGCCGGCTCGTCCACCTTGGCGGCGGGCCTCGGCTGGACCTCGTGCGGTGCGGACACCGGCTGGCTCACCGGCAGCGGCACGCCGTCGGGGAACAGCTCGCTGTCGTACTCCTTGCGCTTCGCCGCATCCATCAGCGTCGTGTACGCGAGGTCGAGCCGGCGGTGGACGGCCTCGAGGCTCGCCGGATCGAACAGGCCACTGATCGCGATCGACTCGGCGCCGTAGACATCGCGGACCCGGCGGTTCGCGCGCCGGATGTCCTCGAACGACGCGGTGGGCGCGACCTCGAGCAGCTCGTAGTGCGAATCGCTCGGCAACACGTCGCCGTCGGTCGAAGGCGGCTTGACCGCGAGCAGCCCACGCGCGACGCGCTCGAAGCACTTCGCGATCCGCGTCTCGGGGTGTTCGATCAACAGCGGCCGCCGGCGGCGGGTGGAGGCCCACACCGCCTCGTCGTACTCGAGGTGACCGAGGTAGCGAATGCCGGCACCGAGCCGGCGGCGGGCGACCGAGGCCACCGCGCGACCGAGCTCCATATCCGACTTGCTGCGCGCCGAATTGACCACGAGCTGCGGCGCGAACCGCAGGATCGCGTCGCGTAGCGCGTCGACATCCGGGGAGTCCTTCGCGACCGCCGAGAGATAGACCTCGAGCGGGCTCGGCGCCCCCTGCTCGTAGGCGATCGCGACCAGCTCGCGAGGCGGCACGAGCTGCGACAGGCCGCGGCGCTCGAGGTGCGCGAGGAACGCCGCCTTGACGAACCGATGCATCAGCTCGATCGACGTCGGATCGGGCACCGCGATCACCAGCCCGAGATCCGCCTCGAGGAACAGCTCGAGCGTCGAGCGCGCGAGCCCCGGGCCGAGATCGACGACCACCCAGTCGGCCGCGAGCTGGCGCAGCTGGACGCCCAGCGCTCGCGCGCGCTCGAGGCCAGGTTCGGCGAGGGAGGGCGAGTCCCAGACGCCGCCGATCAACCGCACACCCGGCACGTGCGTCGCCACCGCGAGCTCGGACAGCGCCGGACCGTTGGGAGTGAAGCATTCGCCGAGCGAGCGCGCGGGCCGCGACACGCCGGCGAAGATGTGGAGGTTCGCGGCGCCGAACGACGCGTCCACCAGCACGACGCGCTTGCCGAGCGTGGCGAGGAAGATGCCGACGTTCGCGGCGACCAGGCTCTTGCCGACGCCGCCCTTACCGCCTGCGATCGCGACGATGCGCGGACCTGCGGGCCAGGCGGGCGTGGACATGGGCGGCAGATAACCGCGAGCCGAGGCCGCGGGTCAATCGAGTCCTTCCCACATCGCACGCAGCTCCGCCGGGCGGCTCGTCTCCTCGAAGGGTGATTCATGGGTATCGATCTCGATCCCGTCGCGCGCCGCAGCTGCCACGAGCTCCGGATCGCTCGGGGCGAGCCCGCGCAACCGCACGTACGTCGGTCGCGACGGCGCCGCGGAGATCGCCGCGATCATCTCCGGAACGTTCGGCAGCTCCTCGAGCGTGAGCTCGGCGAGCTGGCCGAGCGGCGTGGTCGCGAACAGCTGATGCAGCGACGAATCCCAGCTCGTCGCGATGGTCAGCGATCGAAGCGCTGCATGGCCGAGTAGACGCGCGACGGAGGCGCTCTTGAGCTCGTAGTCGAACACGCGGACCTCGGCGAGCGGAGCCGGCAGCGCGCTCGGCCACGACAGCACGCCGCGCATCGCGAAGCGCTCGAGCTGGGTCATCGCCGCGAGGAGCGCCGGCGGCAACCCGAGCTTGGTTTGCCCGAACGCGGTCCGCTTGCCGAACGGAGCATCGAGCGTCAGCTCGACGAGCTGCGGCGCGATCGGGATCATGCGCTCGAACAGCGCCGCCCGCCCGGCACCGTCGGAGTCGTCCTCGGAGATCAGCACGTGCAAGGCGCTGAACGAGCCCGCGCGCTCGAACACGATGTCGAGGTCGTCGCGCCGCCGCATCCTCTTCAGCGACAGCACGAGCGTCGGTGCGGCAAGCTCGTAGCCCGACACCCGCCGCCGGGCGATGCCTTGCAGGCGCGCGGCCTCCTCGGGCGTGATCGGCTTGGGGATCCAGTCGCCCGTGCCGGTGAAGACGTCGACGCTGACGAGCGGCTTGAAGCCGCGCGGGATGCCGAAATACTCCTTCGCGATCTTCGTGAACGTGGCCGACGCCGCGGCCACGCTCGGATGCGGGATCACCAGGATGTTGGTCGGGTCATCCGGGTGGAGGACGTGGAGCGTCGCTTCGTCCTGCGCGAGGTAGCCCTTGCGCCGGCCCTCGAAGGTCTCGAACTGTCGTGTCCGCTGCATGTCAAAGTCCTCGGATGGAGAGTGCTACCCCCTCGACCTCGTCGACCGCGATCGTCCGCACGTCGAGCCACAGCTTGCCGTCGGCGATCCGCCCGATGATCGGGGTCGCTCCGCCGCGCAGCGCGCGATCCAGCTCGTCGGCCGACCGCCCCGCTAGCGTGACCGCGAACGACGGCAGCGCGGCCGTGGGCATCGCCCCACCGCCGACGGTCGACACGCAGGGCTCCACCGCGATCGTCAGCGCGACCTTGCCGATCGCCGCGGCGAGCCGGTCGGCGGTGCTGCGCAGCGCCTCGAGCGGCACGCCGAGCATGCGCGTCGCGGGGATGTCGGAGAACGCGCGATCGCGATAGCTCGCGAGCGTGGCGGCGAGGGCCGCGATCGTCAGCTTGTCGGTTCGTAGCGCACGCATCAGGGGATGGGCACGCATCGCCGCGATCGCGGACGTGCGCCCGACCGCGATGCCGGCCTGCGGACCGCCGAGCAGCTTGTCGCCGGAGAACGTCACGAGATCGACGCCGGTCGCGATCGCCTCGGCCACCGTCGGCTCGTCGGGCAGGCCCCACGCGCGCTGGGTCTCGCGATCGACGAACGCACCCGAGCCGAGATCGATCATCGTCGCGATCTGCTTCGCGCGCCCGATCTCGACCAGCTGCTCGGGGCTGACCTCGGCGGTGAAGCCGACCAGCGCGAAGTTGGAGCGATGGACCTTGAGCAGCAGCCCGGTGCGCTCGGTGATCGCGCTCTGGTAGTCGCGCAGGTGCGTCTTGTTCGTGGTGCCGACCTCGACCATCACGCCGCGCGACAGCTTGAGGATCTCGGGCAGCCGGAACGAGCCGCCGATCTCGATCAGCTCGCCGCGCGACACAACGATCTCCTTGTCGGTCGCCAGGGCTGCGAGCCCGAGCACCGTCGCGGCCGCGTTGTTGTTGACCACGCACGCATCCTCGGCGCCGGTCAGCTCGCACAGGATCTCGCGCAGGTGATCGTGGCGCGAGCCGCGCTCGCCCTTCGCGAGGTCGTACTCGAGGTTCGAATACGAGTGCGCGACGGCTTCGATCGCGGCGCGCGCCGCGTCGGACAGCGGTGCGCGCCCGAGGTTGGTGTGCAGCACGACGCCGGTCGCGTTGATCACGTGGCGGATCCGCGGCCGGACGAGCTCGCGGGCGCGCTGCGTCACGTCGGCGGCAGAGATCGCCGGATCGGTGGTGCCATCGGCGACCAGCTGCGCCCGGCGCTCCGCGATCGCCCGCCGCGCGGCCTCGACGATCGCCCACCGCGGCACGTCCGCTACGGCCGCGGCATCGGCAAGCGTGCGAACGGCAGGGAGTCTTGCGAAGGGCGATTCGGTCACCGGCGCGGCAGGTTATGCCACGTTGGAAGATTGCGCAGGTCCCGGTTGCGCGACGGTCGCGCGAAGTTGCGCAAATTCGCGCGAAGTTGCGCAGGGACCCGGCCGTAGGTCCTCGATCTCAGCTCCATCGCGCACGGCACGGAACGTTCATGGGAGTCGGGTTCATGACCAAATTCGTAACAGTGTTCGCCCTCCTCACGATGGCGTGTGGGACGAGTGAAGACCCAGCACTCTCACAGCTCGAGGACGAAGTGTGTGGCGACGCCCCACAGGTCACCACGATCGCCTCGGGTCTGACCAACCCGCGAGGATTGATCTTCGGGCCTGACGGTTTGCTCTACTTCACCGAGGCAGGAACCGGTGGCACGTTGACCGCAACGAATACGCCCGACTGTCCAGCGAACATCAACATCTACTCGCCCTACACCGCCGGCTATAGCGGGCGGGTGTCTCGGATCCGGCGCAACGGTACCGTCCAGGTCGTGGCCGACAACCTCCCTAGTATGACGGACGCCTTTGGCGGGAGCTATGGCGCCACCGATGTCGCCTTCATCGGCGACACGCTCTACGTCCTGATCGAGCTGGGTGGTTGCACCCACGGTATGCCCGACAACCTCCCGGCCGTGCTCCGCGTCAACAAGGATGGCACGACGACGAACGTCGCGAACCTCAACGCGTTCATCACAGCAAACCCACCGTTCTGGCTCCCCGACACCAACCCGGCCACGACGGACATCGAGCCGGGTGGTGTGACACACTCGATGATCGCGCACGATGGTTTCCTCTATGTCGTCGAGACCAACCGTGGAGAGCTGCTCCGGGTCAACCCGAAGAACGGCGAGATCAAGCGGCTCTATGACATGTCCGTCGACAGCCGCGAACACAACCCGATCGTGATGACCCGCAAGGGCAACAAGTTCTACGTCGGTACGTTCGGCGACGAGGGCGGTCCCGCAGAGCTCGCTCGCTTCGACAAGCAGTTCTCGGGCTACGACCTGCCGTTCGCCGGGCCGATCAATCCGATCGTGGGTCTCGCGTGGCGCGGCAACACGCTCTACGGCGTCGAGATCTTCGACTACGACAACCAGTGGGTGCCGGACACGGGCAACCTGATCAAGTTCGACAGCGACGGCAATCACGAGACGGTGCTGTCGGACTTCGCGAGCTTCCCGAACGGGCTGATCACCGGTCCGGACGGTGCGCTCTACACGTCGAACTGGGGCATCACGTACACCGGCGCGGGCGACGGCGGCATCCTCAGGATCCGCCTGTAACCGTTACTTCGTCGGACCCTTGCGGTCCTTGCGCGGCCGCTCGACGTTGTATTCGTCGAGCCGGCTGACCAGCGTACGCCGGGACATCCCGAGCAGCCGCGCCGCGACGGTCTGATTGCCGCCCGCGGTCTGCAGCGCTTCGAGGATCCAGCGCTGCTCCTCCTCCGAGCCCTTGCGAAACGGAGGATGGAAGGTCTGGTCGCCCGAGCGCGACCACCGATCGGGCGTGCGCAGCACCGCGGCCTCCTCGCGTAGCGCGAGGTGCTCGGGCCGGATCGAACCGTCGCCGCACACCAGCACGGCGCGTTCGATCATGTGCTTGAGCTCGCGCACGTTGCCCGGCCACGGGTACTGCTTGAGCCGCGTCAACGTCTCGGGCTCGAGGGTAGGGACGCGCCGGCCGAGGCTCGCGGTGCGGAGGAAGGCGTGCGCCAGCGGTTCGAGCTCGTCGAGGCGCTCGCGCAGCGGCGGGATCGCGATCGTGACGCCGTTGAGCCGGTAGAACAGGTCGCGGCGGAACGCGCCGAGCGCGACCTGGCGCTCGAGGTCCACGTTGGTCGCGGCGATGAAGCGCACATCGATCGCACGCGACTTGAGCCCACCGACGCGCCGGAGCTGCATGGCTTCGAGGACGCGCAGCAGCTTCGCCTGCGTGGTCAGCGGCATCTCGCCGACCTCGTCGAGCAGCAGGGTCCCACCCTCGGCCGTCTCGATCAGGCCCTGCTTCGTCGAGATCGCGCTGGTGAACGAGCCCTTCTCGTGACCGAACAGCTCGCTCTCGAGCAGGCTCTCGGTCAGCGCCGCACAGTTGATCTCGACGAACGGAGCATTCGCGCGGGCCGAGGCGCGGTGGATCGCCCGCGCGAACACTTCCTTGCCGACGCCTGTCTCGCCCAGGAGCAGGATTCCGATCCGGGAATCCGCGACCTGCTCGACGAGCCGGTGCAGGCGCTGCATCTCCGCCGTCGAGACCACCATGGTGTCGGTCGGCGCCAGCGTCTTGCTCGGTTCCTTGCGCGCGGCAAGCTTCGTGCGGAGAGCGCCGCCGGTGGTGCCATCGCGGGGACAGCAAGCGACCGAGGTCCGGCAGGAGATCCCGGCCCCGAGCAGCTGGCGCTCGATCCGACGCGCCGCGACCTCGGCTCCCTCGGGTGACGTGTCGAGCAGGAGCACGCGGTACGTCCCGCCCGAGGCGCTCGCGATGTCGGCCTCGCGGAGCACGCCGTCCAGCGCGTCCTCGATATCGGTGCGGTCGACGGCGAGGTGGAGGACCGCGCAGGCGGCCTTGCTGGTACACGCCTGGTCGACGCGAGCGTCGAACGCACTGGGCGACCACCGCACGATGCGGAGGGTTCGCGGCTGGAGGATCAGCGTGATCGAGCCGACCACGACGGATTCGCCGACTGTGATGGCGCTCGGCGACTCCGCACCGAGGCGCACGCCCCGGACGCGCGTGCCATTGGCACTCCCGAGGTCCTCGACCGTGATGGTGTCGCCGAGGGTGAGGATGGCGTGCCGCCTCGAGATCGACTCGTCGTCGATCACGATGTCGCACTGGTGACTCCGGCCGATCACCAGCGAGCGGCTGCCATCGATCAGGTGGCGGGCAAACATGCCGCTCCCGATCACGGCCAGTTGAAGATCTTGAACCGCAGGCAGCTCCGCCTGACGCCCGATCGTCACGATGGTCGTTCCTAACAACCCATCGAGGTCGTCAGGTTCGTTCACGACGTCACGCTAGCACGGCGAGGTCACACAAAACCACCAGCCGATCGGCCTCGCGAGTAGGATCTCGGGATGGCGTGGTACTGCACCCGCTGCGGACACGAGGCGCCGGCCGGTGGCTCGTGCCCGCGCGAGGGCGAGGTGCTCGCACCGGTGTCGTCCCACGATCTGCACGGTCGCATGCTCGGCGAGTACCGGATCCTCGCGACGCTCGGCGGCGGCTCGTACGGCTCGGTCTACCGCGCCATCCATACGCGCAGCGGCATGCTGGTCGCGATCAAGTTGTTGCACCGGCCGATCGACGATATCGAGTCGAAGCGCGTGATGGTCGAGGCGCGCGCCGCGGCGCAGATCGATCACCCCAACGTCGCGAAGGTCTACGACCTGGCGATGTCGAGCGATCGCCGCCCGTACATCGTGATGCAGCTGCTCGAGGGCAAGCCGCTGTCGGCGTTGATCGCACAGCGCCTCGAGGTCGCCACCGCCGTGGCAGTCGCGCGGGACGTGCTGTCCGCGCTCGCGGTCGCACACACGCGCGGGGTGATCCATCGCGACCTCAAGCCCGACAACATCTTCGTGACCAAGGGCCGCGCGTTGATCGTCGACTTCGGGCTCGCGAAGCTCGTCGCCGATCCTCGATCACCGAGCCTGACCGCGACCGGCGAAGCGATCGGCACGCCGCACTACATGGCGCCCGAACAAGTCCGCGGAGAGGAGGCGGATCACCGCGCGGACCTCTACGCCGTCGGCTGCGTGCTCTTCGAGATGCTCGCCGGCCGGCCGCCGTTCGAGGGCACGTCGACGTACATGCTGTTCGATGCGCACCTTCACCAGACGCCGGTGTCGGTCGCGACGCTGCGCCCCGACATCCCGCCGGTGATCGAGCTGACCGTGGCACGCGCGCTGTCCAAGGACGCCCGCGACCGATTCGCGTCGGCCGGTGACATGCAGCGCGCACTCACCGCCAGCGCGCCGCCCATGCAGACGTCGCGCACCGGGTTGATCGCCGGCGTCAGCGCTGCACTCGCCGCGGTCGTCACGATCGGGATCGTGGTCGCCACCCGGGACGAGGCCGAGGCCGTCGCCGACCAGCGCCCGCCCGACGAGAAACACACGATCACCGCGCCGCCCCCTGCCCCCGGTGATCCACCGATCGATCCGAAGCTCGAGGACAGCCTGCGCGCCACCGCCGAGATGCTGTCGCGCGGGCTGACGCGCCCGAACCTGACGATGATGCGCTGCGGGATCCAGACCCCGATCTCGCTGCAGCTGCCCGCCGACCTGCGCGCGTACCTCCGGCGCGTGGTGGTCATGCTCGACCAAGCCCTCCCCGACTTCGACGAAGCGAAGGACTGTGCCCCACCGCCTCCATCGCCGAAGCGCTTCGGTAGGCCGGAGCCACTCCCCGTCGAGGGCAAGGTCGAGCCGCACCTCGAGCAGGTGATCGACGCGATCCACGATCAGCTCGAGTCCGGCGCGATGGCCATGCCGCAAGCGCGCGAGGTGCACTGCCAGTTCGAGCAGCAAGCCGAGGACGCCGTCGCGCAGGGAGGCTTGGATCGCGGCGTTCGCGGCATGAACCGCCGGATCGAGGTGCTGCTCGAGGCCTATCACCCGGGTAGCACCAAGGCACGCTGCCGCTAGGCCGGACCGAACGAACCCGACGGGGCTCCCCGGGTCCGGCTATGCTCTCCGCGTGGACGTCCAGGCGGTCTCCGCGCTGCTCGCAGCCCTGCTGATCCTCGCGATCGGCGTCTCGGTGCTGTTTCGCTCGAGCCGCGACCGCACGTACACCGCGTTCGCCGCGATGACGTTCACGATCTCGGCGTGGCACCTCTGCACGTTCATCGACGCGACGACGCAGAGCCCGGTGATGCGCTGGCTCGCGCTGTGGGCCGCCGCGACGATCCCGCCGACGGCGATCCGGTTCTTCCGGATCTTCCTCGCCCAGCCCTCGATCGGCGGTCCCAAGCGCGGCCCGCGCGTCACGCTCGCGTGGACGCTGGTCGCGTACCTCGCGCTCGTCTACTCGGCGATCGTCGTCAAGATCCACGACAGCCTGTGGTTCCTGGTGCCGTTCGGGATCTACGTGTTCGGCGGCCTCTATCGCTGCATCTACGACCTCTACATGCAGTACCGCGCCACCACGAAGAAGGTGGAGCGCAAGCGGATCGGCTACCTCGCGCTCGGTGGCTTCGTCGCCACCACGCTGACGCTGACCGACGTGCTGCCACGGTTCGACATCGAGTGGCCGGCCGTCGGCAACGTGCTCGGCATCCTCTACCTCTACTTCCTGTCGCAGACGCTGTTCCGCTACCGGCTGATCGACATCAACGAGCTGCTCGGCAAGATGGCCGTGCTCGGCACGCTCGTGATCCTGCTGTCGGCGGTGTACGGCGTGCTCCTCTACTGGATCGGGTCCGGTCAGAAGGGCCTCTACCTCCTCAACGCGCTCGTCGCGTCGTTCGTGATCCTGATCCTGTTCGAGCCGGTGCGCAGCTGGCTCGAGAACGGCATCAACCGCTGGTTGCTCAAGCAACGCACCGAGCTGCGCGGCCGGCTCGAAGCCGTGCGCCGCGAGTTGCCGAGCGTCGTCGACGTCTCGGACATGGTGCAGCGGATCATCACCGCGCTCGACGAATCGCGCCGCGTCACCGATGCCTCGGTCTACCTGCTCGATCCCGACGGTGCCGGCTTCGATCGCGCGGGGTACATCGGCGGTGCGCCTCCCGAGCGCCTCGATGCGAATGCCGAGCGCGCGCTGCTCGATCGTGTGCGCTCCGGCGTCCTCGAGAAGGAGCAGCTGATGCGCGAGGTGATGGAGGCGGCGAGCGCCGACGATGCCGAGGCCAAGCGTCCGCCGCTGGTCGCACTCGACAATCGCATGGGCGAGCTGTCCGCCGGCTTGATCTTTCCGTTGCTCGGCTCCGCCGAGACCGAGCAAGGTCCGTGGTTGCTCGGCCTGTTCTGCCTGCGCGACGACCGCACCGACAACGCCTTCGACGGCGATGACATGGACACGTTTCGCCAGCTCGCGATCGGCGCCGCGCGCGTGATCGAGTCGAGCCAGGCGTACGAGCGCGTCAAGGAGCGCGATCGCCTCGCGGCCCTCGGTGAGATGGCCGCCGGTCTCGCGCACGAGATCCGCAACCCCCTGGGTGCGATCAAGGGCGCAGCGCAGCTGCTGATCACCGCCGACACCAAGCCGACGCGGATCACCGACACCGTCCAGCTCGACGCGAAGAGCTCGGAGACCGTCGAGCTGCTCGAGATCATCGTCGAGGAAGCCAACCGGCTGAACAATGTCGTCACGCGGTTCCTCGACTACGCGCGATCGGAGCGGCCGGGTCGCGAGGGCGGCGGCATGGTCGATCTCAACCCGATCTTGAAGAAGACCGAGCAGCTGCTTCGCCAGGACATCGCGAAGGCGCCGAAGGCGGTCGATCTGCGCCTCCGCCTCGACGACATGCTGCCGCAGATCGCCGGTGATCCCGAGTCGCTGCTGCAGGTGTTCCTGAACCTCGGGCAGAACGCGCTGCAGGCGATGCCCGAGGGTGGCACGCTCGAGGTGCTGACCACGCGTCGCCGGCGCTCGCGGCTCGGCTACGGTCAGTTCGCCGAGGTGCGGTTCCGCGACTCCGGCATCGGGATCCCCCGCGACAAGCTGAAGAAGCTGTTCATCCCGTTCTACACGACGAAGTCGAAGGGCACCGGCCTCGGCCTCGCGATCAGCCATCGCATCATCAACCAGCACGGCGGCACCATCGAGGTGCGCTCGACGCTCGGTCAGGGCTCGACGTTCAGCGTCTTCCTGCCCGCCGCCGAGCCGGTGGCTGCGAGCAACGTGGTCGATATCACCGAGACCGGTCGCCTGAGCACACTCGCCGCGCTGAGCGAGTCCAGCGAGCGCACCAAGCCGCGCAGCGATGCCACACCCACGTCCATCCCGCCCGACGGTGAATCGATTCCGCCCGACGAACCACCCGCGCCTCCGAAGCCAGAGAAACAATCAGTGGTAGGCTGAGCCGACATGAGCACGGCGAAGATCCTCGTCGCAGATGACGAGCAGAATTTGCGCCGCGTCTTGGTCGCGATGCTGCGGCGCGACGGTCACGATGTGGTGCAAGCACCCAACGGCAACGAGGCGATCGAACAGCTCGGTGACGTCGATGTCGTGATCACTGATCTGCGGATGCCGGGTGCCGATGGCATGGACGTGCTGCGCAGCGCCGCGAAGCACCACCCTCACCTGCCCGTCATCATGATCACCGCGTATGGCTCGGTCGGGCAGGCGGTCGAGGCGATCAAGGCCGGCGCGTTCGACTACATCGAGAAGCCGTTCGAGCAGGACGCGATCCGCACGATCGTCGAGAAGGCGATCGGCCAGGCCAACGCGAATCGCACCGCCCCCCGGGGCGTGCTCTATCAGGAGAGCGATCAGGGCGCGGAGAGCCCGCCGACGGGCAAGTACGGGCTGATCGGTCAGAGCGGCGAGATGCAGTCGATCTTCGACATCATCGAGCACGTCGCCGACACGCCGTCGACGGTGCTGATCACCGGCGAGTCCGGGACCGGGAAAGAGCTCGTCGCGAAGGCACTGCACGAGCAGTCGAGTCGCAAGGGCGGCCCGTTCATCAAGATCAACTGCGCCGCGATCCCGAAGACGCTGATGGAGAGCGAGCTGTTCGGCTACGAGAAGGGCGCGTTCACCGGCGCCACGTCGAGCAAGCCCGGGCGCTTCGAGCTCGCCGATGCGGGCACGCTGTTCCTCGACGAGATCGGCGAGATCCCCGTCGAGATGCAGGTCAAGTTGCTGCGCGCGATCCAGGAGAGCGAGTTCGAGCGCGTCGGTGGCCTCAAGACGATCAAGGTCGACGTTCGCCTGATCACCGCGACCAACCGCGATCTCGAACAGGAGATCCAGCGCGGCAACTTCCGCGAGGATCTGTACTACCGGCTCAACGTCGTGCCGCTGCAGATCCCGCCGCTGCGCCGCCGCACCGGTGACGTGCCGATGCTGGTCACCCACATCATCAAGAAGTTCAACGAGCGGCTGAAGAAGAACGTCCAGGGCATCGCCGACGACGCCCTCGCCGCCCTCGAGGCGCACACCTGGCCGGGCAACATTCGCGAGCTCGAGAACGTGATCGAGCGGACCCTGTTGTTCTGCAAGGGCGAGACGATCGAGCGCGCCGACTTGCAGCTTCAGGTGGCCGAGCCGCCGAAGAAGGGTTCGGGACACGGTCCAGAGAAGGGTTCGGGACACGGTCCCGATAGAGGCTCGGGACACGGTCCCGAGAAGGGTTCGGGACACGGTCCCGAGAAGAGTTCGGGACACGGTCCCGAGAAGGGTTCGGGACACGGTCCCGATAGAATCGAGGCGGTGCCCGAGGTCCCGGTGATCGCGCGCACCTCGTCGAGCGGCCCGCTCGCCCCTCACTTCGATGATGAGGACGACGAGGAGGGCGAGCTCCCGGGCCAGGGATCGCTGAAGGATATCGTCCGCGCCGAGACCAGCCGCGTCGAGCGCGAGCTGATCATCAAGGCCCTCGACGAGACCGGCGGCAACGTGACCCAGGCCGCGCGGCTCCTCAAGATCTCGCGCAAGAGCCTGCAGATGAAGATGAAGGAGCTCGGGCTCCGCGACCGCGAAGGGTAGTTCCCTATGTTAACGTGCGGTTCGGTGCGGAACTGGATCGCAACTGCGTTGCTCGTTGGGACTTCGCTGGCCCACGCGAATCCCGCGTCGGACGTCCCGTCCGCGGCGGATCCGGGCAACACCGCGGATGCCCACATCACGCTCGACTACGCGTACGAGGTCGAGACCTCGACGATCGCGCGCGAGATCGTCAACGACGATCCGACGGGCCGGCAGAAGACGACCAACGACCTGTCGTTCCACCAGTACCGCCACGTGATCACGCCGCGCCTCGAGCTCGGCATCTATCACGACACCTGGTTCTCGGTGGCTCTCCCGATCACGGTCACCCAGGCGCGCGAGCTGAAGCTCCACGACGGCATCGACCGCGCTGGCTCGACGACGATCACCGACGGCCTGCTGCCGATGGACGGCTTCGACGCGACCGACCCGACGTCGCCGACGACGGGTGATCTGATCTTTCGGGGGCGGAATCGCAAGGGCATCGATCAAGTGCACCTCGGCCTCGGCGTCGCGCCGATGAGCCAGAAGCGCGATCCGACCAAGCCGACGTGGAAGCTCGGCGCCGAGGTCCGGCTCGCCGCGGGCAAGCTGATGGAGTTCGATCGCGACTCGATCGGCTCCGAGACCGGCGTGTCGCGCGGGGTGCACGAGCTACGGCTGTGGACCAGCTTCGGTCGCCGGTTCGAACGCGCCGAGGGATGGTTCGAGCTGTTCTATCAGGTGCCGCTGCGCGAGCGCTCCGGCTCGCTCTACAAGAACCCGGGGTTTGGAGCCACCAACACCGGCGCCGGTCAGCAAGCCGGGGTGTCGTTCGGGGCCGAGGCCTACGCCCTCGACGATCGCGCGAACAAGAATCGGATCGGCCTCGATCTCGGCGCCCGCGTCGTCGGTCACTTCGAGGGCCGCGACTACACCGAGATGTGGGAAGTCTTCGCGTTCGCGGGCGACGTCAACGCGGGAGGCCCGCTCGTGCTCGACGCCGACCCGGTCGCCGACATGCGCCAGGACGCGCGCCATCCCGGCATCTCGAACTTCGAAAACTTCTTGGAGACCTCCGCGAAGTTCGCGCTCCGCGCCGACCTCGGCGATCACGCCCGGTTCTCCGTCGGTGTCGACCTCAAGTGGCGCACCGATCACATGATCAGCTTCGCCGACGCCGGCGTCGATTTTCCGCTGTGCGGTTCCGGGCGGTGCGAGAACGAGGACAACGATCTCGTCAATCCGGGCACGCAGGAGGTCAACCCGCTCCACGCGCCGCTGATCGATCTCGTCGGGCATCGCTACATCTCGCGCGACAACTTCAGCCTCGTGATCGGGATCCAGGGCCGCGTGCTCTGGTGACCCGCTGATCTGACCCGGCTTAGATCGTTGCCCCCCAGGCTTGAGCGAGGTCGGTAACGCTCGTACCGTCTTGCTCCGGACGGAGGAAAGCCCGCGATGATTCTCGGAAAGTTCTTTGGTGCGATCAGGGCGCAGATGAACAAGCTCGCCAACTATTTCTGGGAGGCCGACCCGATCGCCCAGATGCAGTACGAGTACGACCAGGCGGTCGAGCAGCTCAAGGAGGGCCGCGTCGGCCTCGAGCAGTATCGCGGTCTCGTCGAGCGGGTGTCTCGCCAGGTCAAGGAGGGCGAGAAGGAGGTCACCAAGCTGACCGCGCAGGCGAAGGCCTATCTCAAGGCGGGCGAGCGAGAGACCGCGGGTCAGATCGCGCTCCAGCTCACCAAGGCCAAGGCCGGCCTCGAGGAGAACAAGCAGCAGCTCGCGATGCACGAGGCCGCGTACTCGAACAACCTCAAGAAGATCCAGCACGCGAACAAGAAGCTGGTCGAGGTCAAAGACAAGATCCACAAGTACGACGCCGAGCTCAAGATGAGCGAGGCCGAGGCCGAGGTCGCGAAGCTCACGCAGAGCTTCAACATGGACGTCACGACGGACTTCGGTCAGCTCGAGGACGTGATCCAGCGAAAGATCGACGGCAATCGCGGCAAGGCGCGCGTCGCCAGCGATCTGTCGAGCGAGGGCATCGACAAGATCCAGGCCGAGGAGCGGATGGAGCAGTCGATGGCCGACGACGCGCTCAAGGATCTCGAGGTCGAGCTCGGGATGCGCGCACCGGAGACCACGCCGATCGTCGCCACCGCGAAGGATCTGGGTCCGGCCGTGATCGAGGAAGAAGCGCCCGTGAAGGAAAAAGACACCGCGAAGGTCACGGAATAGGTTCTCCAGGCGACCTGAGCCGTGGGTGGGTTGGGTGGTGAGGCGGAAGCGGGCGAGCGCGAGCGAACACGAGCGACGCGACGCGAGGCGAGGCGAGCCCCGGAGCGAGCGCTAGCCGAGCGAACATAAGGAGCGAAACAGATGGCAAACGGAGCTGGAAAACCAAAACCCGCATTCTTCATCGCAGTCCTCGTCGTCGTGGCGGGACTGATCGCGCTCGCCGTGATGCGCTGCAAGGGCAAGTCGGACACGCCGGGCGCCGGCAGCGACGGCAGCGCGGTGACGTCGAAGGACCCGAAGGATCCGAAAGATCCGAAGAACCCGGGGCTTGCGGAGAACCCGGGGGACGGCAAGCCCATCCCGGGGCTGACCGCCGACAAGTACGATTACGAGCCTGCGACCACGCTGCCGCCGGTGCCCGGCACCTCGGGCTACACCGCGCTCGGCAAGCCGCGTGTCGTCAAGTTCGCCGTCAACGTCTGGGCTGGCTGGGCGCCGATCGTGTGGGCGAACCAGGGAGCCAAGGCAGGAAAGCTCTGGAAGGACAGCAAGGGCGGCGAGTTCCAGGTCGAGCTCCAGCTCGCCGACGATCCGGTCGCGATGGGAAACCTGGTCGCGAACGGCACGCACATCGGCTGGGCCACCGTCGACATGCTGCCGCTGATCATCGAGCGCCTGAAGAAGGACCCGCGGACGATGCCGCGCGTCTACCAGCAGGTCGACTGGTCGAACGGCGGCGACGGCATCGTCTCGCGCAACACCATCAAGGAGATCTCGGATCTCCGCGGCAAGACGGTCGTGCTCGCGCAGAACTCGCCGTCGCACTACTTCCTGCTGGCGATGCTGCAGAACGGCGGCGTCAACCCATCCGAGGTGAAGATGAAGTTCACCAAGGACGCGTTCCAGGCAGCGCAGGCCTACAACCAGAACCCGGACATCGCCGCGTGCGTGTCGTGGGCTCCGGACATCTACACGCTCACCGACAACCCGAAGAGCGGCAACAAGCTGCTGGTCACCACCGGCACGGCGAACAAGCTGATCGCCGACGTGTGGTTCGCGCGCGCGGACTTCGCGCGTGACAACCCGGAGATCATCGAGGGGCTCGTACGCGGCATCCTCGACGGCGCTGAGGAGCTCAAGGGCGACGTCAACAAGGGCAAGGTCGGCGAGATGCTCGACAAGTTCTACAACCTGCCCGGCGGCACCGGCGTCAAGATGCTCGGCGACGCGCACTGGACGAACTACGCCGAGAACAAGGACTTCTTCCTGGTCGCCAACAACCCGACCAACTTCCAGCGCACGTACGAATCGGCGGTCAGCATGTACAAGAAGCTGCGCGTCGTCGATCAGGACGTCGAGTTCGACAAGATCATGGACTTCTCCGTGATCAAGCGGCTCGGCGCCGAGCCGAAGTACGCCGAGTCGAAGAGCACCTACGAGTTCAACTTCACGCCGAAGAACGTCAAGGACATCAACGTCGAGTCGACGATCGTGACCAAGACGGTGACGATCAACTTCTTCCCGAACTCGTTCGACATCTTCAAGAAGGTGGCGGCGGCGGCGGGCGGCGGCGACGTGTATTACGACGGCAAGGTCGAGTACACGGTCGAGGAGATCGCGAAGCTCGCGGGTCAGTTCGGCGCCGCGCGTATCGTGATCTCGGGTCACACCGACTCGTCGATGAAGGGCACGGCCGACGAGCAGCTGGTCAAGGACCTGTCGGAGAACCGCGCACGCGCCGTCAAGGACGGCTTGCTCAAGAAGTTCCCGAAGCTCGATCCGAACCAGATCACCACCGTCGGCTACGGCTGGTCGAAGCCCGCAGATGCCGCGGATCCGGACAACCACTCGAAGAACCGCCGCGTCGAGATCAGGGTCGTTCCGGCCGAAGCGCAGTAGTCGCGATCGACGATGAGCGACAAACCCGAAGACAAACCGGCCGAGCCGAGTGCGACGGGTGAGACGCGTCCGGACGACGCTGCGAAGGCAGTGACGGAAGACGTCGAGAAAGCGGCCAAAGCGGAAGCCAAGGCGAAGGAAGCCGCCGACGACGAAGCCGAGGCGAAAGCCAAGGCCGAGAACAAGGCGAAGGAAGCCGCCGACGACGAAGCCGAGGCGAAAGCCAAGGCCGAAGCCAAGGCGAAGAAGGCGGCCGAGAAGGCAGCGGAGCGCGAGCGCGAAGAGAAAGAGGATCGCGAGCGCGAGGCGCGCGAAGCCCAGGAGGCGCTGACCAGACCGCCGGTGGCGCCACCGTGGTACCGCACGCTCCGCGCCGATCCACCGGCACACATCCGGCTGGCGCTCGGGATCTCGCTGATCGTGTTGGTGTTCGGGCTGTGGTGGTTCGTGACCCGCGGTGACGATGTCCAGATGGCGTTCAACGGGCGCACCAAGGTGTTGGACTTCAAGATCGGGGCGTCCGTCGACCGGATCATGTCCGTCTCGAAGCTGCAGAGTCCCGGCGAAGTGTTCGGCTCGTACGACGCGTTGATCGCCCGAAGTCCCGGCAAGAATGCCCTGATGACGCTCGAGCGCGTCGCGATCGGCGTCTCGCTGGCCGCCTTCGTCGGCATCCTGCTCGGCATCCTTTCGGCCGCACATCGCGGCGTCAATTCGTTCCTTGCGCCGCTCGTCATCTTCCTGCGCTCGGTGCCGATGGGCGCGTTGATCCCGCTGACGCTGATGTTTTTCGGCGATGGCGAGACGCAGAAGACGCGGTTCATCTTCCTTGCGATCGTGCCGTTCGTGTTCAGCGACACCGTGAAGGCGATCTCGATCGTTCCGGATCGCTACATCGAGACCGCGCAGACGCTGGGCGCATCGCGGCTACAGATCGTGCGGAAGGTGCTGGTGCCACTAGCCCTGCCCGACATCATCACCAGCTTGCGGTTCCAGTTCGGGCTCGCGCTCG
>JANNBP010000548.1:0-3047 GCA_031385555.1 Deltaproteobacteria bacterium | reverse complement strand
AGCGAGATCATCGGGTTTGCACGCTTCTCGCCGGACGCCCGGTCATCTCGGGAGGTTGGAGGGGTGGAGCGTGACCCCGTTCGAAACGCCCCGTGGGGAGCATGTGCAAAGGTGGTCTGCCCTGGTCAGCCATCGAAAAGGCGCGGCCAGCTCGGCTACTGCGACTCGGCCATCGAACACGAAGCCCCCCAGCACCGCCGATCCGAGCGGGGATCGACGGCTCGCATTTGGTGGGGACTCCCGACAAGTCACTAGTCCCCACTCCCCGAACATCCCGAACCCACGGCAGCAGGCTCGTGGTCTCGCACTTGCTTCCATCTCCGAGCATGCGAAATCCGACGGTCTCCAGTGTGTTGCTCGCCGTGATGGCCACCGCCTGCATGTCCGACGAGAATTTCGAAGAAGATGTTAGGGAGTCGAACGTAGCGCATCGCGAGTGGCACCGCGAAGCCGACGTCACGAACGCCGAAGCCTACCGCGAGGTCCTTGCCGAGCTCCGCGATCTCGAGCGCGGAACCTTCACCTCGGATCGGGATGAAGGCGACTGGCAGATCGACATCGCGTACGCGATTGCTCGACCGAAGACCGCGGTCGACCGCGGATCGATCATCATCCTCAATGGACGCAGCGAGACCTACGAGCAGTACGGCGAGCTGATCTACGACCTCAGGCGACAAGGCTACACGCTGTACCTGCTCGACCATCGAGGTCAGGGTCGCTCGGATCGGATGATCAACTTCGACAGGGTCGGCGACAGCCACTACCAGAAGGGAACCGTTGACGACTTCGGCGAGTACTCGGTCGACGTGCGCAAGTTCCTGATGACCGTCGTCCAACCCGACCGTGCGGGTCGCTCCACACCGCTCTACGGGCTCGGCCACTCGATGGGCGCGACCGTCTTGACGCTGTTCGCGTCGCTGCACCCGGACGTGTTCGACAAGCTCGCTCTCTCATCTCCGATGTTCGCGCTCGACGTCGACCGCTCGCTCGGATTCAAGGTCATGCTGGCGCTTCACCCCCACGACTACGCCAACGGCGGACCGTGGTCACCGGGCAACTTCGCCAACAACGCGCTGACGGGCAGTCGCGGGCGGTTCACCGCGAAACAGGAAGTGTTCGCCGAGAAACGCGAGCTACGGGTCGGCGGGCCGACGTTCGACTGGGTCGACTCTGCACTCGATGCGATGGTCCGCGTCCGGGAACGGAACGGCGAGATCAAACCTCCCGTGTTGCTGTTCAGCGGCGGCAGCGATCGGGTCGTCGAGGCCAGCGGACACCGCACGGTGTGCCGTGAGATCAACACCGCTGGCGGGAGTTGCCGGCTGATCCGAATTCCAGAGGCACGCCACGAGCCGCTGATCGAGACCGATGAGATCCGCTCGCGCGTGCTCGATACGCTGGTCGACTTCTTCGAGCACTGAAGACCGCCAGTGCTCGATCAACCCACGACCGAGGGTCTGCGATGGGCGAAGCAACTCGACCGCTCCGACCTAGCGCCGCACCGAAGTCATGCCCATCGGGGATCTAGCGGTAGGGACCCGCGCCGGGATCGATCGCGGCGAGGACGGCGGCGAGTCCGTGGATCAGCTCCTTCGCACGTTCGTGACTGACGATGGGGAGCCCATTCGGGATCGTCGACGGTGCGATCGGGAGCCGCGCCGTGGCGACCCCCTCCTCGACGTGGAGGTCGAGCACGTCGGTCGGCCACTTGACGAGCTGCGCGACGACGGCCTCGGAGAGCTGAGCCCTAGCGAGGGCATCGGAGGCGGGACGCGCGAGCGAGAGCTTGACCGCACGGGCCGCGGCACTCGCATGCTCGGGATCCCCGGCACCCGCAAGCAGCGCGACCGGGCGGCCGACATCCTCGCGATCGAACACCAGCGACAGCGTGACGGGCACGTGGCCGAGCTTGCCGTCGATCGACAGATCCCCGATGCCGAGCTCGGCACCGACGGAGGCGGCGAGCGCTTGCCACTCGGGTAGCTCGATCGAGACGCTCGGCGGAGGCGTCAGCTGGAAGCGTGCGGCGTTGATCGCGACGACCAGCGCGACGAGCGCGGCATCGGCCGAGGCGAGATCCGCCTCCTCGACGGTGGGGAGCGCGTGCTCGAACGTCATCGCGTCGTCGGTCCACTGCGCGAGCTTGCCGAGCCCTTGCAGCTTGACGAGCGCCGGGACGACCGCCTTGAGCACCGGGATCGCCTGTTCGGCGTAGCGCGCGGTGACGTGGTGTTCGCGATCCCAGGCGGTGATGTCGACCTCGATATCCTTCCAGAACACGTGGCGCAGCGACGAGCTCGGCGTCACGCTGAGCCCGAGCCCGAGCGACGGCGTGGCCACGCGTGCGACGAGGAACGTCCCGTCGTCGCGATACGCGTAGGTCAGGCGAAGGGTCGAGGTGCCGCACTCGCGCTCGATCGCGACCCGCGCGTCGTCGGGATCCTCGTCGCCGAGGCGGTGACCTTGGTACCCCCGCGCGCCGGCGAAACGCGCGAACACGGCACCGACGTGCTCGTCGGCGAGGCGCGGCGCCCTCGTCAGCCGCGCGGTGGTGGCGGCGGCACTCGCGTCGACGATCTCGAGGGGAACGGTGAGCGCGACCTTCGATCCGAAGAACGAGCCGGAGCGCGCGGTCAGCGACCACTGCAGGAAGTGCGTCGCACTCTGGAAGCTCGGCACCACCTTCCGAGGGATCGCGATCTGGAACGGTACCGCCTGCCCCGCCGAGCCCGCGGGCAACGTGATCGTCCAGCCGAACGCACTGCCGACGCGCTCGCGCGTGCCGCGACCGAGCAGCACGAAGTGCGGGACGAGCTGGAGCTCGACCTCGCGCGGCTTCTTGTCGTCGAGGTGAAACACCGCGACCGCGCCCTCGACGTGCTCGCCGACGATCAACCGCGTCGACGGCACGCTGACCTCGATGCGCGGCTTGTCGGAGTCCGCGGGCGTGCTGCGCGCGGCGAGGGGCGTGCGCTGCACGACGGGTGGCGGTGGCACGTGCACCGGCATCGTCCAGCGAAACTTGTGATCGAACCACCACGGGATCG
>JANNBP010000517.1:0-11476 GCA_031385555.1 Deltaproteobacteria bacterium | reverse complement strand
GGGCGAGCGCGCGCATCAGTACGCCATCACGATGCGCTCGTTGCACGGCTTGGAGCTCTCGTCCTTGCCGATGCCGGCGACGCGCATCGGATCGGCATCGACCGCCGCGAGCTCCGACTTCACCTTGTTGAGGATCAGGCGATCGAGCTTGCCGCTCGCGTACTGCTCCTGCGTACCGCCGCAGCTCGACTTGGGATCGCCGCCGCCGACCGACTGCGGCCCCGCGCCGCCGCGGAGCACGAACAGGTTCGACGCACCGGTGAACTGCGCCATCTGCCGCATCACGACCTGGCCGGTATCGTTCATGCCCGACGCCGACACCGTGAACAACTTGATGCCCTTGGCCGCGGCGAGCTTCGCGGAGTCCGCGAACGACTTCTCATCCTGGTAATCGAGGTGCGGAGGCGCATCGGCGATCACGACGACCATGCGAGCCACCGCGTCGCTGCGCCACGAGAGCTTCTCGATCGCGTCCTGGACGCCCTTCTGCATGTCCTCCGGCAGATCGCCGCCGCCACTCGCCACGATGCCCGAGACCTGCTGCGAGAACGCCGAGAGGTTCGACGAGAACTGATAGGCCTTGGTGACGAGCTCGTCGCCGCGGTCCTTGTACTCGACGAGGCCGATGCGCACGTCGGTCTGCTCCGTCGATAGCTTCTCGGCGACCATCTTGATCGTCGCCTTGACCGCGTCGATCTCCTCGCTCATCGAGCCGGTGGTATCGAGCACGAAGGCGAGATCGATCGTGCGGCGTGCCGGCAACCGGCGCTCGGTGTCGAGGACGAGCTGGGTGATCGAATCGAGCTGACCCTGGATCTTCGCGGAGATGCCGGTAGTCGAAGCCCCGCAGAGTGCGGTGACCGTCGCGGCATCACCTGGTGCGCCTTGCGGCTTGCTGGCGTACGCATGCGGGAACCACAGGGCGCGACCGGAGGCCATCGTGACCAGCGAGGTCTCCTGGCCGTTCGACTTGATCGACAGCTTGCAGTTCGGGACGGGCTTGCCCTTGCTGTCCTTGACGACGATGAACTGGCGATCGCTGACGTCGAGGCGCGCGACGTTGCGCGGGCTCTCCTTCAGCCACTTCACGTAGTCGCGATAGTTCGCGTTGTCGTCCCACTCGCCCGCGCGGACACCGGCGGCGCCCTGCTGCGCCGCGAGACGACCGCTGTCGTCGGCCTTGTCCTTCGCGATCCCGGTCTCCATCTTCATCGCTTCGCCGTCACCGGCGGCCGAGCCCATCGCGACGGTCGATGGAGGAGTGGCGGCTACGTCTGCTGAAGCGCCGGCGCGCCCGCCATAGGCCTTCTCCTCCGCCATGCCGTGCGGAGTGGCGGCCTCTTTGCGAGAGATGGTGGTGTCCAGCACCTCAGGGGCGGACGAATCGCCCGACTTCTTGCAGCTGACGATCGACGAGACGAGCAGAGCGGCGAACAGGGACTTGCGTAGCATTCGGTGAGTGCCTCCGGTGGTGGTCGAACGCACTGGCCGAGCGTTCGCGTTGCACCAACCCGCACTACTTTGTCGGGGTTCGACGACAAGTTTTTCCTGTCCGGTCGAACCTGGTTCGACCTCACGTTCTCCGAGCAGAAACGCGGAGTTGACTCAGTGCGTGAGGTTCTGCGAGCGCAGCGCCCAGCCGATCATCTTGTAGAGCAGGCGCATCCCGACGTTGGCATCCCATTCGCTATCCGGACCGGGAGCCACCTCGTTGAGATCGAAGCCCACGATCCGGCGACCGCTGCGCTGTACGGCACCGATCAGATAGTTCGCTTCCGCGAACGAGAGCCCGCCTGGCACCGGTGTCCCGGTGTTGGGGCACAGCGCGGGATCGAGGCCGTCGATGTCGAACGACACGTAGACCTCGCCCGGCAGCGCATCGATGATCCGCTCGCACTGCCCTGCCCAGCTCTCCCCGGCGAGGCGACGGGTGGCGAGCTCGGCATCGTAGTGCGTGATCACGCGGCGCTTCGATCCGCGGATCACGTCGTACTCGGCCTCGCACAGATCGCGGATGCCGACCTGCACGAGCCGCGAGACGTCCGGCAGCTTCGAGACGACGTTGTACATGATCGACGCGTGCGACCACGTGAAGCCTTCGTACGCCACGCGCAGATCCGCGTGCGCATCGATGTGCAGGACGCCGAGCCCGGGATGCTGCTCGGCGACCGCCTCGATCGCCCCGAACGGGACCGAGTGATCGCCGCCGACCACGCCGACCAGCTTGCCCTTCGCGAGCCAGCCGCTGACTTGCTCTTTGACGTAGGCGTTGAGCTGCGCACCCATCGCGTTGACGATGTCGACCGCCGCCTCGAGCTCCTGGTCACCGCCGGCGCCGCCCTTCGCGATCACCGGCTCGGCGATCGCGCGACCCTCGGTGTTCCAACGCCTGACCTCGGGCGATTCAGGCGCCATCGCGATGCCCGCTAGCCACGGCTTGCCGAGCTCGACATCGAACAGATCGATCTGGCGCGAGGCGTTCAAGATCGCCTGCGGTCCGCCCGACGTGCCCGCGCGATACGACGTGGTGACGTCCCACGGCACCGGCACCAACACGACCTTCGCTTCGTCGCAGGTATGCGGCAGGCAGAAGATCCCGGAGTCGGGCTGTGCCGCGGCGTTGGGATCGAAGTCTTTCACGACACCCACCTAGCACGTCCCGGTCACAGCGGGAACGCTCAGTCCAGCGACGACAGTGCGCGGTTCAGCGACCGAAGCGACGGCCGATCTCGGAGATCGGGAAGCGCAGCAGCAGCGACCGACCGTGCGGCGCGGGCGTGGATGGATCGATGCCATCGAGCGACGCGAGCAGCGACTCGGCTTCGCTCGGCGCGAGCCGATCACCGGCACGCACCACCGAGTGACACGCGATCTTCGACAACACGTCGATCAGCCGTTCCTCGTCGGACGGCGCACCGTCCTTGGCCCAATCGTCCAGCAGCGAGCGGAGCAGCTGCGCCGGATCGCCGTGGCGAATGCCCGCGGGCACGGCCTTGACCGCGATCGTGGACTTGCCGAACACCTCGGCCTCGTACCCGACCTGCGCGAGCAACGGCCCCATCCGCGCGACCAGCTCGAGCTGCGCCGGCGTGGCGTCGAGTGTGAGCGGGAACAGCAGCTTCTGGATCGCCGGCTCGTGCGCGGAGTGCCGCGCGATCAGCCGTGCGAGCTCGACGCGCTCGTGCGCCGCGTGCTGATCGACGAGCACGAGCTCACCCATCGCTTCGCAGACGAAGTACGTCAGATCGAGCTGACCGAGGTAGCGCAGCTGAGCGAAGTACGCCAGCGAGCCGCGAGGCGAGCCAGCACCCTTGGGGTGACCACGGTCCGTGACACGACCCGACCCCTCGGCGAGCTGTGCCGCCGGCTCGAGGTTGGCCGCCCACGCGCTCTGCTCGGTTGGTGCGCCGTCGACGATCGAGCCCTCGATCGCCATCGCCGTGCGCGACGGATCGCCGCTCGGCTCGACGGCCGCCGCCAGAGAGGAGTACGCCGCCGCGATCGCCGCCATCGGATCGACCTTGTCTTGATCGCGCAGCGTGCGCGTGTACTTCGAGAGCCCGCGCGCCTCGGCGACGCGCAGGTTGTGGCTCTCGCGCTGGACGTCCCGCGCCCAGGCACGGGCTTCGCCACGCGGCTCGATGCCGAGCGACGGTTGCGCTTCTTCATTGCGGCGACGCCCGATGGATCCGATCGACGCGCGGCTGCGCAGCTCGCGCGCGTACCGCTGCGCCATCGAGGTGGCCGGCCCATCGAACGGCAGGGCCGGCGGCGCGCTCGAGGCGATCGCCGTCATCGAGATCGTGGAGGCGGTGCTGTCGGAACGCCACTGCGCGGCGGTGACCCCGGCCTGCGTGACGTGGCGAACCGCGGCGGCGACGGCCGACGGATCGGAGAACCGCACCTCGGACTTCTGCGGGTGGACGTTGATATCGACGGTGCCGGCGACGAGCTCGAGCATCACCACCGCGACCGGATAGCGACCGCGCGGGATCAGCTCTCCGTACCCCATCGCGAGCGCATGGAGCACGCCGCGATCGCGCACCGCGCGCTTGCCGACGAACAGCTGGACGTTGCGCGCGGTGGCCTGTGCGAGCTCGGGGGCGCCGAGGAACGCGGTGATCCGAACCCCGCCTTCTTCCCCGTCGATCGGGATCATGCGCGACGCGATCCGCGCCCCGAGCACGGCCTGCACGCGCGCGAAGCCATCGCGATCCGGTGGTAGCTCGAGGGCCGTGCGTGACTGCCCACCCGCCGCGCGGTGCTTGAGCCGGAGGTGGAGATGCGGGTGACCGAGCGCGACCTTGGCCATCCAGTCCGTGATGTGCGACGCCTCGGTGGCCTCACCCTTGAGGAACTTGAGGCGCGCGGGGACGTTGAACAGCAGGTCCGCGACTTCGACCGTGGTGCCGACCGGCGCGCCGACCTCGGTGGCCGAGACCAGCCGGCCGCCCTCGATCACCACCCGCGTGCCGGCGAGATCGCGCTCGCGCCGTGTGGTCAGCGTGACGCGGGCAACACTGGCGATCGACGGCAGCGCCTCCCCGCGGAAGCCCATGCTGGTGATGCCCCAGAGATCGTCGACGACGCGGAGCTTGGAGGTGGCGTGGCGCTCGAAGGCGAGCACCGCATCCCGGGCACTCATGCCGCACCCATCGTCGGTGACGCGGACGAGGGTTCGCCCACCCGACGCGACCTCGACCGTGATCATGCCCGCACCTGCGTCGATCGCGTTATCGACCAGCTCCTTGACCACCGACGCCGGCCGCTCGATCACCTCGCCGGCAGCGATCTGATCGACCACGTGGGCCGGCAACACCGCGATCACGGGTTCCATGTCTTTGGGGTAACACGCACCTCTGACATCTATTTTTGGCGCTAACTGCGCTATAAGGCGAGCGGATGTCGAAGTCGGCACACGAGCGGGCGAACAATGCTCGCGTCGTCGCGGTCACCGGGGCATGTACGTTCCTCGGCGGCGAGCTGCTGCGCCGACTCGAAGAGGATCCGAAGGTCCACAAGGTCCTCGCGCTCGATATCCGTCCGCCTGCCCTCGTACCGGGCAGGCAAGGAAAAATCGAGTTCGTCAAGCTCGACCTCACGCAGCCGCAGGTCGATGCCGAGCTGGCCACGCTGCTGACCCGCCACAAGATCGACACGTTCGTCCACGGCGCGTTCCTCTCGCACCCGACCCACGCGTCCGAGTGGGCGCACGAGCTCGAGGACGTCGGCACGATGCACGTGCTCAACGCGTGCGCCGGCGTGCCACCGCGGCGGTTCGTGATGGTGTCGACCACGCTGATCTACGGTGCGCATCCGAAGAATCCGAACTTCCTCGTCGAGGATGCCGAGCTCAAGGGCCACCGCGACTCGCGCTTCGTCAACGACAAGCTGCGCGCCGAGAAGCACGTCCAGCGCTACGCGAAGGAGTATCCGGGCGTCGAGGTCTGCATCCTGCGGTTCGCGCCGATCCTCGGCCCGACGGTGTCGAACATGTTCACCCGGTTCTTCACGCGGCCGGTCGCACCCGTGATGATGGGCCACGATCCGCTGATGCAGTTCGTCCACGAGCAGGACGCGGCGTGGGCGCTCGAGAAGGCCGTCCAGTCGAACGCCACCGGCGTGTTCAACATCGTCGGCAAGGGCGTGCTGCCGTACACCACGGTGCTCGCCCTGCTCGGCCGCGTTCCCATCTCGATGCCGCAGTGGGCTGCGCGGGCGGTGACCAAGGTGCTGTGGACCACGCAGCTGGTCGGCTCGCCGCCGAGCTTCCTCGATTTCCTGCTGTTCCTGTGCGTCGCCGATGGAGCGCGTGCCCGGCGCGAGCTGGGCTTTGCGCCCAGGCTGTCGATCAAGCGCACGATCCTGGACTTCCTCGGCGTCGCGCCCGAGGACGGCGCTACCGACGTCACGCGAGCGCAAGCATAGAGCCATGACCGACGACAACGACGACGATTGGTACGGCGAAGCGGACCCCCGAGTCCCCGATGCCACGCCGTGGCCCGAGCGCGATCTCGGCTTCCTCGGCGACGACGTCTACGCCGAGAGCGAATACGCGAAGGCCGAGCCGCCCACCGAGGCCGAGCTGCGCGAGCTCGAGCGCCGCGTCGAGCAGCAGCGCACGCCGGTGTTCCCGATCGATCTGCGCCGCCGCCTTCCCCTCGAAGCGGTGTGGCGTCGCTGGCGGGCGTTGGCGATGTGGGGACGCTCCGATGTCGTCGACGATTTCGGTCACGATCCGCGCGCCACCGCGCGCTGGGAGTGGCTGTTCGAGTTCTTGTACTCGAAGTGGTTCCGCGTCCAGGCGCTCGGTCTCGACCACGTCCCGTCGCGCGGTCGCGCCCTCCTCGTCGCCAATCACGCCGGCTCGTTGCCGTACGACAGCGCGATGGTGATGCACGCCGTGCGTCGCGATCATCCGTCGCGCCGCGACGTGCGTCCGCTCGTCGAGGACACCGTGTTTCACCTCCCGTTCCTCGGGCCGATCATGAATCGGATCGGTGGCGTGCGCGCCGATCCCGAGAACGCCGAGCGGCTGCTCCAGAAGGACGAGCTCGTCGCGGTGTTCCCCGAGGGCGAGAAGGGCATGGGCAAGCTGTGGAAGGATCGCTACCGCCTGCAGCGGTTCGGTCGCGGCGGCTTCGTCAAGCTCGCGCTTCGCACGGGTGCGCCGATCATTCCGGTCGCCGTGGTCGGGGCGGAAGAAGCCGCGCCGATGCTCGGCAAGGTGACGTGGTTCGCACGCAACATCGGCATCCCGTGGATCCCGGTCACGCCGACGTTCCCGTGGCTCGGACCCGCGGGGCTGTTGCCGCTGCCGAGCAAGTGGTACGTCGAGTTCGGCGAGCCGATCGATCTCGCGAAGCAAGGCCTCGGCCCCGACTCCGCGGACGACCGGCTGCTGGTCAACCGCCTCGCGGATCAGATCCGCACGCAGATTCAAGAGATGATCGATGGGCTGCTGTCCCGTCGACGCTCGCCCGTGTTGGCCGCATACCTGGGTTAGTGGCGCTCTCACGGCCCCGTGTTAGTGTGGGTCTAGTGCGCGCGTACGACACCGAGTTCGACCGGCTGCTCGATCGCGCACGCGAGCTGCTGGGCGCTGGTGATGATGTCGTCCTCGTCGATGCGAACCTCGCGATCAACCAGGCGCTGACGCTGCGCCCCGAGTCGGTCGAGGGCTGGCTCGTCAAGTGCCAGGTCGCCTCCGCCACCGGCGATGACATCTCGGCACTGGCCGCGGCGGAGATGGCGTGCAATCGCGCACCGGAGCGTGCCGAGACGCTGTACTGGCGGGGCGCGGTGCTCGGCGATCTGGGCCGGCTCCGCGAATCGCTGCGCGCGATCGAGGGTGCGTTCCGCGTGATCACCGATGACGACGCGTGGATGCTCGAGGATCTGTACTACGAGAAGGCGATGATCCTCGAGACGCTCGGCTTGCACGATGCGGCGGTCGCGACCTGCGAGCTCGGGCTCGCGCAGTGCCCGGGCTCCGCGTTGCTGCGTGCGGCCCTGATGCCGGCAGAGCGTGCGCGGATGCGCTCGACCCTCAAGGTCCTGCGCGGCGGCCAGAGCTGAGCGCCGCGCGGAGTCGCGGCACCAACTGGGCACCGACCAGCGCGGTTTGCTACGATCGGCAGGTCGTGCGTCGCGTAGGCCTGGCCGTCGTCTGTCTTCTCGGCCTCGCCGCGATCTGGTTCGGCTTTGCCGCCGCCGATCAGAAGACCACACCGGAGCCAGGCCCGATCCAGAGGGCGGTCGCCGCCGGCAAGCACCTGCGTATCGAGGGTCCCCGCGGTCCGATCCATGTCTGGATCCCCGCAGGATATCGCGCGGACACCGGAGCCACGCTCCTCTACGTCCACGGCTACTTCGACAACGTCGACACCGCGTGGATCGGCCACCAGATCCCCGAGCAGTTCGCGATGGCCGGCCTCAACGCGATGGTGATCGCGCCCGAAGCGCCGATGCAGCAGAGGATCCCGATCAACTATCCGAACCTCGGCGAGCTGATCCGGATCGCCGAGGACGCCTCCGGCGCGCTGCGCGGCGCCGCGTTCACCGCCGTGATCGGTCACTCCGGCGCGTTCCGCACGATCCAGGCGTGGCTCGACGAGCCGACGCTCGATCACCTCACCATGATCGATGCGATGTACGGCGAGGAAGAGTTGATCGCCGCGTGGCTGCGCGCGTCGCCGAAGCGCAAGCTGATCACGCTCGGCGAGGACACGTTGCTCGGCACCGAGTCGTTCGCGTCGAAGTTCCCCGAGGACACGTTCACGATCGATCGCGTCCCGCCCGCCTACGAGCTGTGGCCCGCCCAAGCGCGCACCGCGAAGCACCTCTACGTGCGCGCGCAGTTCCTCCACATGCCGCTGGTCACCGACGCGATCGTGTTGCCGTCGCTGCTGCGGCTCCTGCCCGTCGAGCGGCTCGGCGAGCTGCCGTGGCAGGTGCCGCTCGGCACGCTACAGCCGATCATCGACGCGCCGCCGGAGTGAGATGTCGCCGCGCGTGAAGTCGATGCTCGCGAGCGGGGTCGCCGTGATCGCGCTCGGCCTCTTCGCGTACCTGACACCCGGGCTGCGCCGCGAGCTGATCTTCGATCTGACGTACTGGGATGCACCACCGGGTGACCCGCCCGAGTTGGGTGGAGGCACCGGGCCCGGTCCGGACAATGGTCCGGACAATGGTCCGGGCGCGGGTTGGCGGGGGAGCGGGCCCGGGCTCGCGAAGGCGCCGCGCACGCGCGTGGTGTTGATCGACGGCCTCGACGCGCAGGTCACGCCGGCGCTCGCGCACTGGACCGCGGCCTGCAACCGCGGGCTCGCCGTCACCGTCGACGTCGGCTTCCCGACGGTGTCGCTCCCCGTCGAGACCGCGCTGTGGAGCGGGCTGACGCAGCAGCAGACCGGCATCGTCCATCGCGGCGGTGGCAAGGACGGCAAGTACGGGCGGCCACTCGATCCGCCGTTGCGCGGCATTCCCTCGCAGGTGCCGAGGTCGATCGCGATCGCCGAGGACCACGGCTGGATCGTGCGCTCGCTCGGCTTCGCGCAGACCGCGCCTCCCGCCGGTGCGCATCCCGCCGACGATCTGACGCCCGCGGCGTGGGCCAAGCGCTGGGAGACGGATGCACGTGCGGCGGTCGAGAGCCGCTCGCCGCTGGTGTTCATCCACGTGCTGCGCGTCGACACCGCCGGTCACAAGTTCGGGTTCGGTGCACAGTACGGGCGGATCGCCGCCGAGGCCGACGCACTCCTCGGCACGCTGTTCGCCGCCGCGCCGGGCGACGAGGTGCGGTGGTTCCTGCTCTCCGACCACGGTCACCTCGGTGGCCATGGTGGCGAGGAGCGCTCGCTGCGCCACGTCGAGGCGTGCATCCTCGGCGCGGGCATGCAGCCGCAACGTGGGCCGCTGATCCACATCGTCGATGTCGCGCGCGCGATCGCGGACTCGACGGGCACCACGCTCGACACCGCCTCGCGAGGTCGGCCACTCTCCGTCGCGCTCGCGGCACCACTGTCGGACGATCAAGCCGTGCCTCCGCTCGCCCTCTCGCGAGGTGCTATCGCGATCTTCCTCCTCGCCGTCGCGCTCGGTTCGATCGTCTGGGGAGCCCGGCGCTGGTGGCTCGCGCCGTGGTGGTTCGCGATCGCGTGCGTGACCACGCTCGTCGGGCTCGGCGAGCCGTCGCTGTCGGTCGGCTGGATCTACGCCTACGACGGCCGCGCGATGCTCGAGTCATGGATCCCCGGCCTGCTCGTCGCGATCGCGTCGACCTGGTTCGGGCTCGGCAAGGCCACGCTCGCCCGCGTGCTCGCCGCGCAGCTCGGCGTGCCGATCCTCGCCCTCGCTGCGGCGATCACCGCCTCGGGTGCGTGGCCGACGTTGTTCGGCGCCGAGGTCGCGCCGGTCGTCCCCCACTACACCGCGTACATGCTGGTGCTCGTGTTGATGGTCGGTGTCGGCGCCGCCGCGATCGCCCTCGCGATCTTCGCGCGGCTCGTCTACCGCGCGATCAAGCAGCGTGACTCGGAGCCCACGACATAGCCCCAGCTAGCGGCTCGCAGGTGTCTCGCTCAGTCCTTGCGATCGCGCTTGTCGTCCTTGCGATCATCCTTGCGGTCGCGCTTGTCGTCCTTGCGATCGTGCTTGTCGTCCTTGCGATCGCGCTTGTCGTCCTTGCGATCGTCCTTGTCGTAGTCGGGACGCTTGTCGTGATCGCGTCTGTCGTGGTCCGGACGATTGTCGGACGGGGTCGGACGGTACGGAGCCGGCTGGTTCGACGGGGCCGGACGGTACGGAGCCGGGCGGCTGCTCTTCGGCTGATAGCCGGCCGGCCGATAGTTCCGGTACCGCTCGGGCTGCCGGATCGTGCGCACCCGCTGCGGCGCCTCGTACGCGGCCCAGCCATGGTCATGATACGCGGACCGGTACCAGCGCCCGCCGTTGCTCCGCCAGTAGAAGTTGTCCGAGTAGAAGATCGGCTCGTCGTAGCCGTAGACCACCTGGACACCCGGCTCGACCACGACCAGATCGGGCGCGCTATAAGTCCCGGTGGCCGAATACGTGGCGGTGCCTGCGCACGCCGTGACGAACAGTAGCGAAGCGAGGATCGTTCTCATTGCACACAGCGTTGCATCTTCGCGATGAACGCGCTGTTCAGCCGCCGTTGCGTTTTGTTCCGATCCGCTGTGCGCTCGTGTCGCGGGCGAGCGCTGGCGCTCGAGCTAGGGCTTGTGCAGGGGTTGCGCCTGCGCCTCGCGCCACACGCGGCCATCCAGCGTTCGATCGACCCGGACCCGCGGCCCCTCGTTCACGCGCTCCTTGAGCTGCCGCGTCACCTCGGGCAGCTCGCCCGCGAGGTCGTTGCGCTGTAGCGGATCGGCGGCGAGGTCGTAAAGCTCGACGAGATCGTCGGCCGGCGACACGATCACCTGAAGCGGCCACTCGACCACGCTGTACTGGCGCTCCTCGTGGACGATCAGGGCGCGATCGACGGCCGGCCGGAGCTCGGGCGGGCCGTCGAGCAACGTCGCCACGAGGTCCTGACCATCGAGCTTGCCCATCGCGTGCGGCACGCCGATCAACGCGAGCAACGTCGGCGCGAGATCGACGAGCGAGATCGGATCGATGCGATGGCCACCCTTCAGCCCTGGGACCTGGATCGCGATCGGGATGCGCACCAGCGGCCCGTAGGCGACGATGCCGTGGGTATCGAGGAAGCGCGCATCCTCCCTGAGCGACTCGCCGTGGTCCGACGCGAACACGATGATCGTGGAGTCGCGCAGGCCCTTCCTGTCGAGCTCGTCGAGCAAACGACCGACGCTGCGATCGATCGCGAACAGCATCGCGCGATAGCGATGCTCGACGTCGTTCGCCCCCGGGTCGACGGCGCGGCGCAACTCGCCCGGCGGCGTGATCTGGTGGTGCTCGTGGACGTCGAAGTAGTGACCCCACGCGAAGAACGGAC
>JANNBP010000513.1:0-3153 GCA_031385555.1 Deltaproteobacteria bacterium | reverse complement strand
GTAGCCGAGCGCCACCAGCGCGTCGTACTGCGGGCTCCAGTCGCCGGGCTTCGCGAGCTTCGCGATCAGCTTGGTGGTCGCCGGCTCGCTCGCGACTGTCCCATCGGGGCCGGCGATCGCGATCGCCACGGCGTGGAGAATCTTCGACGACTTGTCGGTCGCGAGGAGCGGCGCGAGCTTCACCGGATCGGTCCCGAGCGTGCCCAGCGCCTTGATCGCATCGAGGCGCAGCTCGGTCTTGGCCTTGCTGTCGAGCGCGATCGTCAGCAGGCGCTCCTCGTGCGAGCGGACCAGCTTGGTCAGCGCGGGCAGGCGCTGCAACAGGAGGTGGTTGGCCGTGTAGACGAACGTCTTCGCTTCCTTGCTCTTCAGTTCCTTCTTCTCGGTCGCCCACTCGTCCTTCGGCATACCGAACAGTACGCTGCCTCGACGCGCTTCGAGAACAGCCCTGATCGCACGTTCTGCCCCTCGGCTGACGTTACCGTCGTTGCCAATAGCCGGGTTCGCGATGTGTGCGCGATGGCGAGGATCCGGATCTCGGATGGCAAGGCGGGCAGCTGTCGACGAGCGAGTTGTAGATGCCGCGATCCAGCACCTGCGGTTGACGGGCCAGACGTGCGTCGTCGACGGCGAGATGACGCGTAAGATGATCCACGTCATGGCGAAGCAGAAGACTCCGGCGCAGCAGGCGACCGAGGAGGCCTATGGCAACGCCTCGCACCTGCTGATCGCGGCGCTCGAGGCCGTGCCCGTCGAGCACCACCCCGATCAACCGTTTCACAATGGCGGCCCCCAGCCGAAGGTCGATGCGGCGCGGTACGTCGAGGCGGTGATCTGGGCCGCGAATCGCGTCAAGCCGTACGTCGACGCCGACGATCGTGCGGAGTTCGACCGCCGCGTCGGGCTCGCGAAGCAGCAGCTCAAGCTCGGCCGCAAGGACAAGACGATCGTCCGCGAGCTCCTCGAGGGCAGTCGCGGCAACTCGAGCAAGGTCCCGCTCAAGATCGCGGCGTGGACCTGTCACGAGGCGCACAACTGGATCGCGCGTCCGATCTACGCGGGTGGTGCCGCTCGTCCGGCGACGCGGCAGCTCGCTGCCCTGATCCTCAAGAAGCAGGGCGAGGAAGCGGCGGCGCAGTTCCTCGTCGACGTCGATGATCTCTGCATCCACCTCGAGGCGATGTACATGCTCGACAATCACGAGCTCGCGCCGCACAGCAAGCCCACGCGCACGCTGTGGCGCGGCAGTGCGGGTGACAAGGCCGTGGCCTGGATCCTCGAGCTCGCGAACACGGAGCTCGCGCTGATCTCGAAGATCGGCAAGCGGTGGAACCTCACCGAGGGTGATCGGACGTTCGTGCTCGCGCACCTCCCCGACGAGCAGCTCGACGGCGCCGCGAAGGCGACGGATGCGTAGGATGGTCAAGAGCCTCGGTGCCGCGACGATCCGGCGCTCGCCGAACTAGGGCAGGCCTTCGGTGGCCTCCCGCCAGAGCAGAGGAATACCGTCCAGTCCGACCGCACACGCGACCACACCACCGACGATGGCGGCGAGCGTGTCGCGATCCATCGCGAACATCGACAGCGCGTTCGACGGATGTTCGAGGCCAGGATGTGCCGTGACGGTCCACAGCGCTTCCTCGTACGAGTCGAGGTGCCGTGCCGCGACCCACAGGGCGAACGGCACCGTGTCGCGCGACGAGATGTTCGAGCCGGTGCCGAGCTCCTCGCCGGCCAGCTGGACGTCGAAGCCCAGCCCGAGCTCGACGGCACGGCGGAGCTTGTCGTGGGTCGGACCGGCGGGCGTCCAGCGAACGACTTCTTCGAGGAACCGTTCGCGAGGCTGGTGCGCGAGTGCGGCGGCGATCGCGACGGCGACGGCCCCGGCAGCGCCGTCGGGATGTGCGTGCGTGGGCTCGGCGGAGCGGAGCGCTTCGATGCGAACGCGTTCGAGATCGCCGGCAAAGTAGGCGCCGATCGGAGCCGCGCGCATGGCAGCACCATTGCCGTACGAGCCCTTGCCGTGGAACAGCGCGGCCGCTTCCGTGCGCCACGGGGCACCCCCGGCGACGCGACGAAGGAGATCGAAGGCACCGGCACCGTAGCCGCGATCGGGCTCGCGTTCGAAGCGGGCGACGAAGGCGCGGGAGAGGGCGTCGACCTCGATCGTGCCGTGCCCCGCGAGGACCTCGACGATCGAGATCGCCATCGCGGTGTCGTCGGTCCATCGCCACGGGCGCTGCATCGAGATCAGGCGCTTCGCGGCGCGGCGCGCGAGCTCGGCACCGTAGCCATCGAGCATCGAGCCGAACGCATCGCCGACGGCGAGACCGAGCAAGGACGTACGAGCGGCGGCGAGACTCACACGCGGGGCTTCAGCAGATGCTGTGCCGGTGGTTCGGTGGTCCAGCGGTCGCGGAGTTGCGTGACGATCGTGCCGCCCTGTCGTGACGAGGCGAGGTTCGCGTGCCGAAACGTCGCGGCGTGTCGCGTCTGTCGCGTGCGGCAAGATTCCTGTCGCGCGCGTCGCGCGGCGAGTGACCGCAGGCCTTCTATGTCGACCGCGGTCGGGCGCGGCGTATCGAGGAGTCATGCGCCTCATCACGTCTTCGATCTTGCTCTCTGCACTCGTGGCCTGCGCGCACAACCCGACCCCGGCGTCGCGCTCGTGCTCGGTGCTCAACGCGGCCGGGCAGCTCGATGGCTGCGTCGGTAAGAACGTCACGATCCGTGGTGCCCTCGCGGGCTCGCCGCGGATCTCGATCATCGGGGTCGATGTCGAGGCCGATCCCGCGATGGTGGGCAAGGCCGCACACGCGTTCGGCACGCTCGAGAAGACCGGCGAGTCGTTCGCGCTCAAGAGCAACGGCGTGCTCGCGAAGGCGCACGCGACCCACTAAGCTAGAATATAGTCGTCGTCGAGATCGCGGCTGCCAAGGGGAGCGGGCAGGACAGGGTGCGCGTCGTCGAGGTCGACGGCGGGCTGGTGATCGCACTTGCCGATGGTGCGGGCGGGACAGGGAATGGCGCGATGGCGGCGGAGACGATCGTCGCCGCGATCGGAAGCGAGCGAACGGCCACGCAGTGCTGTGACCTGATCGAGCACCTCGATGCGGAGCTCGGCGGCGGTCAAAGCACGGCGGTCGTCCTCGT
>JANNBP010000494.1:0-1934 GCA_031385555.1 Deltaproteobacteria bacterium | reverse complement strand
CGGTTTCCGACCATGGGCGATCGAAGGACTGGTTCGCTTACAGCGGGCTCGGCGTCGCAGCGATCGCCACGCTCGCGCTTGCGATGTCGAAGCGGCGACCCGGGTTGGCGAAGCTCAAGATCATCGCACTCGTGATCGCGGCGGGCTTGGTCTCTACGGCCGGGTTCTTCGGCGGCAAGATGGCGCACCCGGCCAACGAACAAGGGCCGCACACGCACGGCGACGACGGCACCCAGATGCAGCCGAACGAGTCCGTTTCTCACGAACACGGAACCGGCGAGCACGGGATGACAGACAAACCCACCCCCACCACGGGATCTGCCGACGCGCATTCGGATCACCAGCATTCGACCGGGGTCGGCCGCGCCGGACAACTCGGCCGAGCCCAAGCCGACGACAGCGCCCGCCGACGGACACACGGGGCACCAGCACTCGACGGGCTTGGCCACACCGGATAGACCGCTCACGCCTGTTTCGAAGCCGACGGCCGAGCCGACGACGAAACCCACGACGAAGCCCGCCGTGCCGACGAAGCCGACGACAACGAGACCCACGCCAACAACGCCCCCAACCACATCCATACCAACCACCGAGACACCGCCCGCCCACAACCACCATCACTGAAGAGATCGATCACTCTGCTGATTGTCTCGATCCGGCATGGCGACCAAAGAGCAGTCGACCGTCCCGACGCTTTGCATCGCGTCGCCTCGAGCTCGACCTGCGACCCGAGCGAGATCTAGGCGTGCTTGCCGCGCGAGCCCGAGATCTGTGACCTCAACGACCAGGGGACCTGCGATCACGTCCTCGATCTCAGCCCACAACGCCTCGATGATTGACAGCGTTGCCTGATGGTGGCCGCATCCACGAATGCGACCCACTACATGCCTCGCGCTGGCTGCTCTGCTCGGATGCTCGGCGAGTACGCCCGCTGTTTTCCATCCGACCGATCCGAGCTTCCAGCCAACTCCAGGTCCGCCGCCACGGTTGTACGATCGATCGAACCTCGCGGAGCTTCGCCGCTTCAGCGTGCGCTCCGTCGGCCTGATCAGGATCAACTTACCGGAGAGTAGCGGAAGAAAGCGGGTGCTCGAGCTCGCCGTCGAGAAAGGCCGCGAGCTGGGCTGCTGGGTCCTCGTCGAGCATTCGGCATTCACGAGCCTGAACGCCGAGCTCGAGGATGGTGCTCGGATCTTCCTGGCACATGCCGGCGGGCACGAAGCCGCACCCGGAGCCTTGCAAGCGGAGTTCGATTGCGTCCTGAGCACTCAAACCTGACACGCTGAAGACTCACCTGACACGCGCATCGATCGTCGCGGCGCGCCGACGCGAGTTTACGAGCAACGTCGCCGGCGAATGATCAGCGCCATCGTGACCAGCGAGAGAGCGATCCCGCCGGCAGGATTCCGGCTCGTGGAGCAACCTCCATCCTCATCACCAGCGTCGGGCGTCCGTGTTGAGCGTCACGATGCAGACGTCATCGAGGGTCCAGCCGCCGAGCTCGTCGCGCTGGTGGGATGGTAACCGCAGCGCAGCGCACGGAGCCGTCGTCGGCCCGTGCCCTGTTCGTTTCAGTTTAACGACGTCGCGAGTCACGGAGCAACCGTCAGATCGGTCTTGGCAACATCGAGCAGGCGCTCGCCATCGAGGATTTCGAGCTCGACGTGATGCTTCCCGGATCGCGGATTCAAGATGGTCACCGTGAAGACAGACGAAGCCGCGAGCTCGTGCACGGACGAGTGCACGGTCGAGTGGTCGCGGAAGTAATGGAGCTGGAGCCTCGCTCGGTTTGCGGCGGCAGCCCGGACCGTCGAGATCTCGAGCGTCAACTCGAACGGCTGGCCGGCCGTCGGCGGAGTCGGGCTCGTCGCGACCGCCGTCAACGTACGGCCGCGCAGCTCCTGTCGCCATGCAACCACGACTGCATCGGCTGG
>JANNBP010000492.1:0-53169 GCA_031385555.1 Deltaproteobacteria bacterium | reverse complement strand
CTCTGGTCGCCCCATGCCTTGCGTGAGTGACTCGATGTACGCAGTGAGCTCTCGATCGAGCTTCTTTAACGATTGAGGTGTCACCCCAAACGTAGATCACGATCGGATCTCTCGGTCAACAAGTGACTGAGTAGTACTAGGAGCCTGTAGCCTGATCGGCTACGGCTGCAGCCTCCTCCTGATCATCGGCTCGCGAACCGCTCGCCTGTACGGAAAAGACGGCCTCGCAAGCCCGGCCTAGAACTGCCGGAACATCGCGACCCCGAGCCCGTCACTGGTGACGGTCGGGGTGAACGCGGTCTGCGGCTTGCGCTCCGAGCGGGGCTTGGTGAAGAAGAAGTACGCGGCGACACCCACGCCGACGGCGATCCCCGCCGAAAACGTCAGGGTCACGGGGAGGAGCTTCTTGGAGTACTTCCTCTTCTCGGCGTCCGTGCACACCGCATCGCACTTGAACTTGTTGACGTCTCGTCCCCAGAAATACGTCCCGATCGACGTGGCCACGATGATGCCTCCACCGACCGCGGCGCCGAGAATGCGCCGCTTGTTGCGGGGATTCCCCTCGGGGATGGGCTCCAACGCCTTGAACGTGAACGTCAGTTGCTTGCCGTTGGCTTCGACCACCAGATTGTCGCGCGATGTCACCATGCCGGGCGCGCGCGCCTCGATGACATGCGTGTCGACGTCGACCTCGGCGATCAGCTCCTGGCGACTGATCGTCTCGCCATCGATCAGCAGCTCGGCGTTGAGCTGCACCGTGCCGAGCGCGAACGTCACCTTCGAGACCTGGCTCTGCAGCGCGTTGACGCGCTCGCGCGCGGTGTCCTCGTATTCTTTGTTCGTCGCGTCGGTCTTGCCCTGCGTCAGGAGCTGGGTCTTCTTGTACCAGCGCAGCGCGCTCGCGACCTTGTCCTGCTTCTCGTTGCAGAGACCGAGGTTGATCAAGATCGCCGGGTTCTCCCGCTGCTTCTCCTGCGCCGCGAAGAACAGCTTGCAGGCTTCCTTGAAGTTGTTGGTGCCGAGCGCCTCGCGGCCCTGGAGGAACAGCGCGTCGGCTTCCTTGGTGTTGTCGATCGTGTCCGCGTGGACCGACGCCGACATGGCGACCATTGCTACTAGCGCCCCGAGTACTCGCATCCCGTCGATAGTAACCCGGATCAGAAGCGGCCATGCAAGGCGACGCCCGCGGTGTGGCTGCCTCCGAACACGTCGATCCGCGCGATGCCGGGCTGCTTCTCCGTCGGCGCGGTCCACCACCACACGCCGCCGGCGATCGCACCCGCGAGCCCGACGATGCCGATCACGGTGCCCACGTTGCCCAGCGTCTTCGCGCTGTCGAGCTTGGAGAGATCATCCGCGCTCTCGCAGATCAACGTACCGCCGGCATCGGCCGGGCAGCGCTGTTTCGCGTCGTTGTAGCGACCGCGTGCGACCAGCGCGACGCCGACACTGGTGGCGAACAGCACACCACCGGTGATCACCGCGAGCTTGCCGATCAGCCGTCGCGAGCTGACCTGCGCCTTCGCGAGGTCGGGGAGCTCGATGCCCTTGTCGTCGCGCTTCGTGAGCACGACGGTCGACACCCACCCGACGCGACCCGGTGCGGTCACCACGACGCGGCGTTCACCCGGATCGACCTCGATACGCGTCCTGCCGGAGATCTCGATCGTCTTGTCGTCGACCAGCACCTGCGCGCCCTCCGGTGCGGCCGCATGGAACCACAGCGTGATGTGCGGGATGTCCTCGGTCAGCGCGTCGAGCCGCGACTGCGCCTCGGCCCGGTAGTCGTCCTGCTTCTGGTTCGCAGCGCGGTCGATGATCTCGCGATACTTCGCGGCGGCCGACGCGATCCGACCCTGGTCCTCGTCACAGCGCGCGACATTCAGGTGCGTCGCGATCGCCTGCGGGTTGTAGGTCAGCGCCTCGGCAAACTTGACGCACGCCTGCGCCGGGCTGGTCGCCCGCAGCTTGAGCGCCTCCTCGAACAGCTTGTCGGCCTTCGTGTTGTCGATATCGGCTTGGGCAGGCGACGTCACTGCGAGTACGCCGACCACCACGAAGAGGAGCTTCGATCCCTGCACGCGACGGATCGTACAGGGTTGCTACTTGGACTGCGACTGGATGCAGTCCGCTGGCCAGTCGCCGCTGGGCTTTCTCTCGTGGATCGGGCACTTCCTCATTCCGGGAGGCAGTGCCGGAGGCTGCGGAGGCGTCACGATGACGGTCTTCGCCGAGCCCTCGCCGACGACGGGGACGTGCACCGGCGGCTTGTCGGGCGGCTTGCGGACGTTGATCGCGGCGTTCGTCTTGATCGGTCGTCCGCCCGACTTGCTCGGGTTCGCCTTCACCGTCGGGCTCTTCGGCGTCTCGCCAGTCTCCGGCTTGGTGGGCGGCAGCGCAGCGACTGCCGCGCTGCCATCGCCTGGCGGCTTCGCGCTGCCGCTGCCTTGCTCTTTGAGCTCGATCGGTTTGACGGGTGCGGCGACCGCGTCCTTCACCGGGCCGACCGGTTCCTTGGTCAACGGCTTGGACGTCGTCACCGGTGTGGTCGTCACCGGGCCACTCGTAGGGCCCTGGTCACCCTTCTGCATTCCGAGCACGGCGCCGACCCCGACGCCGACGACGATCAGCGCCGCGAGCACCGCGAGCCACCATTTGCTCTTCTTCGGCGGGACCGCGTACATCGCGCTGACCGCCTGCACGGGCCTCGATTCCTCGCGCAGCGTGTTCTCGGGTGGGGCCGGATCCGGGGTCGGCGCCCGCGGAAATGGATGCGGCGTCGCCGCGCGGAGCGGGATCGGTGCGCGGGTCACGCCCGTGGTCGACGAAGGGCCTTCCCATTGCTCGCCGCCACCACCACTCGGGCGCGAGCGAGCGAGGATCCGCTGCATGCGCTCGACGAGCAGCGAGGCTTGGTGGACGTCTTGAACGTGCGGGAGCAGATCGCGACCGAGCTCGGCCATCGTCGCGTAGCGCTGGTCCGGGTTCTTCGCGAGGCAGCGCAGGATGATCGCTTGCAGTGCCGGCGGCGTGTTGACCATCGGCTCCGGCGGATCGACCGCGACCTTGACGCACATCTCCGAGAAGCTCTCGGCCTCGAACGGCCGGCGGCCCTCGAGCAGCTCGTAGAACACGGTGCCGAGCGACCAGATATCCGTGCGCGAGTCGACCAGGCGAGCCGACCGCATCTGCTCGGGCGACATATAGGCGGGCGTGCCGAGCAGCGATTGCGTCTGCGTCAGCTTGAGATCGGTGCCCATCGCCGACTTCGAGATCCCGAAGTCGAGCACCTTGACGAGGGCGCTGCCGTCGGGGCGCCAGGTCACGAACAGGTTCGACGGCTTGACGTCGCGGTGCACGATCCCGATCGAGTGCGCTTCGGCGAGCGCCTCGGCGGCCATCAGCATCAACATGGAGGCGAATGGCGCCTGCAGTGGACCGCGATCGTCGATCAGGTCCCCGAGGTCGTGACCGTCGAGGAACTCCATGATCATGTACGGCACGCCGGAGTCCTCGAACTCGCCGACGTCGACCACGCGGGCCACGTGCTCGCTCTTGAGCTTGCTCGCCGCCTGCGCCTCGCGCTTGAACCGCGCGCTCGCATCGCGGTCGAGCATCACGTCCTGCCGCAGCATCTTGATCGCGACGTGCTCGTTGAGACCGAGGTGCGTGCACTTCGCCACCACGCCCATGCCGCCCTGCCCGAGGATGGCATCTACGCGGTACTTCCCGAGAAGTACCTGCCCGATCGCGGCCCCTTCGGGCGCTGGACGCGGCGTGTGACCCACTAGATCACCATCGTAGCTCGCGGCAAACGGTCGCTCAACCTCTAGGAACGTGTAGGTTTTCGCCCACGCTCGTCAGCCTCGCGCGAAGCTGTCTGGGAGCCGACCGAGCGCGATCTCGGTCAATGCTGGATCTGGTGGATCTTCAGTACGTTGGTCGAAGCGCCACCACCGACGGGGACCGCCATCGTGATCAGCACGTGCTCGCCGGGCGAGGCGAGGTTTCTCTCGACCAGCATGCCCTCGACGCGATCGACGAGCTCCTCGGTCGTCGCGGACGGCCCGATCATGACCGGCGTCACGCCCCACACCAGCGCGAGCCGGCGGAACGTCGTCTCGTCGGTGGTCATGCAGACGATGTTCGCTTCCGGGCGGTACTCGCTGATCAGGCGTGCCGCACCGCCCGAGTCGCTGACCGCGACGATCGTCTTGAGTTTCATCGCGCGCGCCGCGGTGACCGCCGCGTGGGCGATCGCGTTGGTCGAGGTGGCGAGCTGCAGCCCGGGGACCTCGACCGTCGCGTGGTAGTACGCGCTCTTCTCGATCTCCTGGATGATCCGCGACATCGTGCGAACCGCTTCGACGGGATGCGCGCCCGACGCGGTCTCGCCCGACAGCATCAGGGCATCGGTACCGTCGAGCACCGCGTTCGCGACATCGGACGCTTCGGCGCGCGTGGGCCGTGGCGCCGTGATCATCGACTCGAGCATCTGGGTCGCGGTGATCACGATCTTGCCGCGCTTGTTGACCTCCTCGATGATCCGCTTCTGCCACAGCGGGACCTTCTCCGGCCCGAGCTCGACGCCGAGATCTCCGCGCGCGACCATGCAGCCATCGGAGGCATCGATGATCTCGCCGAGCCGCTCGAGCGCCTGCGGCTTCTCGATCTTCGCGATCACCGGGATCGACACGTTGTCGACCGTGAGGAGACGCTTGGCCTCGATGACGTCCTCCGCTCGGCGCACGAAGGACAGCGCCACGTAGTCGACGCCGAGCCGCAGGGCGAACCCGATGTCGGTGCGATCTTTCTCCGACAGCGCGGGTGCCGAAACGTCGACGCCAGGGAGGTTGATGCCCTTGTTGTTCTTGAGCATGCCGCCGGTGACGACCACCGTCTTGACCTCGCGCTCGTTCACCGCGGTGACCGCGAGGGAGAGGTAGCCGTCGTCGAGGAGCAGCGTGTCGCCCGGCTTGACGTCGTTCGGGAGCAGCGAGTAGCTCGTCGAGCAGCGCTTGTCGTCGCCAACGCACTCCACGGTGGTGATCGTGAACTCGGCGCCCGGCTTGAGCTCGACGCCGGTGGGGCTAGCGAACTTACCGACGCGGATCTTGGGACCCTGGAGATCCAGGAGGATGGCGACCGCCCTGCCACGGCGCTCGGCCTCGGAGCGCACGGTCTGCAACATCTTCGCGTGGTCTTCGTGGCTGCCGTGCGAAAAATTGAGCCGGGCGACGTTCATCCCGGCGTCGATCAGCTCGCCGACTCGCTCGGGACTCGACGACGCAGGTCCCAGCGTGCAGACGATCTTCGCGCGCGGCATCCGGAGGGAGGTACCACAATCCCCGGTGTGATGAGTGTTGGGCGACGGCCATGTAAGGCTTGCTGAAACCCTGCGGAGTTAGGTATCCATCGGGTCCATGCAGCGCCTGCTCTGTCTCCTTGGTGCGGCTACGGTTTTCGGTTGCACCGTCAAGCAGGAGCAACCCGACCTCGTAGGTCAGGACATCCGGCTGACCTTCATCCATACGTCGGACATCCACTCGCGGCTGTTCCCGTACAACTTCGTCCCCAACACGTTCGATCGCGGCTACGGCCTGACCAAGCCTCCCTATGGTGGCATCGCTCGGATCGCGACGATCGCGAAGAACATCCGCGCGAGCAGCAACCGCTCGCTCTGGCTCGACACGGGTGACTGCTTCCAGGGCGCGCCGGTGTTCAACCTGTTCAAGGGGGAAGCCGAGATGCGCGCGCTGTCGCTCGCCGGGATGGACGGCGCGGTGCTCGGCAACCACGAGTTCGACCTGGGTGCGAAGAACCTGTTCGAGAAGATCGATAACTGGGCCACGTTCCCGCTGCTCGCCGGCAACTACGCCTGGGACAACCCACCGCCCGGTGCGGTCAACTCGGATGGGCGATCGCTGCGCGACGTGATCGCGCCGTACGCGATCTACGACGTGCAAGGTCTCAAGGTGGGCGTGATCGGCATGGGCAACACGTCCACCATCACGTCGATCTATGAGGGCGGCAACAGCCTCGGCTTCCGCCCGCTCGCGGATGGTCCCGCGCTCGACGGCTGGGTCCGCCTGTTGCGCCCGCAGGTCGATGTCATCGTCGTCGTCAGCCACCTCGGGCTCGATGAGGACGAGGATCTGACGGCCGCGCAGGTCGAGGACGATCCGAACGCGTCGTTCTCGAAGGACACGCTGAAGGGGGTCGACGTCATCCTCGGCGGTCACCTCCACATCGTCACCAACCCACCGAAGATCATCCCGAACGACGAGGATGCAGATGGCGACGGCAAGCCGGACGGCTACCAGACGGTGCTCGTCCACTCGGGGGCGTTCGCGAAGTTCGTCGGTCGCCTCGATATGGTCGTCCACGTCGGTGCGAACAACGGCGACCCGGCGCAACGCAGCCGGGTGACCTCGTTCAGCTACATCAACATCCCGGTGCAGAGCGATGTCCCCGAGGACGCCGAGATCACGTCGATGATGTGGCCGTACTCGGTGAAGCTCAACCAGGAGATCGACCTCAACGGGGTGTTCGCGTACATCAACTCGTCCTCGACCGGCACCAGCGATTGCAACCCGGACCTGTCCTGCCAGAACGCGGACGACGTCTGCAACCCGACGACGAAGAAGTGCGGGGTGCGCCAAAAAGTGTCCCGCAACGATCTCGGGGGCGGCGATTCGCAGCTCGGTAACCTGGTCGCGCGCTCGATGCAGGTCCAGCAGGGCGTCGAGGCAGAGCTCGCGATCACCAACTCGCTCGGCATCCGCGCCGACTTCGAGTACGGCCCGCTGACGATCGAGCAGATGTTCAACGTGTTCCCGTTCGAGAACTCGATCACCGTGATCTATCTGTCCGGTCAGGAGATCAAGGACACGCTGGATTACATCGCGCAGCGGTCGGCCACCCGCGGTTGCCGGACGCAGGCGCAGGTCGCCGGCATCGCGTTCGACATGGTGTGCGGCGGCCCGAACGGTGCGTACGCGAAGAACATCGCGATCGGTGACAACTGCCGTCTCAACGGTGACCCGAGCGCGGAGCTCGACTTCTCGAAGTGCGCGCCGCTCGAGATCGCGAGCCTGTATCGCGTCGCGGTCAACGACTACATCGCGGCCGGCGGCTCGGGCTTCGAGGTGCTGCGCCGCAATACCTCGAAGCAGGACACCGGCATCTCGCTGCGCGATTCGCTGCGCGTCTATCTCAACACCCAGACCTGCCCGGCGAACAGCGCATGCCGCGCGCGGTGCGATGCGCAGCTCGACGATTCGGTCGCCGGCACGCTCGGCGCTCCGCTGCGCGACAAGTACGGCACGATCAGCTGTCTCGACGAGAACGTCGAGGCGCACGACGGCCGCATCCGTCCGACCTTCGAGTGATGAGGATGACCATGCGCAACGCCAGTCTGTTTGTTCTCCTCGCCGCGTGTACCGATACGCGCGACACGCTGATCGAAGGCACGCAGTCGCTGCGCGTCGAGCTCGTGTCGCCGGCCTCGCCGGGCAGCATCGACGAACCGCTCGACGACACCGATCGCACGGTGGTGCTGAACCTCACCGCCCTCGATGCCCAGGGCGAGCTCGACCCCACGTTCACCAAGCAGGTCCAGGTCTACGCGCAGTTCCTCGGCACGCTGACCCCGACGTTCGGCTCGATCCCGCTCGCGTCCTTCGAGGTCACCGGCGGCTCGGCGGCGAACCAGTCGGTCACGCTCCCGAACGCGTTCGGCCCCACGGTGATCTGGATCGACGATGGCGAAGGCGTCGGTCCCGAGTACATCCACGGGCAGGTCACCGGCACGTCGCCGATCCTGTTCTATCGGGATCCGTTCATCGTCGACCTCCAGAAGCCGCGAGATGAAGCGGCGCTCGACGCCCTGTCGGTCACTCCACTGCAGGACAAGCAGGTCGGCGTCAACGCGTCGCAGTTCGGCGCGAAGGGTCGGCTCGTCATCAACAGCGTGTTCGCGCAGGGCTACACGGTGTCGGATCTGAACTGCACGGACAATCCGGGCACGCCGGACGTGGTCGAAGCGGACCCGCCGTGCGTCGCCGAGCCGTACGGTCACGTGATGGTGTTCTCGTTCTCGGCGCCGCGCGACGAGTGCTTCGGCGATCTCCAGGTCGGTCAGACGATCACGGGCTTCGCCGGCGGACTCTCGGAGTTCAACGGCCTGACCGAGATCGGCTTCCCGCAGACGTTCTCGCCGAAGGACGTCAGCGGCAACTGCGTCGTCGACCGCCCGCTCGATGTCAATGGCAAGCCCACGCGTCTGCCAAACCCCGAGGTGCTCGACCCGCTGACCTGGTTCAACAGCCTCAATGACCCCGACGGCATCATCAACTTCGAGCGCAACGAAGCCGCGCCGATCCAGATCAACAACGGCAAGGTGTGCGACCTCGACGAGGACTTCGACACCTTCAAGCAGTGGAAGGTCGATCCCGCCGGGGTTGGCGGCGACTGCGCGGGTAACGACAACGTGCTCAACGTGATCTCGACCGGGATCACGTCGATCGATCCGCCGTCGCTGGTCGGTAAGACGTTGACGAAGGTGGTGGGTGTGGTGAGGCCGGTGAGTATCGGGTCGTTCAACGTGTGGATCATTTTCCCGCGCGACGCCCAAGACATCGTTCAGTAAGGAAGAGAGCTACCGTGCGTATCAATCGCTTGTTTGTTGCGGCGCTCCTCGCCGCCTCGCCGAAGGTGTTCGCGCAACCCGCCGATCCCGTCGTTCCTCCCACCGTGAGCGTCGAGGAAGCCAAGATCAAAGAGATCGTCGACCGCGAGGTCGCTCGCATCCTGACCGAACGCGCCGCGCGTGAAGCAGCGGAGAAGGCCGCGAAAGAAGCGACCGAAAAAGAGACCAAGACCGCGACGTCGAAAGACGACGACATGGTCGGCGGCTCGGGCTTCATGGATACGCGCCTCGCGTTCACGATCACCAACGAGAACATCCTCGCGAAGCCGGGCGAGACGATCCCGTCGGTGCCGGGCTGGCGCTTCGGAACGCCAAACTCGCTCGGCGTGTTGTTCTTCGACAACTACGACACGCGGTTCTCGGGCTTCGAGACGCTGTCGCACGCGATCATGTATCGCAGCTACACCAAGGGGCACCTCCAGGCCGAGGGCGCCTTCGTGCTGCGCATCAACGAGCTGTCGGAGACCACCATCTCGCTCGCGGATGCCGGCTCGTACCTGGTGATCTCCAACTGGAAGGATCCGTCTCACAAGGATCCGACCCGGATCTCGTTGACCGCGTTCCCGGTGAGCTCGGATCGCTTCCGCCTCGGCTACTCCTTCCGGCTGTCGTGGGGGGGTTCGCCGGAGTACAAGCGCGCGCGCTCGAGCAACCCGGGCGCGAAGCTGCAGTACGACTTCAAGAACGGCTACGCGTTCATCGGCGCGAAGAGCGCCATCGTGGTCGACCCGGGGGACGGCGAGCAGAAGTCCGCGCTCGCGGGCCTCGCCGGTGCCGGCATCGATCTGGTGCAGCCGTGCCAGACCGGAACCGTCGGCTGCAAGGCCAATGATCTGGGCGTCCGCGCCGAGGTCAACGGTGGCTACTTCGACCGCGGCTACAACGAGCTGCAGGACGTGCAGGACCAGAAGGTCGTGCTGTTCGGCGCCTCGGCGCAGCTCTCGATCTACAAGGGCCTGCCGCTGCGTAACTCGATCGACTTCCGGCTGTACCGGTTCAACAACGAGCAGGTCAGCTCGCTGTTCGCCCCGGAGAAATACCCGGGTGGGTTTGCGTGGATGGCGCAGGCCGAGTTCACCGCGATGGGCCAGACGCTCAAGGACCCGGCCAAGACCGGCTCGACCGTCAACCAGCTCGGCTACGCGGGCGACCTCAACATCCGCGCGAAGTACAACCGGATCCGGCTGCGCGCCGACCTGTCGTATCGCGATCTCGCGTTCATTCTTCACTCCCAGCCGAGCCTGCCGCCGTACTCGGACTTCCCGTCCGACTACAAGCTCAAGCCGAACCTGTTCGGAGCTGTGGGCGCCGACAAGAACTGGGGCGACTGGCTGACGCTCGGCGTGATCGCGGGCCTCGAGCTCCCGGCCACCCTGACCACTCCGAAGGGCATTCCGGGTCAGGCGATCGGCGCGGGCGATGGCACCTCGACCGCCGTCATCCGGAACAACAACATCGACACCCTGATCACCATCCTCCCCCCGGGTGAGAAGGCGCTGCCGCAGACCGCCGTGAAGCTCACCGGCAAGATCGACTTCGGTCGGATCTACGCCGCCGTGCTCGAGGTGTTCTACAGCTACGACCCGAACCAGACCCGGTACTCGCGTGTCTGCGAAGACCCGGACAACTGCGCCTTCGCCTACGAGCCGGGCCAGTTCCAGCAGCTCGGCGTCAACGCGACGCTGCAAGCCCGGTTCTGATCCGAACCGAAGCCCGACGGTCCGTGGGAAAGTGTTGCCGTCCTCCGTTTCGGACGCGTGGCCAGGTCGTCGGTCCGAACGCCGGATCGACATGGGACAAGGTGAACAGCATTGGACGTGGCGCCAATCCGCTCGCGTGGCCAGGTTGTCGAAGCCGATCGCAACGACGTGAGGGGCGCAGCGGGTGGTGCGGTGGAGGCAGCGGGTGGAGTGCTGCGGGCGCAGCCGGCGGACGGAAGGCCCTGGAGCCCCTATCGAACTGAAGCCGCTTCGCGGGAGCGCGCTTTTTCGGACCCAGCCAACTGGCAGAGGGGTGATCGAGGCTAGACTCGATGAACCCGGTGCGGTCCTGGCCGGGAGTTATGACGAAGCGACGCGATCACGAAGCCAGCTCCATCGTCGGCTTCGCGATCGACACAGCGAACCACACGGTCTCGTATCTCGCCGATCTGTTCGCTCGAATCGTCAGAAGTATCAAGCGGATCGCACCGCTCGCGGTGGCGACTGCCTGCCAGTCCAATACGCCGGATCCGACCATGGTTCCCGAGTCGATGCCGCCCGAGGTCGTGAGCGTGATCGAGAAGCCGGTCGCCAAAGAGGAGGCCCCGAAACCGATCGGCGACTTCTCGATCACCTTCTACTACGTGGTCACCGAAGAAGAGGTCGCCGCTCCCAAGAAGAAGCCGGTCGCCGTGGCGGCCAACGACAACGTCCACATCGATGAATCCGATCCCGAGCTCGCATCGATCGTCCCGCCGGATCAGGTGAAGCTGTTCGACTCGACGTGCCAGCCAATCTCCGAGGTGTCGCGTGAGTTTGCTTCGCAGATCGCGCTGCAAGGCACTGGCAAGCTGAAGGACGGCCGCGTCCTCAACATCTGGGGTGCCTGTCGCTGTGAAGACCAACCCGGCTCGCAAGCTCGCCGCAATTCCCCGTGCTTCAAGGTCACCGCCGCGCAGTGGGGGACCGGTGGTACAGGGCGTCAGCTCCAACCGTTCCGCACGGTGGCGGTCGATCCCAAGATGGTGAAGCTCGGCTCGCTGCTGTACGTGCCCCTGCTCGAAGGCCGGCAAATGCCGGGCCGATCGCCGTGGGGTGGGTTTGTCCATGACGGATGCGTGGTGGCGGACGATGTCGGCGGGGGCATCAAGGGCAGCCAGCTCGACCTGTTCGTGGGTCGCCGCGGGTGGTTCCTGGGCATGTCCGGCAAGGAAGGCAGCCACGCCTGGGCCAAGTCGGTTCCGGTCTACGACGGCACCAAGCTGTGCGAGCGGAAGGGTCGTCACGTGACCCGCAAGTCCGGCGCGATCTAGCCCCACGTGCTCGCCTGTCGGCTCGCTGGCGTAACCGGGGTCCCGGTTGGACGTAGGTCGGTCATGCGCGGACTTCTTGCGGTAGTGCTCCTGGTTGGCTGTGCGGATGCCCAGGGAGATTCGATGGTGCGGGGCAAGGCCGAGGGGCCGTTGGTCCTCGAGCTGTTCACCTCGCAGGGCTGTAGCTCGTGCCCACCGGCCGACAAGCTGCTCGCGACGTTCGCGAAGGATGGCAGCCTGGCGCCGCTGTCGTTCCACGTCGACTACTGGAACGGGCTCGGCTGGGCGGACCCGTACTCGAAGGAGGAGTGGACCGAGCGCCAGCACATGTACGCGCGTGCGCTCGGTGATAGCCGCGTCTACACCCCGGAGCTCGTGATCGGCGGCGCGGCGGGCATGGTCGGCTCGAGCACCGGCCAGATCCAGGTGGCGATCTCGAAGGCGTCACGCCCCGCGTTGCTGGCGGCAACCGCAACGTGGAGTGGTGACGCGGTGACGATCAAGAGTGAGGTGCCACCGGGCACCGAGGTGCTGATCGCGATCTACGAGAGCGAGCGGACCATCAAGATCCCGCGAGGCGAGAACGCGGGGAGCTCGCTGTCGAACAGCCGGATCGTGCGCAAGCTCGTCCGCGTGAAGGGTCAGGAGACCAAGATCACCCTCGATCCGGCGTGGACGTCTGTCGGTGCCGTGGCCTTCGCGCAGCGTACGGACAAGACGATCGTCGCCTCGGCGATGCTTCCGCGCCGCTAGTTGCAAGCAGGCTTTGGCCCCCGAACACCCTGTCGCTGAGATACAAACGGGCCATGCGTGCAGTCGCTCTCGTCATGTGCCTGGTGTTCACCGCGTGTTTCCCCAACAACGCGAAGCACCGCACGTACGCCAAGCTCACCGAAGGCGGATTTCTGGTCGGCGGCATCTTGCTGCTCGCCGTGTCGAGCACGCAGGCGGACTGCGACATGGACATCAAGCTCGGCATGCCGAAGACCGACTGTAAATCGAAGGCGGGGCTGATCAGCGGCATCGGGTTGACCATGGTCCTGCTCGGCATGGTCGGCTTCGCGGCGACCCAGACCACCGCGGTCGATGACTCGAAGACCGCGACGCCCGCGACGCCGGCGACCACGCCGACCACACCGACCACACCGACCACACCGACCACACCGACCACACCGACCACACCGGCCACACCGGCGTCGCCCGCATCGCAGCCGACGTCGATGCTGTTCCCGCAGTAACTACTTCGACAGCGCGCGCACGATCTCTTCGCGCACGATCGACGCGAGGTCGTGGGGCTTGCCCGAGGGCGAGATCGTCGGCACGCTCGAGTGCGGGGCAGGGGCGCACGCGACCACCGGCTTGTCTCTCACCGGCGGTGAGAGCTGGGCAGCGAGCTCGACGGCGCGATCGGCAGCTCGACCGATGCCCGCCTTGGCGCGCGCGGCCAGGAGGGGACCGAACGCGGACTCGGGGAGTGGCTCGACGCCGCCGAGCGGGGCCGCGGCGATCGCGATCTTCGCGAGGTGCTCGACGAGCTCCATGCGGAGCAGCGCTTGCTCGAGGGTAGCCCCCCACGCGAGGGCCCCGTGGTTACCGAGGATCACGGCATCGACCAGCTCGCACCACGGCGCGAGCGCGGCGGAGGCGGAGGGCCCGGGCTGCGCGTACGGGATCTTCGGGATCCGCGGGCCGAGCGAGACGACCGCCTCCGCGAGGAACGGACGCTCGATCGGGTTGCCGCGCGACGATCCAATGGCGGTGGCGAACGGTGGATGCGCGTGGACGACGGCATGGATGTCGGGGCGGCGTTCGTAGACGGTGAGGTGGAGCCCGATCTCGCCGAAGACTTTCCCCTGACCGATCACGGAGCCCTTGGCATCGACCTCGATCAGGTCGCGCTCGTGGACGACGCGCTTCGAGGTGGCGGTGGGCGTGGCGACGAAGCGGGCGCCGTCCCGCGCGGTGACGTTGCCGTCGTGGTTCGCGACCCAGCCGAACTGGTGGAGCAGGCGCGCCGCCTCGGCGAGCTGGACGCGGAGCTTGGTCGCCACTAGGTCTCCACGTGATCGACCACGCCGACGATCGTCGAGCGGATCGGGACGATGTCGCCCTGCTTGAGGATCTGGCGGGTCCCGGTGCCCTCGGTGAGCACGAGGACCTTGTCACCCACACCGGCCTGCACGGTGTCGATCGCCACGAACGTGGTGCCGACATCCGCGCCCTTGTCGTCGAGCGGCTGGACGACGAAGAGCGGGCGACCTTCGAACGCCGGGTGCTTCACCGAAGCCCACATCGGCCCGACGATCCTGCAATATCTCATCGAGCTAGCCCTCCCTCATCGCTGTTCTCGCGTGGCCGGGTTCGGCACGTCGAGGCCGTCGACGATGCCGACGATCGCGGCGTCGACGGGGACGAACCATGGATCGCAGGCGAGCGCCGCTTCGCGCGACCCGACGAGGTAGACCAGGTCACCGAGGCCGGCCTGGACGCGATCGACGGCGGCCTGGAGATCGCCGACCGGCGCGCCATGCTCGTCGACGGGCTGGACCATCAACAGCTTCGTGCCCTCGAGACCGGCGTACTTGCGCTCGGCGACGACGGTGCCCTTGACGATGCCCAGATACATTGCCTGCAGCGTAACGTCAGTCCTCGTGCGAGAAAACCGTCACCGCCACCGAAGTAGGGGATGATGACGAGATGCGATGGCTGCTCTTTCTCTTCCTGATCGGCTGCGGCGGGGACTCGGCAGTCGGGACGGGAATCGACATCACCGCGCTCGAGTGCCCGCCGGACTCGACGCTGACCTATCAGAACTACACGGCCACGTGGATCCAGGATCGCTGCCTGCGCTGCCACTCGGGGCAGCTTGCGCTGAGGCTGACATCGTTCGAGAGCGTGATCGCGAACAAGCAAGACATCCTCGAGAGCACGGTCGCGACGACGTCGATGCCCGACGGGCTGAACATCCCGCTCGAGGAGCGTCAGTTGCTCGGCGAGTGGTTCGCGTGCGGAGCGCCGCTCTAGCGTCGCTCTAGCGTCGCTCTAGCGTCTCGAGAAGGTCTTGCCGTCGCGCTTCCAGGTCGCCTTGACGAGCGGCTCGAGCGCATCGGCGAGGCGGGCACCGCCGGTCGCAGGCTCGAAGCGCGGATCGCTGCGGCCGCCGATCAGCTCGTTCGGGACGTTGGTGACGCGGATCAGGCGCGTCGCCGAGGGATCGAGCATGACGCGCGCGAGCTCCTCGGCGGCGGGACGGCCGCGGCGGTCGGGCGTGTCGAAGTGGATGACGTCGATGCACGGCAGCAAGGGATCGCCGGGCAGGTAGCGCCAGGTCAGCGGGTTCTCGTTCCAGGTCACGTTGAGCTGCGAAGGCAGGCCGCGGTCGATCACGTGCTCGAAGTCGCTGAACGAGCCGAACGGATACGCCGGTGCACGGAAGCCACCGCGTAGCGTGGCGAGGTGCTTGGTCTCGGACTTCGTGAGCTGCTTGTCGCGGGAAAGCTTGCACGACAACACGATCAGCTCGCCGCGGATGTGGTCGCGCTCGATCAACCAGTCGGCGTAGACCAAGCGTGGGGCCTCGTCGTCCCAGTTCGCGACGATGTCGGCGACGAGGACGCGCTCGCGCTCGAGGTGCTCGGGGACGATCTTGTCGATCGCCGCGGCGAGCTGGTTGATCACCTTGTGATCGGCGGCGTCGAGCGGCGAGGCCGGCGGCGCGGCGAGCAGGAAGTCTCCGAGCAAGCGCTTCCCGGAGCGGTGGTGGTCGTAGTACGTGCCGCTGAAGTCGTCGAAGTCCTGGCGGAGCGGAGCGATCACGCGGGTATCGCGCGTGCGTGCGATCAGGTCCCAGGTCGACTTCCAGTACTGGCCGCGCTCGGGGCTGATCGTGATGTTGGTCGCGAGCTCGGCGAGGCGCATCGCGATGCGCGGATCATCGGGCAGCATCGACAACGCGACGACGTGCTCGGTGGCTGCAGCGGCACCACCGACGTGAACGTGGCGCAGGAGCCGCGGCAGCTCGCCGGCGGGATCGCGATCATAGGCGGCTTGCCACGCGGCCGCGGCGGGCTTGGGCTCGGCGGGAAACGTGTCGCGATAGTTGGGGAGCAGGGCGGTCGCGCGATCGATCAGCGCGGCGAGCTCGGGGGCGCGCTTGGCCCGCCAGGCGTCGAGCAGCGCCGCGATCAGCTCGGGGAGCTGCTGCTTCGTCGCGTGAGCGAGGGCGCGAGCGAGGGAAGGACCCTTGTCTGCTCTCGACGCCTTGGTGCCTCCGGTGACCGCGGACTTCGCCTTGACCTCCGCCATCGGCAGCTTGTGCGCGAGCTTCTCGAGCTTCGCGAGTCCCTTGTCGGCGGCGGGTGGTGACAGCGCGGCGAGCGTGCGCTTCGTCTTGTCGAGCGCCGTGTAGAACTTGTCCCAGAACTGCGACGGCTTCGGGTTCTTGTCACCCGCCCACTTCTTGGTCTTGGGCTGCGCCATCTTTCGCCGCGTGGTGATCGCGGCGATCACGCGCGTATCGCCGAGCCGGTCGAGCAGCTTGTACAGCCCGTTCCAGAACGGATAGGTCGAGGTCGACAGCGTCGGTGGGTCGAGGATCCAGCCTGCCGCGGCGGTGCCGATCCGCGGATCGTCAGCGAACGCGGCGAGCTTGCCGATCGCAGTGGGGAGGAACGACGCGGGGAGCTCGCCGATCATGGAGAGCAACCGGCCGAGCGCCCGTGGGTCCTTGGTGAAGGCGATCTCGGTCCACGCGAGGTCGTCCGCGATCGGCGGGCACGCGATCCGGGTGTCGAGCACGTCGATCAGGTTCGCCAGCTCGGGGGACCGCGCAGCGCGCCAGGCGTCGAGTGCGGCGACCAGGGCGGCGGCGGCGTCTCCGTCGGCGAGCGCCTTCGCGAGCCCGTCGAGGTCTGCAGCCGGCTGTGCCTTCGCGGCCGGTCTAGCCGTCGTCTTCTTCGCAGGCTTGGTGCGCGCCACGGCCGGCAGCGTACGATGGTTTCATGGCGACGGATGACGAGTCCGACACTCAGATGCGAGCGCCCATCGAAGAGCGCGAGGAGACCAACGTGTCCTCGGTGTACTCGATGGGCGAGGTGATCGGGCGAGGTGGGATGGGCGAGGTCTCGCTCGCGCTGGACCGCAAGATCGGACGCGACGTCGCGATCAAGCGGCTGCGGGCCCTGGCGCCGACCGAGGACGACATCTCGCGCTTCATGCGCGAGGCGCGGATCCAGGCGCGGCTCGATCACCCCTCGATCGTGCCCGTCTACGAGCTGGGAAAAGACCAGGCCGGCAAGCCGTACTTCACGATGAAGCGCGTCGCGGGCACCACGCTGACCGATCTGCTCACCAGCCCGACGACGACGAGGCAGCGTCTGCTCCGCGCGTTCGGCGACGTCTGTCGCGCGATCGACTTCGCGCACACGCGGGGCGTGGTCCACCGCGATCTCAAGCCGGGCAACATCGTGCTCGGCGAGTTCGGCGACGTCTACGTGCTCGACTGGGGCGTCGCGCGCGTCCTCGAGGATGCGGTGATCGCCGCCGACATCGAGGTGCTCGAAGGCGCGAGTGATGCGCAGATCCGCGGCACCGTCGGCTACCTCGCACCCGAAGCCCTCCGGACACCCGACGTGGAGCGGGCCGCCGATATCTACGCGCTCGGCGCGATCCTGTTCGAGCTGCTCGCCGGCGAGCCGTTGCATCCGCGGGGGGACAAGGGGATCGAGAGCACGCTGTCGTCCGTCACCGTGCTGTCGCCGTGGAAGCGGCGTGCGGATCGCCCACGAGACAACCCGCGCGTGGTCGGCGATCTCGCGATCCCTCCCGAGCTCGACACGCTGTGCGTGACCATGCTCGCCACCGAGCCGACCTTGCGGCCCACCGCGCGCCGGGTCGCCGACCAGGTCGAGAGCTTCCTCGACGGAGATCGCGACGTCGCGCGCCGCGCCACGATGGCCAAGGACCTGGTGTTCGTCGCCCGCGCCGCGCTCGTCGAGGGTCGTCGTGGCGACGCGATGCGTGCCGCGGGGCGTGCCCTCGCCCTCGATCCCGAGGCCCTCGACGCCGCCCAGCTGATCACGTCGCTGATGCTCGAGCCGCCGGCGCTCCCACCGCCGGAGCTCGACGCCGTGCTCCGCGAGGCCGATGCGAAGTACATCCGCCGGCGTGCGCGCACCGCGATGCTCGCCTACCTCGCCCTCGCGGCATTCTTGCCGATCGCCGCGTGGAACGGGATCCGGCGCTGGGACGTCGTGCTCGGCGTCTTCGGGTTCGCCGTCGCGATGGCGCTCGCCACGATCGAGCTGCGTCGCAAGCCGAACCGCTCGTTCGTCGAGATGCTGATCTATGCGTGCGTCAACTCGGCGCTGCTCGTCATGCTGACGAGGCTGGCCGGGCCGTTCACGTTCGTGCCCGCGCTCGCGACCTTCATGGTGATGTCGATGATGTCGTACCCGGCGTTCGTCGCGCGGCCGTGGACACCCTGGGTGCTGATCGGGACGATCGTCACCGGCTTCGTCGGACCGATCGTCCTCGAGCAAGTCGGCGTGTTGCACCAGACCTGGGAGATCCGCAACGGCGAGCTGGTGAGCCACGCCGGTGCGCTCGAGCTGCACGGCACGTCGTCGGTGACGCTGATCATCGTGGCATCGCTCGTGACGATCGTCGTCGCGGGCGTCCACGGTGCGTCGAGCGCACGGGCGAGCCGGCAACAACAGCACCAGCTCGTCACCCAGGCGTGGCAGCTCGGGCAGCTGCTGCCGAACGCGCGGTCCTAGCAGTCCTGCGTACCCGGCGGCGTCGCATCCTGGATGCAGCGCAGCCGGTAGCGCGGGTCGCATTGGTCGGGGCCGCTGAGGCCGCCGCCGACCACGTGGGCGAGCTGGTCGGCGGTGAGTCGTTTGGCGGGACGCTTCGAGGTCGTGGGTTTCTTCATCTCGACGACCATGCGGCAAGCGGCGGCGATCGCCGACATCACACCGACATCACGAGCCGAGCGACCTGGAGGCGCGCGCGGTGCCGGCGACACGCGCGGCGATCTTCGCGAACAGGCCGTCAGCGGATAGGTCGCGAAGCTCGATTTGCGCTGCTCACCGTCGGTGACGATCGACTCGCCGGCCTCCTCGAACCGCCGGAGCGTCGAACTGCTCGTTCATCGCCGCATCGGTCAGCGTGCCCTGCGCATGCGCCTGCATCGCAGCCTGGAGCTCGGGGGAGCGAGGAACACTTCCGATCGGTTCGGTGGGGAGCATGCGCGCGAAGCTAACCCGATCGGCCTGATCGTCATGGTCAGGCGCGTGGGTTGTCGCTCACGCGAAGCTTGCCCGACACGCCGTCGTCATACGGCTTGCCGAGGACCGCACCGACCGCGATCTTCGCGAGCTGCACGACCTTGCCGTGCTTCGACTCCCAGTAGTAGCCGTCGGTCGGCTGGATCGAGATCAGCGTGAGGTCGGGATCCTGCTTGCCGTCGCTGAACCACGCCTTCGCCATCCGCGACCACAGCTCGTCGATCTTCTGCTGATCGCGCGTGACCGTGGCGAGGCCGTTGACCGTCAGGTACTCCGCCTTGCCGCCGAGCGAGTAGATCAGGTGGACGACGGAGTCGTTCTGGATCTCGAAGTTCTTCAACGAGTCGCGGTCGCTGAAGAACCAGATCGTCCCGCCGTCGTCGACGGCCTGCGTGTGCATCGGCCGCGAGTGCAGCTCGCCGGTCGTGGCCTGCGTGCACAGCATGCAGGTCTCGCCCTTCGCGAGCTCCTGGATCTTCTTGATCGCGTCCTGGTCCGAGAGGTTCTTGTGTTCGCCCATGACCAGACAAGCTGCAAACCCCGGGCACACGCCTCTGCAGGAAGCTCGTACACGCGCTTGGTTACGCGTGCTGCGTGATTACTTCACGCCGAGGCCGAGTCTCGCGCGCAACGGCAGCCAGCCAAGCTGTGCGACCGCTGAGATCAAATGCGTAGGCGATTCTCCACGCGCCACGATCTGGCGGACGATCGCAGCGGGCTCGCCATCGAGCAACAGTGCGGCGCGATCGGCCGTGCGGTTCGATGCCCCGATGTAGCGCTCGATACCGAGCGCGGATTGCGAGACCAGCGCGAGCACTTGCTCGAGGCGCGTGCGGATCTTGACCGACAGTGCGCCCTTGACGAGCTCGTCGTGCGCACGCTGGGTGTCCTCGTCCTCGACGAGCGCATCTGCGACGTTGCGCAGCGACGCGGGCCCGAACAGCCGCGCGACCGACGCGATCAGCTGCGTGGCGTTGGCCTCGGGCAGCCCTGCGAACGCGATGTGCTCGGGGCGCGTCAGCTCGACGGCACGCGCGAGCAAGGCACGCGCTTCGGCAGGGGCAGCGCCACCACCCGCGAGCTCGATCGCGAGGCGCGAGCCGATCACGACCACGGGCGTGGCTGCGGCGACGACGACGACGTCTCGATCGATCTGCCGATCGAGCTGGTAGAGCTGGATCGCGCCGGTGCCGAGCGCGGTGGTCAGGCGCGGGAACATCGCCGACGCGGCGACGTGCAGCGTGGCGGGGACGCGCTTGGCTCCTCCAACCCCGTTGCGAGCCAGGCACTGCTCGAGATCGGGCCACAGCAGCGCCGACGCCTCGGCGAGCGCGGTGACGACCGGGAATAGCTCGGATTGATCGGCGTCGACGAGGAGGGCGCGATCGGTCGCGTCGAGTGCTGCCTTGTAGGACTCGTCGTCGCGCAGCACGTACGGCTTGTGGATCGTGAAGAACGCGTTCTGGTGCACGTCGGCGGTGTGACCGCACGCGATCGCGAGCTGCAGCACGGTGTGGGCTTCGGGGCGATCGAGGCGGCGCAGCTCGTCGGCCCACAGCACGAGATCGGGCAGAGCGCCCGACGCGGCGGCGATCGCCTGGAGGTGCGCGACGATGGTGTCGCGTGCCAGCGAGCCGACAGGCGAGCCAACACCCTTGGGGTGTTTGGACGGATCGTCCGAGGCGCGGATGAGCTCGACGAGCCCGCGGCGTGCTTGGGTGGCGCCCTCGGACTCCGGCGCGAGCTGGATCGCGCGCTCGTAGGCGGGCAGGGCCTGACGGGTGTCGCCACGCTGCTGGCGCGCCGCACCGAGCCGATACATCAGGAGCGAGCGCCGCGCGAAGGCGGTGACCGTGCCGCTGGTGCGGTCTTCCTTCGCGGTCAGCAGCCGCGTCAGCATGCCGGCGGCGGTGTCGACGTCGCCGAGATCGATCGCGAGCCCGGAGGCGAGATCGACGGAGTCGACGTCGTACGGATCCGCCTCGACGGCGCGGTCGGCAGCACCGCGTGCGCGATCGCGATCGCCCGCGTGGAGATAGTCGCGGGCAGCGCGCAGGTAGCGCGCGGAGCGATCCGCGGGCGTGGTGCCGAACGCAGCCATCAGCTCGGCGGTGCGCGCGGCACCGGCGTGATCGGCGGCGAGCCGCTGGCGCTCGAGCAACTTCTCGAGGAGAGGCACGTGGCGCGCCTCGAGTGGTTGCGCGGCGGCCACGGCGGCAGCGAAGCACGTGCGTGCACGCTCCTCGTCCTTGAGCATCATCAGCGACATGTCGCCGAGCGCTTCGAACAGCCGCATCCGCTCGTCGGGAGCCTCGGTGGCGGTGGCCTGACGGGTGAGGAGGTCGGCGGCCTTGCGATGATCGCCTTGCTCCATCGCGATCTCGGCGAGCGCCTGCAGCGCCGGCGCGTACGAAGGCTTGAGCTCGAGGGCACGCGCGTAGAGCGGTGGCGCCTGGGCGGGCCGCAACGAGCGAATCTCGGCGAGCGCGGCGTGATAGAGGCCCTGCGCGACTTCCTGCGGATAGCGCGCGGCATCCTCGTGGGTGGCGAGCGGCGACAGGTGGAGCGCAGCCTCGCGCCAGCGCCGCGCCTTGTAGCGGTTCTCGCCGAGCGCCAGCTTGATCAGCAGGTGACCGCGGTGGAGGCGATCCGCGGCGACCAGCGTCTGGTACGCATCCTCGTCGCGGCCGAGCTTCTCGTGCGCGAGTGCGAGCCGGCGGTGCAGATCGGCGACCAGCGCGGCGGGGGCCAAGGACAGCACGTTGCCGTCGAGCACTTCGCGGAGGAACGCTTCGAGATCGTTCCAGCGGCCGGCATCGGCGTAGAAATCGGCGAGCGCGATGATCGCCGGGATGTGATCGGGCACGCAGCCGAGCGCTTCGAGCAACCGGCGCTCCGCCGCGGACTCGACACCGGCGGCCCGCGACAGCGCCGCGAGCTGCGTCATGATCCGCGCCTTCTCGGGCGGCGTCAGCGATTCGTCCTCGAGCCGCTTCTCGAGCAAGCGCGCCGCCGTCTCGGGATCTCCGCCCTTCTCGACGAGGCCGGCGAGCGCCCAGGTCGCGCCGCCATGGAACGGGCGGAGGGCGAGCACGCGCTCGTACGCGGCACGTGCAGCGGCGGTGTCGCCGACGCGGGTCTGCAAGACGTCGCCGCCGGCCATCAGGGCCGCGATCTTCGCGTCGTCGTCGGTGGCACTCTCGGCCTCGCGCAGCTTCGCATGGGCGAACGATTGCGGATCGTCGTCGGGAGAGGCGATCGCGGCGAGCACGGCGAGTGCGGTGGGATGTTCGGGGACGAGGGCGAGGGCCTGGTCGATCGCCTCGCGCGCACCGTCCTGATCGGACAGCCGCTCGTGGCGGAGCTGGGCGAGCCGGATGTAGAGGCCGGCGAGCTCGCCACGCGACATCGAGATCGCGACCTCGCTCGGGGCCAGCGCCGAGTCGATCCGATCCTCGAGGATCGCGGCGGCTTCGCGATCGCGATTCGCCTTGACGAGCGCGGTGACGAGCAAGTCGCCGAGCTGGGCGTCGTCCGGCGCGATCGTGCGTGCGTGGCGCAGCGCGGCGGCGGCTTCTTCGGGAGAGTCGAGCCACTCGAGCAGCACCTGCGCGCGGCGTGCGAGCAGCTGAGCGCGGGTCGCGGGCTCACGCTCGAGTGCAGCGCGGCGGCGGAGCACGTCGGCGAGCTCGGTCCACTTCGCGGACTCGGTGTACAGCGTGTCGAGCTGCATCCAGGCGTCGATGTCGTCGGGCCACGTCGCGATCAGGCGCGTGTACGCTTCGACGGCGCGATCCGGGAGCTCGAGATCGCGGATGTAGATCTTCGCGATCTGGTGCAGCGCATCGCGCGCCTGCTGGCTGCCTTCGGCGATCTCGTCGACGCGCGACAGCGTCTCGATCACCTTCGACCACCGGTCGATCTTGCCGTAGAGGTCCGCGAGGTGGAACAGCACCTCGACATCGCTCGGCGCGATGGAGCGAAGCCGCTCGAACGCGTCGATCGCGTCGTGCGGGCGGTGCAAGCGCTCGGTGTAGATCGAGGCCAGCTCGTGCAGCAGCAGCGGGCGCTCGGCCTCGGGTGCGGCGGTGCCGAGCCGCGGATCGGTGCGCTCCTCGAGCGAAGCAGCGAGCTCGACCCAGCGACCCTCGCTGCGATACAGCTCCTCGAGCCGCGTGCGCGAGGCTTCGTCGTTCGGCAGCATGCCGAGGATCCGGCGCAACTGTGCTTCGGCTTCACGGGGCCGTTTTTGCTCGCTGCGGATGCCCGCGACCTCCATCAAGAGATCCGACGCTTCGGTGGCGGTCTCGGCGCTCTCCGCGAGGCTCTCGTAGAGATCGGCGAGCTTGTCCCACGCCTTGTGATCCTGCGCGATGCGATGGAGCCTGGCGCGCGCCTCGGTGTCACCGACGGAGGTGGCATGACGGCGGGCCTGCGCGAACGCGCGAGCGAGGGCGTCGAAGGCGCGCGTGATGTCCTTACCACCGGTCTCCCAGACCTCGGCGGCGCGATACAGCCAGCGCAGCCGCGTCTCGTTGTCGGCGGCCGGCAGGCTCTCGTAGCAGACCGCGAGCTCCTCCCACGGCGACTCGTACGACCGGTTCGGCAGCGTGGGCAGCGGTGGACGACGCACCGGTGCCTGACCTTTGCGCGGCGAAGGGGGAGGGATCGTGCTGGCCTGTTGACGCTGGATCGACGGCGGACGCGGCGGCGGCTTCGGCGGTGCCTTCGCGCCGGGTGGCAATCGCGGCGGCATCATCATGCCGCGCAGGTCCTGTGGGGACAGCGTCATCGTCGGGTTCTCGCCGACGAACGGCTTCGATTCGCGCGCGGCCGCCATCTCGATCTCGGTGACGTCGAGCGGTTGCGTCGAATCGCCGACGCGGAGGTTCGCGAGCTCGGCCTCGTCGATCGGATCCGTCTGGAGCCGGCGCTGCGGGATCCGCGTGGGGATCGACGGCGCGACGCCGGGCAGCGGACGCCCACTCGGACGCGCGGGCTCCACGTAGGCCGGGTCGAGCAGGATCGCCGCCGCCGGAGCCTCCACGCCGGGGGCGCGATCGGCATCGCGATAGCGACCGATCACGCGCGCGAGCCGCCAGAGATGCGATGCGGTATCTCCGTCATCTGGCGACAGCAGCAGCGCGATCAGGTGGGTGCGGAAGGCGCGGGGGGCATCCTTGATCTGCTCCTCGATCACCTGCGCCTTGCGCCTGAGGATCTCGACGCGGCGCTGGGTCGACGTGGCTCGTTCGGCGAGCGCGGTGTCGACGGAGACCACCTCGTTCCACGCCCGCGCCTTGCCGGCGAGCGCGACGAGCGCCTCGCGGATGTCATCGCGATCGGGTGCCCACGAGAACGCGGACATCACGTCGGCGACGGCGCCCTTGCTGTCGGAGACCCGGTCCTCGAGGATCTTCGCGCGGCGCAGATAGAGCTCGACGCGTTCCGCCGGCTTGCACGCGGCGAACGTGACCTCGTAGGCGTCGAGCAGCGAGCGCCACGCCTGGCGAGAATCGAGCTCGCCCGCGAGGCGCTCGATCTCCGCGAGCAGCGAGCTCTCGCGGGGGTACACGACGAGTGCCTCGAAGAGCACGCTGATCGCGCGGGGCTTGTCGGCGAGCTTGCGCTCGTCGAGGCCGGCGAGCTCGCGCGACAGCGCGACGAACCGCTCGGGCTCGGCAGGTGCGTGCACGGAGCCGCCACCCATCTGGATCAGCCGCTTGCGCTCGTCGGTGAGGACCTCGCCGAGCTCGCGCCACAGGCCGTACGCTTCGCCGGCGCGACGGACGTCGGCGAGCGTGCCCTCGTCGGGTGCTTCGTCGTGCGCACGGCGCCACCAGCGGAACGCGGCCTTGGGATCGTTGAGCCGATCGGCGGTGGCCGCGGCGATCCGTTGGACCAGCGTGCGGCGATGCTCGGCCCAGCCGGCGACATGCTCGGGAGCGACCGAGGGATCGTCGCGACCCGGTGCGAACGACAGCATCCGCTCGAGGATCGTGACGTGCTCTTTCCAGCGGCCGAGCCGCGCGAGCAAGTCCGCCGTGGCGGCGAGGGCCTCGTCGTTTTCGGGCTCGAGCTCGAGGACGCGCTTGAACGCCTGCAGCGCGCGCGTCGGGTTGTTGAGCCGATCGCGACAGACCAGGCCGATCTCGAGACCGCGCGCGACCTTTCGCGGCGTCTCCGGCGACAGGTACATCTCGCGCTCGGCGATCCGGACGGCTGCATCGAAATCGCCGCGCGCTTCGTGGAGGCGGCGCAACGCCGTGTGCGCGTCGAGGTGGTTCGGGTTGAGCTCGCGGATCAACAGATCGAGGACCTTGATCGCTTCGCCGGGCGCACCGAGGCGCTCCTCGAACAGCTCCGCGCGCTCGAGGGCGGCGACGCACGCCTTCTCCCGGTCCTCGGGAAACGCGCTCGACGAGTGGAGCGTCACCTGCGCGCCGAGGATGTCCGCGAGCTCGCGCCACTTGCTCGCCGTGCGATAGAGGCGCGCGAGGGCATCGAGGGCGGTGCGGTTCTTCGGCGTCAGCTCGAGCAGGCGATGCCACGCGCGGATGGCGCGGGTCGCGTCGTCGAGCTGGGTGTCGAGGATCGTGGCATAGCGCTCGAGCGACATCGCCCGCACCGCGGCGTCGGGTGTTCCGGGCGCAGGCAGGGGCTTGCCACCGTCGAGGCGCTCGAGCACCTGGGCGAGCTCGGCCCAGCGCTGCGCCTTGTCGTAGAGGATCGACAGCGCGCCCAGCGCGTCGGGATCCGACGGCGACGTGCGCAGCGTGGCTTCCCAGCGCTCGAGTGCGGTGACGTCGTCGTCGCGCGCTTCGGCGAACTTCGCGAGCCGCTTGAGCAGCTTCGCGCGCTCCGCCGGAGAGGTGGCGGCTTGCGCGTGGTACTCGAGCGTCTGCTCGAGCCGTGGATCGCCGGCCTTCTCGAGGACGCGCTCCATCCGATCGAGGGCATCGCGATCGCCGGTCAGCAGATCGAGCACCGCGCTACACGCGTAGACCACGCCGTCGACGTCGGCGAGCCGCGTCTCGTAGAGCAGGGCGAGGCGGCGCAGCTGGGTGAGGCGCTCGGAGCGCTTCGCGACCGGCCACTCGAGCTTGCCGGGTTCTGTGGGGCGACCATGTCCGGATGATGGAGTGCCTGCGGGGTTGGCGGGCGAGCCAACCCCGGGGGCGCCACGGCGCAACGCCTCGACGAGGCGGCGCTCGTCGAGCTCGAGCATGCGGCGGAGCGACGACGCGAGCCCGGCATCGTCACCTTCGCGCTCGTAGAGCTCCATCAGCGCCTTGAGCGTGCCGTCGTCGTCGGGAGTCGCGACGACCACCTCTTCGTAGAGCTCGATCGCGCGGCGCGGATCGATCTGCCGCTCGCGGTACGTCTGCGCCATCTTCTTCAGCGCGTTGATCCGGATCACCGGATCGACGGCGGTCGCGACCTCGTGCTCGAGCTGGGTGACCAGCTGCTTCCACATCGTCGAGCGCGCGGCGAGGCGACGCATCGCTTCGGCGACCTTCGGGCTGGTGGGCTCGTACGCGCGGATCCGCTCCCAGACCTCGATCGAGCGATCGATATCGCCGAGCCGGAGCTCTGCGAGCTGCGCGATCTCTTCGAGGCGGCGCACGATCTCGTTCGGCTCGGCTCGCTCGGGGCCGGCTTCGATCAGGTTATCGAGCGCGAACTCGAGGAGATCGATCAGGCCGCGCCAGTCGCGGCGCTCGCGGAAGTGATCGACGTAACGCGCGAGCGCTTCCTCGTGGGTGGGGCTGACGCCGAGCGCTTGATGCAGCAGCTCGGCGGCGCGATCGCGATCGCCTTGGTGCTCTCTGGCGATCGTGGCGAGCTCGAGGATCTCCGCGACCAGGTCGTCGGCCGGCGTCTCCGGATCCTGACCCATCGCATTGATCTCGGCCTCCATCAGCCGCGACATGCTTTCCCAGTCCTGATCCTCGCGGAGCAGCTCGCGCAGCTCGCGCGAGATCTTGCTGCCCGGTCGCTCGTACGCGAGCAGCTCGGTGAGCACCTCGATCAAGCCCGCGCGGTCCGGCTTCTGGCTGCGATAGAGCGCCGCGCGCCGGCGCAACACGCTCGCGCGCTCGTCGGGATCCGTCAGGATCGCGGTGCGATGGCGGAGGGCGCGATCGAGCTCGTCCCATTCGCTCGTCTTCTGCAGCGCCTCCTCGAGTGCGCCGGACGTGCCCTTGCTGTGCGGATCGATGCCGACCGCGCGGCGGAGGTAGTTGATGCCGGTGGCGTCGTCACGTGTCAGGCGACGGCGGCCGACCTCGACGAACAGCTCGCCGGCCTTGTGGCGGGTCTGCCCGTCGCGGAAGTTCGGGGTCGCGTAGACCTCGGCGAGCTTCTCGGCGATGTCGAGCGACGTGGGATCGAGCTTGGTCGCCTCCTCGAGGTGATTGGCGGCGGCCTCGAGATCGCTGCCGCGCAGCGCGAGCACGCCGAGCTGAAATCGGATCTGCGCCTTCTTGCCGGCCGCGGCGGGCGCGTTGCCGAGCACGTCGAGCTCTGCCTGATAGAGCTTCGCGACCATCGCTTCGTCGCCGAGAGACAGATAGAGCTGCCGTGCGGCCTCGAGGGCCTCGGTGCGCTGCGGCTCGAGGCGGAAGGCCTGCTGGAAGTGCCAGAGCGCGCGATCGACACGGCCGAGGTGATCGTTCCACAGCTCCGCGGCACGGCGATGTTGCGCCGCTCGCCGCTGGGTGATCTGAGCGACCTCGCTCGCCGCCCCGCGCCGCGTCTTGTCGCGCTTCGCGAGCTCGCCGAGCTCGAGCTCGATGATCTCGACGGCTGCGGCGGGGTCATTCGGCTCGACGATCTCGAGCAACCGATCCGCAGCGCGATGGTTCGTGGGATCGAGATCGAGGCTCGTCCTCAGGTACTCGATCGCCGTGGCGGTCTCGCCGAGCACCGCCATCGCCTCGCCGGCCTCGCTCCATGCCTCCGCCGCGCGGATCGGATCGCGCTCGTGCTGCGCCCAGGTCGCGCAGAGCTCCGCGAGCAGCTCGCCGCGACCGGCATCGCGGAGCTCCTGGCGCAGCTGCGCGAAGCCCTTGGCCTCCGGCTGCTGCCTGAAGACGACGATCCGCGCTTCCATCGGATCGATCGACATGTTGGGCATGGTGTCGTCGGACACGCGGTGTGCACGATAGCACGCTCCCGTGCCCATCCCTGCGTAGCCTCGAAGAAATTTCCCGGTCATGCGAAGGTGCCTCGTGTTCGGAAAACGCCGCGAAGAGTTCGAGGAGGTAGTCCAGGTCGCCCGTCAGCTACTCGCGAGCGACAACCTCGACGAGATGCAGCGCGTCGCCGCCCACGCCCGCAAGGCATGGTTCCTCACCAACACCGGCGTCGGAGCTTCGTATGACGTCATGGTCCAGCTCGAGGAGCGGGTCGAGCTGCTCCAGCAACGCCGGCTCGCCCAATCGCTGCATCCCTGCGTGAACTGCACCGGTCGCGTGTTCCGGATCTCCAAGGAGCACGAGCTCCAGCCACTCGGAAAAGCGCGCTATGTGGTCTGCGGCGGTTGTGGCTCCGTGATGACGTACGTCAGCCGGCTCGACGAGATGTCATCGAGTGAGGTCGGGCCGCCGATCGAAGCCCCGGCATCATCCTCCGGTCCGTTTCGCTGATCCCAGGCGCATACTCGCCGCGTGACAACCAAGCAGGGAGCGATCGTCCTCGGCGCGTCGGGCTCGGTGGGGAGCGCGGTGATCAAGGAGCTCGTGCGCGACGGCTCGTTCGATCCCATCATCACGCTCGTGCGTCGCGCGCAGCCCGATGCCGCCGGCGTGCGCGAGGTCGTGGTCGCGTCGATGGAGCCAGCCGCACTGGAAGCCGCGACGCGAGAGGCGATCGGCTCGCTGGACGTCGTCGGCTTGAGCGTGCTCGGCGTCGGTGCCGGCACCGGGAAGCTGACGATCGAGCAGCATCGCGCCGTCGATGTCGAGCTCAACGCGGCCTTCGCGCGTGGGCTGAAGGCCTCGGGCCACGCGACGCACCTGGCGTTGATGTCGGCCGCCGGCGCCGACCCGACCGCGAAGACGACCGGCTCGGGTGCCGCGGGCATGGCGCGCTACGCACGGGTCAAGGGCGAGGCGGAGGAGGCGGTCAAGGCGAGTGGCCTCACCGTGAGCGTGTTTCGGCCGGCGATGATCATCGGCTCGCAGCACACGCCGTGGCTGCTCGAGAAGGCGCTGCCCGTGTTCGGCTTCCTGACGCCCGCGAAGTACAAGTCGATCACCGTCGAGCAGATCGCCAGAGCGATGGTGGCCGCATCGCGCAAGCCGCCGGCGGCGTCGCGCGTCTATCACTATCGCGAGATGGTCGACCTCGGCGTTTGAAGAACTGCGCGGCGCTCGATGTCGTCGCGGTACGGAATCCGCGGAGTAGATCGATCGCTGTCGCGAGCTCGCGTCGTTCGTTGACGGGACAGAAGCCATTCGCTGGGACGCATCGGAATTCGGGATGGAAGCCGCCGACCCAGATCCCGACTCGGACCCGGCCGGCGAACGGATGCTGACCCTGACGCGGCCAGCCAACGGATGCTGACCCTGACGCGGCCAGTGAACGGATGTTGATCCGGACCCGGCCGGCGAACGGATGCCGACCCGGATCCCGACCCGGATCCGGCCGGTGAACGGATGTTGATCCGGCCCCGGCCAACGAACGGATGCCGACCCGGAGCCCGACCCGGATCCGGCCAGCGAACGACTACCGGTGCGGTCGCTGTTCTGTCCGACGTGCGGACAGGTCACCGCTTGCGGCCTTCAAAGAACTCCGCGTTGCGCACGATCGCATCGCGATGCTCCGCCGGCACCGAGTTCTTGTGATAGATCGCCGCGGTCGGGCACTCGTCGACGCATGCTCCACAACAGATGCACTCGTCGGGATCGATGAACATCTGCAGCCCCGGGAATCGCCTACCTCGCTCGGCGGCGGGAACGGCGGTGAGCTCTTCGATCGCGATCGGGCCTGCGATCGCGTCGACGGGACAGGCAGCGAGGCATGCGGCGTCGAGACAGCCGACGCACTGCTTGGTGATCACGTAGGTCATGCGTCTGGTAGAGCAGCGGGCGTGCCCGCGCTAACTCGACGGAATCGCGATGCACGCGACCGCCGAGCACCGGAATATCGGTGGCTGCACCGACAGTTCGGTGACGTGGCCGCAGTCCAGGTCCTCGGCGAGCTCGTGGCGGCCACGAGCCACGCCACCTCGGCACGCGCGGTGGCTCGCGCGGTGGCCGAGACGTTCGCGCGCTACGGCGTGACGCGCGGCGAGCTGAGACAGATCGCCGCGTGGCGAGTGATCGACGACGAGCCCTCGGATGCGCCGCGAACGCCGGTGCCCTGCTGGTTCGAGGACCCCACGTTTCGCGAGGCCGCCGGCCGCGTGATCGAGGCGGGGCTGCTGCATGTCGACGCCCTCCGGCGGGTGGCCGGCGTGTCTCGCCGGGCGCATGTCGCGAATCGCGGGCTGCGCGACGAGGTGGACAGGTTGGGTGACTGCGGCGAGCTCGTCGCGCGCAGCGAGGCCATGCGGTCCGTGATCACGCGCATCGCGCTGGTCGCGAAGCACCCGACGACGGTGCTCCTGCTCGGCGAATCGGGGACCGGCAAGGAGGTCGTTGCACGCGAGCTTCATCGCCGCTCACCGCGGTCCCATCGCCCATTGATCCAGATCAATTGCGGCGCGCTGCCGGAGGCGCTGATCGAAGCCGAGCTGTTCGGTCACGAGCGAGGTGCGTTCACCGGCGCGCAGGGTATGCGTGCAGGTGCGTTCGAGCGCGCGCATCGCGGGACGCTGTTGCTCGACGAGATCGGCGATCTGCCCCTCGCGGCGCAGGCGAAGCTGCTGCGCGTGCTGCAGGAGCGGCGCGTGCGGCGGGTGGGTGGCGAGCAGGAGATCGACGTCGACGTGCGGGTGATCGCGGCGACCAATCGATCGCTCGCCGCGATGACGAGCGCGGGTACGTTTCGCGAGGATCTTTACTACCGGCTCGACGTGTTCTCGATCCAGTTGCCGCCGCTCCGCGAACGCGCTGCGGATCTCGGTCCACTCGTCGCGGCCCTGGTGGCTCGGCTCGCGCGCACGCTCGAGTTGCCGGAGCCGATGATCACGAAGGCCGATCTCTCCACGCTCGCGGCGCACGACTGGCCCGGCAACGTGCGCGAACTGATGAACGTGCTCGAGGTCGCGCTGATCGTCGGGGGCGACCGGCTCGAGCTCCCCGTGTTTGGTCACCAGCCCACGCGTTGCGATCTCGCGGCATCGGTGTGCGAGGCGATCGAAGCCGCCCTCGACGCCTCGAACGGCAAGATCTACGGCACGGATGGAGCAGCGAAGCGGCTGGGACTTCCGCCTGCGACCCTTCAGAGCAAGATGAAGAAGCTGGGGATCGCTCGCACCCCGTTCGTCAACCGAGGAGCTTCGCGACACGGACCTACGGGAGCGCGACACGCGCAAGTCTCGTCGACGAGACGATGACCGGTCGCGATATCTCACCGTGTAGGTATGGGACGCGTAGCGCGAACGCTCGCGCAAGATCCGCACACATGGTTCTCGTGATCGGCACTTATAAAAACGGCGCGCTTCGTTACAATGAAGCTGGTGTCCGGGGCCGGCGAACAGCAACTCACCAAGCTCGGTCGCTACGAGTTGGTAACGCGGATCGGCCATGGCGGTATGGCCGAGGTCCAGCTCGCGTTGCAGCGCGGACCGGCCGGCTTCGAGAAGCTGGTCGTGATCAAGTTGGTTCACGCGAACCTCGCGAAGGAGAAGACCTTCGTCGACATGCTGCTCGACGAGGCGCGCGTCGCAGCGCTGGTCAAGCACCCGAACGTGGTCGACATCTACGACCTCGGGGAGGCGGAGGGTCGGTACTTCATCGCGATGGAGTATCTCGAGGGCGAGCCGTTGCTCGGCCTGCTGAGAGCGGGGCGCGATGGCAAGCGGCTCGACCCGTTGTCGACGGCGCGGTTGATCGCGGATACGGCCGAGGGCCTGGATGCCGCGCACGAGCTGCAGAGCATCGGTGGCGATCGGATGGAGCTCGTCCACCATGACGTCTCGCTCGGCAACATCATGGTGCTCTACAACGGGCAGGTGAAGCTCGTGGACTTCGGCGTCGCGAAGGCGAGCCAGAACGCCGGGCCGCAGATGAAGGTGCACGGCAAGTTCGGCTACATGGCGCCGGAGAAGCTGAAGGGTCGCGGCAGCGATCGGCGCGGTGATATCTGGTCGCTCGGCGTCGTGCTGTGGGAGGCGCTGACGCTGCGCCGGTTGTTCCGCGGCGCGAACGAGCAGGACACGATGCGGATGGTGCTCGAGCACGTGATCTCCACGCCGTCGTCGATGGCGAAGGACATCCTTCCCGAGCTCGATCCGATCGTGATGAAGGCGCTCGAGCGCGATCCCGACAAGCGGTATCAGCGCGCGAAGGATCTCGCGGTGGACATCGAGGAAGTGCTGCGCACCCACGGGTACGGTGGCCGCAACGATCAGATCTCGAAGTACATGCAGGCGACGTTCGCCGCGCACATCACGGCGCGGAAGAAGTTGCTGCAGGAGGTGACGGCGAAGGGCAAGGCGAGCGACGCCGTCCTCAAGCAGGCGTTCGACGAATCGCAGGTCACCGAGATGCCCGGCAAGTCGCGCAACATTCGCGCGAGCGGCGAGTTCTCGATCGCGTTCGGTGGGAAGACCCCGCCACCGCGGCACCAGACCAAGCAGACGTTCGATGACGAGACCTCGAGCGTGCTGGAGCGCCGGCGCGAGTCGCAGGAGATGATGGCCGAGGGCACGCCACACAGCGTGGTGACCAGCCTGCCCAAGCGCATCACCAAGCAGATGTTCGCGGAGGCGACGCCGGTCCACGATCCCGAGGCCTACGACCGCGGCAGCTACGCGCGTCCGACGCGTCCGGAGAGCCAGCACCGCGCGTCGACCGAGGGTGATGTCAACGCGCTGGTCGCGTCGCTCCAGCCGGCGCCACGCAGCGAGGAAGGGGATGCCGCCGTGCTCGCGATGGTGGCGTCGCTCGAACCGAAGTCGGAGGCGCGTGCGTCCGCGAGCTCGATCGAACCGGCGCGGCCCGAGGGCTCGCTCCGCGAGCTGCACGAGCAGTCGATGAAGCTGGACGTCGTGAGCGCGGTGCTCAAGGGGTGGGACACAGCGGTGCCCGCCGCGGCGCCGGTGGTCGAAGAAGCGCCGAAGCGGAAGTCCGCCGAGCTGGCGTCGCCGCGCGTGACCTCGCGCAAGCTCGAGGTGATCAAGGCACCGGTAGCGCGGCCGACGGAGCCGCAGACGATCGCCGTGGTCGTCGAGCGCAAGTCGCCGATGACCACACCGCTCTTGATCGCGCTGGTGCTCGTGCTGATCGCCGGCGGCGCGTATTTCCTCACGACGCTGTTGTAGCGTTCCGAATTCCCTACCCCTCACCGCGGGGCTTTTGGCCTCGGTCGTCGATGAAACCTCGACAAACAACTGGCGCGTTTGCGAGACAGCGCGAGAATCCGGGCGTGATCAACCGCCGAACGTTTCTCCAGGTGACCGCGGCGACTGCTGCGGCCTATCCACTGCGGTCGTGGGCAAAGGATAAAGATCCGGCGGACGTGTCGATGAAGGTCGTCCATTCGACGAACTCGATCACCAAGAATCCATATCCCGAGCTCGTGCCAGGCATCGCGAAGCTGCCGGCGTGGGATGGCAACACGCACAGCGAATCCGTTCCCGGATCGATGCGGCAGTTCCGCGGCAATCACGCGGGCACGTACTACGGCAGCGGCAAGCTCAGCGAGAACCTGCGCCTGCACTGGAAGTTTCGGATGTCGGACTTCAAGACGACGTTCCAGGACAAGCCGCACACGTGGAGCGGCACCGGCTGGACCGGCCAGACCTTGAAGTACGGCGACTACGTCTATGCCGCCGACGTCGGCGGGCACCTGCACTGCTGGGAAGCGAAGACCGGAAAGCTGGTCTGGATCTTCACCGGCGAGCGGATGTTCAAGGGCTCGCCGTGCCTCTACAAGAACCGGATCTACATCCCGGGCGTCGACAATCACATCCGCTGCATAGACGCGAGCAACGGCAAGCTGATCTGGGACTGGTCGAGCTGGGCCGACAACGATTCGTCGCCGCGCATCCTCGACGGCAAGCTCTACATCGGCGGCGAGGACGGCGACCTCAAGTGCTTCGACGCCGAGACCGGCAAGCTGGAGTGGAAGGAGTCGTACGGCCGCGGCACGGGTGAGGAGCCGGGCAGCGAGGGCATCGAGTGCTCGCTCGCGATCGCCGACAACATCGCGTACTTCGGCCACCTCGAAGGCATGGTGCGCGCGTACGACCTCAAGAATCGCAAGCTGGTGTGGAAGACGCCGAAGCTCGGTCTCGACATCGATGCGTCGGCGCTGATCGTCGGCGACAAGCTCTACGTCGGCATCGAGGAAGGCAAGCACACGCTGATGTGCCTGGACCGCGCGACCGGCAAGGAGATCTGGGGCAAGAACCTGTCGGGTGGGCTGTGGGGATCGCCGTCGAAGTTCGAGAACACCGTGATCGCGACCACCGCGGGCGGGCGCCTGGTCAGCCTCGACGGCGCGACCGGGGCCGAGGTGTGGTCGTACAAGATCAGCAACGGCAGCTGGTACTCGCCGCAGATCGTCGATGGCAAGGTGATGTTCGGATCGTACGGCACCCACTACGAGATGGTGGACGCGAAGACCGGCAAGTCGATCTGGAAGGGGGACCTCGGCGATCGCACGCACTCGGGCGCGGCGATCGAGGATGGCTTCTGCTGGTTCGGCGGTGGCTCCGGCTACATGTATTGCTTCGGCCCGTAGAGATCGTCGGGAGTCACGAAACCCGCGCGTCGCGTTGATCGCGCTCGGTCGCGAGCCCACCATCGACCGCGGATGGCGAAAGCGAAGCCCGCGCCGAAAGCAAAGCCTGCGTCGAAGAAGACCGTCGCGCAGCCTGTACCCAAGGCGAAGCCGGTCGCGAAGACCGCAACCAAGCCGGCGAGGGCTGCAACGCCCGCTGCGAGAGCGCCCGCCAAGGCACCGGTGAAGGCCGCGGCGAAGGTCGTCGCGAAAGCGCCGGCGAAGGTCGCTGCGAAAGCGTCGTCGAAGTCCGCAGCGAAGGCACCGGCCCCGGCGAAGTCCACTGCGAAGGCAGCTCCGCTCGCCGCCACCGTCGACGAATCTGGCCTCGGCTGGATCGATGCGGGCAAGGGCTACACGATCACGCTCGATGACGGCAAGCTCGCCGCGAGGAACGACAAGGGCAAGCGGCTGTCGTCGGTGCCGAAGGAGATCAAGGACGGCGACGTCGCCGATCAACTCGAGGCGCTGCGCGATTGGCTCGGCGAGCACGAGCGCGAGTGCATCGCCACCGTCGATCTCTGGATGCTCCGCTCGCTATCTGTTCCTCGCAGCGTGCTGCAGGCGGTGTGGGAAGACACCGCCTGGCGCAACCCGCTCGAGAACGCGGTCGTCGTCGCCGTCAAGCCGGATGGCGGTCACGACCACGCGAAGTCGGGCCTGTTCCGCGGCGTCGATCCGAAGAAGGGCGTCGGAGTCGTCGATCTCGACGGCGAGACCGGCTGGCTCGAGACCGAGCGCGTCGCGATTCCGCATCCGATCTTGATCCCGGACCTCGAGGCTTGGCGAGAGCTGGTCGGGCAGCTGAATGTCACGCAGGGCATCGCGCAGCTGCATCGCGAGACGCACGTGAAGAGCGCGGCGCACGCGACCGCGCAGACGATCGACGCCTACGAGGATGGCAAGTTCGCGATGCTGATGCACGCGATCGGCAAGGCGCGCCAGCTCGGCTACAAGGTCCGCGGCGGCTTCGCGACGTGCAAGACGTGGGACGCCGGTGCCGTGAACGAAGCGCGTTACTGGATCGGATCGGATAGCCCGGAGTCGGAGACGTACACGGGTGCCCTGACCTGGGTCGACGGCCGCGAGCGGAGCCTCAAGGTCGCCGACGTCGGACCGGTCGCCTTCTCCGAGGGCATGCGGATGGCATCGTCGATCTATGCGGCGCGCGTCGTCGACAAGAAGGAAGAGCAGCCGTGAACGATCAGGGAACGCTTCACGCCGGCGGCATCGTCCCGACCAACAGCAAGCTCGGCAAGGACGACGCGGTCGACACCGTGGTCGCACGCGCGTACGCGCATCCCGTGCTGCCGGCACGCACGATCGTCCGGCTGTGCGCGGAAGGCGTGACCGCAGGTGACGAGCTCGAGATGTCGACGCTCGGCTTCGCGGCCGGCGAGGATCGCGGCACGGTGGGCAAGGAGCGGAAGCGCCCACTCGGCTTCCCGGGCTGGTGCCTCGTCAACGATCCGAAGAACGCGCGGTACGCGCTGGACGTCGTCAAGGAGCTCAAGAAGCACGCGCGCAAGGCGAAGAGCAAACCGGGCCACGCGAAGGACGCGTTCGACGCGATCGCGGCGAAGCTGTCGAAGACGGTGCCGCACTTCCTGCCGTCGTTCTACGAGGAGGTCGGCCGCGTGTTCATCGAGCACGGCGCGATCAACTACGCGGCGCAGATGTTCGGCAAGGCGCGCCAGGTCGAGTCGGTGCATGCGCTCGAGGTCGACGAACAGCACCGGATCGATGGCTTCCTCGAGTTCGCCCTCGCCGGTGCGGTGACCACGAAGGCGCTCTCCGAGTACGGCAAGGATCTGTCGCAACAGCGCGAGCCGAAGGCGGCCTACGCGCATTTTCGCCAGCTCTGCGTGCAGCGCACGCTCGGCGGCATGCCCCCGTGGTCGGGGATGGCGAAGGATCTCGCGCGGCTCGCGAAGGCCGCAAAGCTCGATGTCGCGACCGAAGACGCGGCGCTGATCTCCGAGATCATCGAGTCGCCCGCACTCGCGAAGGCCGCGGGCGAGTTCTGGCGCGCGTACGCCGAGCCGATCACCGCCCTGGGCGCCCACTCCTCGGCCGTGCGCGGCGTGCTCCTCAATTTGTTTCCCACCGGCACGTCGACGAATGCGAACAGCGAGCTCGACGACGCCTGGCTCGACCTGCTCGAGGCCACCGGCGCCATCGCTGGCGTGATCGGCGAGGTGCCCGCAGACGCGCAGCCCGCGAACGGTCGCGCCGCGTGGTTCGACAAGCTGTGCGGTCATGTCTCGCGCGGCTGGCGCAGTCAGGTGATCCCTCCGCGCGTGTTCGCGCTGCTTCGCCGGATGGCCCCTGCGCTGATCGCCGATGGCAAGCCGATCAAGGGCTCGAGTCGGTATCGTGTCGATCTCGATCTCGCGGAGCTCGCGCTCGAGCTCGGAATCTCCGTCGTGCCGCCCGACAACGGGTCCGGCGATGGCTCGCAGTGGGCCGCGAACGCCGCGCTCGCCGAGCACGGTCGCGATCCCCTTCGAGTCTCCGCACATCCCACACTCGGTCCGGTGCTCCAGGGCGTGGTCGCCGGTTCGATCGGCAACGAGCTCTTCGATACCGCGACCCGTGGCAAGTCGGGCTTCCTGACCGCGAAGCGGCAGTGGCTCGAGAGCGTGCTCGCGAGCGCCGAGGCCGGTGCGCTCCCGGCGCTCGAAGTGGCGCTGAACGTCATCGAGAGCAAGGCGAGTGCGGGCACGTTCGCCGAGTTGCCGGACCTCCACCCGCGACTCGCGGCGATCGACATCGCAGCTGCACTCGCCCGGACGCTGCAGGTCGGTCTCCTCGACGAATTCGGCTGGCCCGCGCTCGAAGCAGCGATCACGGAGCTGCGCCCCGATGCGATGGGCCCGCTGTTGTCTCTCCATGGCGCACCGTCGGCCATCATCGTCGCGACGGCGACCAAGGCGGTCGCGGTCGTCGGGGACCAGCGCAAGGCCGAGCACGATCTCGTGGTTCCGCCGAAGCACGAGGTCTGCACGATCCGCTACGTCGGCGATCAGTTCCTCGTCGTACTCAAGGAGGGCTACTCCAAGATCCGCGCCTACTGGTCGAGCGCACCGCAGGATCTGTTCGACGTCGAGGGGCTCAATGCATGGTCGATCTCGGCGCTGACGTCGACGGCGGTGACGCTCGCCGACGGAGCGTGGTTCGAGGGGAATCGCCCGGTCCGTCCCGGCGATCGCGTGCTGCCGTTCGCGAACAAGATCGTCGCCACCGACGGGGCGACCGGATGGATCGTGGACTACACCGGCGGCGAGCACCGCTGGCGCGAGCTCAGCTTGACCGGAGAGCTCGGTCGCCATAGCTGGCCGGCGTGGGTCGAGGCGTTCGCCGCCGACGGCTGGAAGCTCGAGGTGTCCTCGCAGTATCTCCCCACCCACGTGACGAGCAGTCCGCTCGGCGTGGTCGACGGCTTCACCGGCGTGCGCATCCGCTCTCGCACCGTCGACGGCAAGCACGAGCGCGAGATCGAGAGCATCGACGGTGCGTCGGTGATCATGAAGACCACGGCGATCGGCCTGCTCGCGTTTCCCGATGGCGGAGCGCGGCGCCCGGTCGATCAAGAACACTCCTACGGCGAGCATCCCGCGGTCGTGATCTACGACCCGACCGGTGCGTTCTTTGGCTCACGGGCGTGGGGTGGGGATGCGCGCTACTGCCGCGGTCAGCGAGTGGCGACACCGGTGGCGTTCCTGCAGAACTACGTCGCGCGCGATGTGGCGGGCAGCAAGCGGTTGCGCGTCACGACCGTCGACGATGCACGTGCGGTGCTCGTCGCGGCCCCGGTGATCGACGCGCAGACGTCGCGGAGACCGACCGGCGGCGTCGCGACCGAGCCGGAGCTCCCGGCGGATCTCCCGGGTGTGCTGTCGGAGATCACCCATCCGCTGTTGCGCAAGGGCCTCGCCGGCGTCGTGATCACCGCGAAGCAGTTCGAGACGCGTCGCGACAAGCTGGTCGCGGAGCGCGAACCTGGAAGAGCCTCGGTGCCCGTCGCCGCGGGACCGAGCGACAAGGCGCTGCTCGAGATGCTCGGAGGCTGGGGACGCCAGCAGTACGCGCCGGAGGGCAGCGGATGGGCGCAGATCGCGCGAACCGGCGACCTGCTCGCATCCGAGGATCGCAGCGACCGCGTCGTCACGGACCTCGGTTCGTCGCCGTTCGACTGGCTCGAGCTCGCGGCGCTACCGTCGTCGCTGATCTTCCTCGCGCTCGCGATCGGCACGCCCGCCGACAAGCGCAGGCTCGCGGTCGACCTCTACGAGCACCTGCTCGCGAAGTTGCCCCCGGCCGACAAGCTGCGCGTCATGCACGTGCACGGCGACCTAGCGGGCGATCCGAACAAGCTGCGCGAGCTCCAGGTGCGCTGGGCGGGTGGCAACGCGTACGTGATCCGCGCGTGGGGGTATGCGGGGAACACCTATCACGTCGTCGAGTACGCGCCTTCGGGTGAGTTCAAACCGGCCCTCGGGCTGATCGTCGACAGCGAGCTGCGCGGCGTGACGGGGATCTCCGCACCGGAGCTTGGCGAGGCCGTGACGGCCGGCAAGACCTCGTGGAATCCCGAGGTCCCCGATCGGCTCGCCGCGGCCACCGGGCTGACGCAGTCGGAGGCGACGTTTGTGTGGGCGGGTTGCCCGAAGTCGAACGATCGCAACGCGAACTTCCTCGACAAGGAGCTGCGCGAGGCGCTGGGCCTCAAGGCCGCACAAGCTGCGCTCGCCCGCGATGCGCTGAACATCCCGCGCTACGGCACGAAGCTCGCGGTGATCGCCGAGGCCGGGAATGCCGGCGTCGCGGCACTTCTCGACGGTAGCGCCGTCGACGCCCTCGCGGCCGCGTGGACCAAGCGCTATGGCCAGCGCGTCGCGATTCCCGATGCGCTGATCGAGAAGGCGAACGCGCAGGACCTCAGTGGTAGCGCGCCCATCGTGCTCGGCTGGGTGCTCGATGACGAAGCGCCGCAGCTCACGGTCGATGGCCACTACGCGTTCGACGCGAACGGTGTGCTGGTTCGCGTGGCGAGCCCCGAGCCGCTGGTCGGCCAGACCAAGCTCGAGGACACCTCGCCGCACTTCGAGTCGTCGACGGTGCAGATGCTCGCGCAGTATCTGCCGTTCCTCTATGCGGAGCTGCCGGTCGGCGATCCGGTGCGCGCGCTCGCGGTCAAGACGCACGCGCTCGCGTTGCAACGCTTCGCCTCTCCTTCGCTGTGGTTGTCGGCGGGCAGCATGTGGTTCGAGCAGGACAAGCTCGACACGATCTGGAAGCAGTTCGAAGGGCTCGGTGGCGAGCTGTTGCCGGGCATCACCGGCGAGAAGTCGGTGGTGCGGCGGATTCCAGGCGGAGCGATCCAGCGGCTGGGTGCGAGCCTCGCGGTCGCGTTGCGTCCGTCGGAGCTGGACGCGAAGGCCAGGAAGCTGCTCGAGCCCATGATGCAGCAGATCACCAACTACGTCACCACGGGGCGCAGCGTCGAGTTCCTGCGTGGGCCCGAGCTCGCGGCGATGATGTCGCGCATCACCGACACGCCGGTGCCGGCGGGAGGTTGGGAGCAGAATCCGCTGCTCTCGGCGCCGAAGCTGGTCGACAAGGTGAGCAAGGCGAAGAAGCTGTCGCGCGAAGCGGCGGTGCTCTATCTCCAGTACCTGGTGTTGCTCAGGCCGACGGCGAAGCACCTCGCCGAGTACAACGACTGGCCGCCGAAGCAGATCGCCGCGGCGCAGGAAGAGCTCCTCGGCAAGGAGCTGCTCCTCGAGGCGAAGCGCGAGCGGGCGGGGCGTGCGCACTTCCTACCCGGCGGCTGGGAGGCGTACAAGTCACCAGTGCCGCCGAACGAGTCGTGGAAGATCGCGATGTATCCGCGCAGCAAGGTGCTCGCGCAGGAGCCGTTCCACGCGCTGTTCGAGCGTGCGTGGAAGCGGATCGAAGATGGCGACGAGCCCCGTTACGAAGAGGTGAAGCGATGACGAAGACCGAGCAGGCGCCGCCGCCCGAGGAGATCTACAAGGCCGAGCTCGACTTCCTCGCGAAGTGGGACGACGGTCCGCGTCCGCCGAGCTGGAAGCTGACGCCGAAAGCGGTCGTGGCGTTCATCCTCGGCTCGAAGGGCGAGGCGCTGAAGGTCGCGAACCAGGCGCTGGTGATCAGCGAGAAGTTCGTCGGCGATCGCGCGCTGGTCGAGCGCTGCGTGGTGACGCTCGCCGGGGAGCGCGGGCTGTTGCTCGTCGGTGAGCCCGGCACGGCGAAGTCGATGCTGAGCGAGTTGCTCGCCGCCGCCGTCTCTGGAGATTCCTCGCTGACGGTGCAGGGCACCGCGGGCACGGCCGAGGAGCACTTTCGCTACGGCTGGAACTATTCGCTGCTGATCGCGAAGGGGCCGCACCCGGAGGCGCTCGTGCCCTCACCGGTGCTCCAGGCGATGCGGCGCGGTGCGGTGGCGCGCGTCGAGGAGATCACGCGGTGCTTGCCCGAGGTCCAGGACGCGCTGGTCTCGATCCTGTCGGATCGCCGGCTGTCGGTGCCGGAGCTCGGCATCCTCGAGCCCGCGCGGCGCGGCTTCAACGTGATCGCGACGGCGAACTTGCGAGACAAGGGCGTCTCCGAGATGAGCGCCGCGCTCAAGCGACGGTTCAACTTCGAGACCATCGCGCCGATCGGCGATCTGGCGCGCGAGACCGAGCTGGTGCGCCGTCGTGCGAAACAGATCGTGGCGGATGCTGGTGCGCCGCTCGGTGTCGACGACGCGGTGCTCGAGGCGCTGGTCACCGTGTTCCGCGATCTGCGGCTCGGTCGCACCGTCGAGGGTTGGCCCGTCGAGAAGCCGACGTCGGTGATGTCGACGGCAGAAGCCGTGGCGGTCGCGGCGTCGATGGGGCTCGCAGCGACGTACTTCCCGAGCGATAAGGATGTCTCGCGGCTCCTGCCCGAGTACCTGCTCGGCGTGGTGATGAAGGACGAGCCCAAGGATCGCGGCAAGCTGCTCGCGTACTGGGATGCGTCGGTGAAGCGGCGCGCCGAGGGGGACGCACGGTTGTGGAAGGCGCTGCACGAGCTTCGCCGCGTGCTCGAGGGCTAGTGAAGTGAGCCTCCGTCCCGATGACGATCCGGCGACTGCGATCGCCGAGCTCGCGGCTGCGACTGCGCCGTGGCTGTACGGCGTGCGCCATCACTCGCCTGCGTGTGCGGTCGCGTTGCCGGCGTTGCTCGATGCCTATCAGCCGACCGTGATCGCCCTGGAGATGCCGGCGGATCTGCAGTCGTGGATCGAGTGGCTCGGGCATGCCGAGGCGGGTGCGCCACTCGCGGTGGCGGCGGTGGCGAAGCATGGTGGGGACCTCGGGTTCTATCCGTTCGCGGATTTCTCGCCCGAGCTCGTGGCGATCCGGTGGGCGCGCGCGCATGGCGTGCCGGTGGTGGCGATCGATCTGCCGTCGGCGGAGCGCGGCGGACGCGATCGCGAGGGCCGGTCGCTCGGGATCCACGAGCGGATGCGCGGGACGCACGAGGACACGTGGGAGGCGCTCGTCGAGGGCCCCGGGACGCTGGCGGAGCCGGAACGAGTGCGCAGAGCGGCGCTGCTGTATGGCTGGGCGCTGCGGCTCGATGCGGTGCGTGGCGGTGGAGTCTCCGAGCTCGATCTCGCGCGCGAGGCGCACATGCGCGGCGCGATCGCGACGCTGCTGGACGATCCGGCGTACGCGGCGTGGGACGGCGCAATAGCTCCGGAGCCCGGCGAGGAAGCACCGACGCCGCCGCCCGACGACGACGAACCGGACGCCGGCGAGACGGCACCGCCGAAGAAACCGGCGAAGGCAAGACCCGCTGCGACGAAGCCAGCGTCCGAGGACGACGAAGAACCGGACGCCGACGAGGAAGTACCGAAGAAATCGAAGTCACAACCCGCAGCGAAGAAGCCGGCTGGGAAGCCCGCGGCGAAAGACACGTCGAAGAAGACGGTCAAAAAGCAGACGCCGGGCAAGTTCGCACGAGCAGGGTTCGGTTTCGGAGGCTCAGGTTCTTCGTCGCACCGTCGCCGCCCCGAACTCGACCTCGGCGACTACTTGCACTACTTCCGTCCGCAGCACGTTGTGGGAGCGCCGGACAAGGCGGAGGCAGTTCGAGTGCGCCTCGCGAAGGCACCGGCGAAACCGGCAGCCAAACCGAAGGTTAGATCCAAGACAGCGTCCTCGAGCGACGCACCCTCGAAGCAAGCCGCCTCGAGCACTGCATCACCGTCGACGAAACGTAGCGGCGGTCCACGCGTCGCTGCGATCGTCGGCTCGTTTCACGCCGCGGCGCTCCTTCCGAAGTCCGCGCTATGGAAGCGACCCGCGCCGATCAAGAGCCAGCGCGTCGAGCTCGTCTCGTCGCTCATCCCCTACGGCTTCGAGCTCCTCGACGAGCGCAGCGGTTATCCCGCCGGCATTCGCGATCCGATGTGGCAGCAGCGGCTGTTCGAGACCCAGCGCGACAAGGGCGACGTCCAGGCACTCGTCGCTGCGTGTCTCGTCGAGATCACGCGCGGCATTCGCCAGCGCGGGTTGCCGGCGAGCGTGCCCGACGCGCGCGCCGCCCAGGAGATCGCGATCTCGCTCGCGATGTTGCGCGGCCTCGCGACGCCGGGGCGACGCGAGCTCGTCGAGGGAGTGCAGACCGCGCTGACCCATGGCGAGCTGATGGGGCGCGGGCGGATCGTCGCGAAGGCGATGCAGCACGTGATGGTCGGCCGCACCCGCGGTCACCTCGCACCGGAGACGCCGCGCAGCGGTCTCGCGCCGCACGTGCTCGCGTTGATCGACGAATTGCGCTTGCCGCGCGGGGCGAAGGTCGCGATGGCCGAGCCCGAAGATCTGCGCCTCGATCCGTTGCGGTCGCCACTCGATCGCCGGCGCCACGTCGCGCTCGCACGGATGAGCGCCTGCGGGATTCCCTACGGCACGCAGTCCGAGGGCGTGGGGATCGGGGGCGTCGAGAGCCTGACCAGCACGTGGCGCGTGATGTTCACGCCTTCGACCGAGGCGGTGATCGAGCTCGCCGGGTTGCGCGGCGTGACACTCGAGCAAGCCGCGACGGGTGCGCTGCGCGCCGAACATGCGCGGCAAGCCGCCGACGACAAGCTCACCGCGGTCGCGCTCGTCGTGACCGCGAGTGCCGCCGAAGCCGGGGCGGGTGCGCTCGTCCGCGAGGGGCTCGTCGAGCTGTGCGGCCCGCGACTCGCCGAGGCGACGCTGACCGAGCTGATCGCGCTCGTCGCGTTGCTCGATCGGATCGTGGCGGGACACATCGTCGGGCTGCCGGCGGACGCCGACGATGCGGTGCCCGGCGAGATCGATGTTTTTGTTGCACCACCGATCGATCGCACGCTGGTGATCAGCACGGCGGTGGCCTCGATCCTCGGGCTCGCCGGATCCGAGTCGCTCGCCGATGCGCGCTCCCTCGCCGAGCTCGTCCGCGTGCTCGAGCGGCCGGAGCATCAGGGGCTCGGTGATGGCCGGTTGCGGTGGTCGATCGATCAACTCGTCGAGACCGGCACGCCGGTGATCGCGGGTGCCGCGGCGGTGGTTCAGGTGTTGATCTCGACGCGCACGCCCGAGGAGCTGTCGACGACGATCGGCGGCTGGCTCGACGGTGCGGTCGACCTCGACACCCGGCGTTCTCTCGCCGCGCGCCTCAAGGGATCGATCTCGATCGCCGGACCGCTGTTCGAGTCCGCGCCGGTGTTCCTCGCCGGCCTGTGCGAGCGCGTCGAGCAGCTGGCCGACGGTGACTTCCTGCCGCGTGTCGCGGCGCTCCGCGAAGGCTTCGAGACGCTGTCGACGGCCGCGCGCAAACGTCTGCTGTACGCGCTCGGCGAACGCCTCGGCGAGACCGATGCGCGCGGACAGGGGCTCGATGTCGCGGTGTCGATCCCCGCCGAGCTGCTCGCCGCCGCAGCGTCGGCAGATGCCGCGGGTCGCGCAGCCGCGGATCGCGTGGCTCGTCCCTCGCTGGTCGCCGCACCGCCGGGTGCACCGGTTCGCGTCCAACTGCCGGCGATCCCCGGGCACGCGCCAGATCATGCGATCACCGTCCGCGATCGCTGGCGCATGGTCCTCGGACACGAGCGCGACAAGATGAACCCGCAGGCGCGTCGTGCGGCGCGCGCGCTCGACGAGCTCTACGGTACCGGCCACGGCGAGGGTTCGCGCAGCGAGCTCGGTGGCGGGGGTGGGCAGGAGGATGGCTACCCGACCGTGCGCGCGTGGAAGGACGAGATCGAGGCGCTGTTCGGCGCGAGCGTGTTCGAGGAGGTCGCCGCTCAAGCGGCGGTACAGGGCAGGGTGGGTGCGCTCCTGGAGCTCGATCCGGAGACGGTCACGCCATCGGTCGAGCTGCTCGAGCAGGTGCTGTCGCTCAAGGGTGGCCTCGGAGAATCGCAGCTCGGCCGGCTGCGCCAGTTGATCTCTCGCGTCGTCGATCAGCTCGTCCGCGAGCTCGCGGTCCGCGTGCGTCCCGCGCTCCACGGTGCGATCAGCGCGCGCGCGACGCGCCGGCCCACGGGCATGCTGCACCTGGCGAAGACGGTCGCCGCCAACCTCGCGCGCACGCGGATCGACGGCGATCAGGTCACGTTCATCCCCGAGCGCCTGTACTTCAAGTCGCGCAGCCGGCGGCACATGGACTGGCATGTCGTCCTCGTCGTCGATGTCTCCGGCTCGATGGAGCCGTCGGTGATCTACAGCGCGATGATGGCGGCGATCCTCTCGGGCGTGCCGTGGATCGGCGTCAAGTTCATCGCGTTCTCGACGGAGATCGTCGATCTCTCGGAGCATGCGCACGATCCACTCGCGCTGCTGCTCGAGGTCTCGGTCGGCGGTGGCACGCACATCGCGAAGGGGCTTCGCTACGCGCGCTCGTTGATCACCGTTCCGCAGCGCACGATCGTGATCACCGTCTCCGACTTCGAGGAAGGCTTCTCGATCGACGGTCTGCTCGGTGAAGTCCGCGCCCTCGTCGAGGCCGGTGTGACCTGCCTCGGACTCGCGGCGCTCGACGATCGCGGTGCCCCTCGCTACGCGGTGCCGATCGCGGAGCAGGTCGCGGCGGCGGGGATGCCGGTCGCGGCGCTGACGCCGATGGAGCTCGCGCGCTGGATCGGAGCGCAGATCCGATGACGCGCCCGAAGATCGATCCGCAGCTCGCGGGCACCCTGACCGCGGCGATTCCACCGCGGCTGATCAAGAAGCTCGATGCCGAACCGACGCTCGCCGACAAGTGGACGTGGACCCCCACGACGGTGACCACCGACAAGGGCGAGGTCGTGACGTTCGTCGTCGCCGATGACGTCGTCACGCAGCTCGCGTGCTCGTGCCTGCTCAACCCGAAGTGCCTGCACGTCGCGGCGGTCGTGACGCTGCTCGAGCCCGCCGACGGAGCGGCACCCACCGCGCCGAGCGCCGAACCGGTGGCGGTCGCCCTACCGATCGAGATCACCGCCGACATGCGCACTGCCGCCGAGCGCGCGTTTCGCGCCACCTCCGATGTCCTCGCCGGCGGCGCCGAGGTCGCGGGTGCGTTCGCGCAGGCCGAGTTGTTGCGCGCGATCCACGCGTGTCGCGCCGTCGGTCTGCATCGGCTCGCGAGCGGGCAGACCCGCTTGTTGCGTTCGATCCGCGATCTGCGTGCCGATCGCGCCGAGTTCGCACTCGAAACGCTCACCGGCGATCTGCGAGACATCCTCGCCGTCTCGCACGCGCTGACCACCGGCGATGCGCGCGCGGAGCTCGTCGGCACCGCGCGTCGCGAGTACTTCGCCGCCGGAAATCTAAAGTTGCGCGGCGTGCTCACCGAGGCCGTGGTCGCGCGATCGGGCTACGCCGGCGCCGTCACCTACCTGATCGACGACAAGGGTCGAATGTACTCGCGCTCCGATATCAACGCGGGTGACGCCGGTCGCGCCGCAGGTGCGTACGAAGCCGCCGCGGGGATCGGCGATGCCGTGCTCCCGCATCGCGAGCTCTGCCGCACCGGCCTGTTCGTTTCCGATGCCACTGCGTCCGCCGACGGCCGACTCGGTGCCGGGCAGAAGGTTCGGGCGGTGCGCTCGTCGGAGCCGTCGCGGTGGGACGCGGAGCCGCTCGCCTCGCGGTTCACCGTACCGATCGAGACCCAGCTCGCCGCGATCGCCACGCACGATGCTGCACCCGAGGAACAGCGACCCGCCGGCTGGGACTTCCTCTATCTCGAGGGACCACTCGTCAGTGGTGGTAGCAACGTCGGCGTCGTCGGGCAGGGTGGCATCCCGGTTCGCTTCACCACGCCGCTCGAGCAGCGCGTGCTCGCGGTCCGCGACAACCTCGTGATCCTCGCCCGTGCGGCCGGTATCGTCGTGCGCGTGATCGGTCGCGTGCGTGTCGGGACACCACGCCAGATCGAGATCCTCGCGCTCGGCCCGATGGACGCGCGCCTCGTGCTCCCCGACGCCTGGCACGGTCGCTCGAACCTCGCCTACGATCGACTGTCGATCGCCGCGCACGATCCCTCGGCAGTCGCCATCCCGATCACGCCCTCGCCGCCCACCGCGGATCTCCTCGCCGCGCTCCGCCGTCGCATCGAGCGCGCGGTCCTCGGCGGCGCCGGTACGTTACCGACGCACGCGATCGGCGAGCTCGATCGCGAGGCTGCACAACTCGCGGAGCGTGCGCTGCGCAGCGGCGCCGACGTGCTTCGCGACCTCGCCGCGCTCGCTCACGATGCCGGTCGCGGGGCCACCGGCGCGCGCCGCAAGCTCGATCACGAGGCGTTTGCCCGCGCGTGGCTGCGCGCCGCGCTCTACGAGGATGCCGCCCGTCGCCGGCTGGGCGTGGCTAGCTGGTAGTGCTATTCCCGGCGGGTGATTCTTCGCGAGACCTTCGAGGCCGGCCCGCTCGGCTGCAACTGCACCATCCTCGCGTGCGGTGATACCAAGGATGCCGTCGTGATCGACCCGGGCGGCGAGGTCGAGCGCATCGCCCAGATCGTGGCGAGCTACGACCTGACCGTGAAGTCGATCATCCACACCCACGCGCACCTCGATCACATCTACTGCACGCGCGATGTCAACGAGGCCCATGGCGGTGAGATCTGTCTCCACAAGGGCGACGCGTTCCTCTACGACGGGTTCGCGATGCAGGCCCAGATGTTCGGCTGGAAGGTTCGCGACACACTGCCGGTCACCCGGTGGATCGAGCACGAGGACAAGATCGTGGTCGGCAAGCGCACGCTCGATGTCGTTCACACGCCGGGTCACACGCCGGGCTCCGTCTGCTTCGCCCTCGAGGATCCCGATGCCGGGCGCATCCTGTTCGCCGGCGACACGCTGTTTCGGCGCAGCATCGGCCGCACCGATCTGCCGGGCGGCGACAGCAAGCTGATCTTGCGCTCGATCAAGGATCGCCTGTTGTCCCGTGATCCCGACACCCTGGTGATCACGGGCCATGGCCCGACCACCAAGCTCGGCGACGAAGCAAAAGCGAACCCGTTCCTTCGCTAGCACCTGACGACCCGAGACTCCCCTGTCGCCTCGCGAGCGTCACCTCGCACGTGGTCTCGCCCAGTTCGCGCAGGCATCGAGCTTGCTCTGGCGAACGGCCCATAATGCTCAAACTCACCTACGTCGCCTTGTTTGCCTTGGTTGCATGCACTGCCCCGGCGTCGAACCCCACCAATGGTGACGATGACGATGACAACGAACCGGTCTGTACGGATCGCGGCTTCACCGACGGATGCTCCGGCAGCACCTGCCAACCGGGCCAGTACTGCAACGCCGAAGGAGCGGGCTCCGACGAGTGCACGAACGGCTGCCTCTCCGACACCAACTGCGCGTGCAACCAGACCTGTCAAAAGTCCCCGGGCGAGCAGGTCGGCGTGTGCGGCAGCGGAGGCCCGGGACCAGGACCGGACGATCCGGCCGTCGAGGACTGCATGAACGCGTGCTCGTTCATCGACAGTCAGCAGTGCTTCGACACCGGCGATCTCGATGCCTGCTGGAATCGCTGCAAGGGTGCCAGCGACGGCAACATCCAGACGTTCATCGGGTGCGTCGTCAACGAGATCGAGTGCAGCGGCTTCGAGCTCTGTATCGATGGTCTCTAGGCCTCGTGATCGCCGTCGACCCGCGACATAGGGCGGCACGAGATCATCCAGCCCGGATGATCAGAACTTGATCGAGACGCCGGCGCCGGTGGGTGCGAGATACGGCTGCATCAGCTTGATCCGCGCGTTTCGCTGGCGAGCCGCGACCGGCGCCTGGATGAGGTCGTCGATGGTGCCGGCCACCCACATCCCGCCGGCGATCGACATTCCGCCGATCAGCATGTTGCGGTGGAACTCGCGACTCGCCGTGCTGCCGGCGGCGAACGCGATCAGGAGCGTGACCATCGCGACCGGGACCGCGGCAATTCGCACCACCAGCCCGCGCGTTCCGATCCTACCCGCGTACCAGTGACCGAACGAAGGCGCGACGACCACCGCGAACCCCCCGAGCACCGCCACGCCACGTGCCACGTCGAACCTCGGTCCGAGCGCCGCGGCGCCGGCGAACACCCCGTACGCACCGAGGGTACCCCCGACAGACAGCCACAGCGCGGTGCGCTCGCTGACCGGATCCTCGGGCGTCATGGTCACCGGGTTGCTGGTCGGGAACGGCGCGGGCGGAGCGACAACGTTGGGCGTCGTGGGCTCGTCGGCCGAAGCCGTCCGCGCGATCAGGATCATCAGAACGAGGAAGGTCTTCGCCATGAGGTCCCCACGTTAGCAACCAGCGAACCACCGCGAGGACTCGACAATCCTGCGAGTTGCGGGACGGACACTCTCGGGACGACCCGCGAGACGTGTCATCGCTGTCGGGGTTTCGGTCTCGGAGCAAGATCTCGGAGTGGAGTGTCGATTGTCGTGCGACATCCGGCGGTAGTCGCGTTGCCCCTCCGGTTCGAAGCGAGGCGCCGGACGCTACGCTTCGTGATCGCCGCTGTCGACCAGCGCGTACGGCCACGACTCGACGCTCGTCGGCGGCGCGAGCTTGGGCGTGACACCCGGCAGCGACGGCTGGTGGATGCTCGGGATCGGCGGGATCGTGGTGGCCCGCGTGCGCGGCTTCTTGACCTCGACCGGCGAGAGCCCGCATCGCGACAATACGAACTCGACGGCGCGCACGCGCTCCTGCATCGACACCGACTCGATCGGCAGGTAGCTGACCCGGTACTGCTCGAGCATCAGCTTGACCATGCCGTCGATCCGCAGGACCGAATCCCACGAGACGCCGGCGCGCACGCCATCGTCTTTGAGCAGTGACTGATGCGGCCGCAGGAAGAACACGATGCCGCTCGCGACCCACTTCATGTAGTCGTGGAACCGCGGGTCGTTCATCATCATGGCCGCGTTGGTGGTGTGCTCGGCGACGTACGCGAGGTTATCGAACGCGCGGTCCGAGACGAACTTGCCATCGTGCATGTGCTCGACGGCGATCTGCCGCGCGAACACCCGCTCCTGGTACTCGCCGACCAGATCCATGTCCGTGCGCAGCGCATCGAACCCGGTCTCCATCTCGGCGAGCACGGCGCGCGCGACCTCGGTGATCATCGGCAGGCCGAACCTGCGCGAGACGTACCGGCAGAGCGTGGTCTTTCCGGTCGCGTGACTGCCGACGAAGTAGATCCGCATCGGGGACTTGATACCGCTTAGGTCTGACACCCGGAGCGGGGCGGTCCGGATTGGCCTCAGAACACGCGGCCGGCGGCCCCGGGCCCCATCTAGATCACCACCTCGCGACACGTCGTGTGCAACTGATCGCGCACGCACTGTTTCGCCGGCTTGTCGTCACGCGTCCGCACGAACACCGGCTGGTAGAGCTGGTGGTCGTCACTCGCGTAGAGGTAGCGGACCTCGCAGATCGGCTTCTCGCCGCGACCGAGCGCGGCGTCGAGGGCTTTTCTCGACGCGTTCGTCGTCCCGGCGAACACCTTCCCCACCTCGAACAGCTTCTTGCCGTCGTAGACCGCCATCAGGTACGCGTTGCCCGCGTTCTCGAGCACGACCACATCGCAGCTCTTGATGAACTTGTGCTTGCGCTGCGTACTGCCGCGCCCCGCGGTGTAAGGCGCGTCCTTGCGCTTGAACACGATGCCCTCGGCACCCGCGCCCTTCAGCCTGTCGTAGAGCGCGCGCTTCGCCTTCTTGCCCTTCGCGACCGGGACGATCCGGATCTCGCCCGACAGCGCCGGCTCGGCCTCCTCGTAGAGCAGCTCCCAGCGCTCGAGGTAGCCGCGATCGCGGACATCCTCCTCGCCCCACTGGAGGATGTCGAACAGCCAGTAGCCGTCGTCGAGCAGCTCGCCGTCGACGATCGTGCCGTGCGGCAAGTACTCGAGCCCCTCGAGCTTGCGCATGTCGACCTTCGTCGTCACCTGCCCGTCGCGGTTCGTCACCATCAGCGCGTCGCCGATGTGCGTCAGCACGCGCATGCCGTCGATCTTCTGCTGCGCGAGCATGGTCTCGTCGGCGAGGAACTTGTCGAGCTCGTCGTCCTCGATCGGCTCGAGCAACTGCGCCGCATGACCGACGCGTGCCCGCGCCCGCGGTGCTTTGCTGCCCGAACCCTCACCCTCGGGTGGCGCGACGGCCGCCGGCATCACCTCCTTGGTGATCTCCTGGTAGCCCTTGTTCGTCTTCTCGCGCACGCACGACGCGAACTTCTTCTCCGCGATCGCGAGCGATACCTTGACTGCCTTCGCGCCGGTGTTGAGCGTGCTGCCGCGGCGCCCCCACGCGACCTTGACCGTGTAGAGGCCTCCCTCTTTCACGATCATCGCGTTGTAGACCTTGTCGGAGGAGCCCTCCTGGAAGAACAGCTCGATCTCTTTGATCACGCTCACGGTGCCAGGATAACGCTACGGCTCGTGCATGGTCATCCGGACCTCGCCGTCCTCGCGCAGCACCTGGAGGTGCTGCTGCAGCCTCGCCCACGGCCACAGATCGCGATGGCTGGCGTCGAGGTAGCCGAGCCCGTCGAGCGCACCGCGCAGGATCGTCGACGACACGCCGCCCTCGAGGCCGTACGGTAGCGCCTCGACGGTCTGCCACACCGTCTGCCATGCGTCGTAGGCCTCGCGCGACATCCAGCTGCGCGCGCGGCGATAGACGAGGATCAACCCAGCGAGCGGGAGCCGCTGCGACGGCCCGCCCGACACGGTCGCGAAGACTTCGCCGATCGCCCCGGCATCGCGCGGCCAGTGCGCCGCCACCTTCGCGATCGAGACGCCCGGTGCCTCGCGCTCCAGGTGCGGTGGCAGATGCTCGACCTCGAGCACGCGGAGCCTCGGCATCCCGACGCGCCGGAACCGCGTCCACTCGTTGTCGTCGAGGATTCCCCACAACCGCAGCTCCTCGAGCTGGTTGCGGACGCCGAGCTCGGGCAGCACGTCGAACACGCCGACCTGCGTGTCGGTGGTCGCGCGCGTCCAGTTCTCCGAGAGATCGAGGCGCGTCAAGGTGGGAAAGCTCTCCGCCGGAACCAGCGCGGGCCACGGCCGCTCCATCAGCACGGGCGCATCGGGGGCGTGCGCGAACGTCAGCTCGAGCTCGCGCGCCGCGGGCAGCTCGGGACCTGGTTCGAGGATCGCCTGGAACGCATCGACGCCGTCGAGCCGCAGGCGGGACACGTGGGGATGCGGGAACGCACGGAGCAGGCGATTGCCCGCGAGCTCGAGCAAGCGCAAGCGCGGCGTCGCGGAGATCACCGACGGGACCCAGGCCTGATCGAGCAGCGCCGGTTGCCTGCCCCACACCGACGAGGGCGGCGAGGTCCGGGAGCGCGACACGATCGCCAGCCGATCGAGCCACGGCCGCGGCGCGCTACCGAGCGTGCGGAGCACCGCTGCGACCAGCGGCATGCGCAGCGACAGCGAGAGGCCACGCACGAAGCGTCCCGCGGGACTGTTCAGCACTTGCTCTGCGAGCGCGGCGAAACCGTAGTTGTTGCTCGCGCGCAGATCGTCGACGAAGCCGAACTTGAACGACACGGCCTTCCACGGGCCCTTCGTCGGATCGACGGTGTGCGGCAGCTCGAGCCAGTCGCGCAACCGCTGGCGCCGCCGATACTCGAGGTCACGACTCGAACCGTGCTTCGCGATGTGCAGATCGATCGCGATCAGCTGACCGCGCGGATCCCCGGTCGCCTCCAGCGCGTCGCCGTAGACCTGGAGGTTGTCGAG